>CAJXZV010000052.1 GCA_913063835.1 uncultured Eubacteriales bacterium
CCTGTCGTCACTCCCACCTGTCGTCATGGCCCTTGGCGCCCCCGCCTGTTCTGTCTGCGAAGCCGGCTGACATCTGTGCCGGCATAACACCGGAGCGGGTAGCCGGCCCCCACCAGGATGGTACAGCGGTTACATGACCGGCAGGTCGCGGTGCCCCTCTCCTCTCTGGCAAGTCGCTCGGGCAACAGGGGCTCTCTGACCAGGGGCCGGCTGAGGGTGATAAGGTCCGCCTGGCCGGTGTCGATGATACGGTCCATGACTTCTCTCTTCCTGATTCCTCCCCCGACCATGAGCGGGGTCCTCACGGCTTTCCTTACCGCGCGGGCGTAGGGTAGGAGGTAGTTGCGCTTGGGTGTCAGCGAGGCCACCAGCCGCGCCATGATCTGGTGGGATATCCTGGTTCCAGTCGGGAGGTGGTCCATGAGGCCGAGCTGGCGCAGTACATCCATGGGGATGTCCCCGCGAGCGATGAAGTATCCGGATTCGTACATGCCGGCGGCAATCTCCAGGGCGGATATCCCCAGGGCGTCCAGCTCCCGGCAGGCGTCAATGGCTTCGGGCAGGTTCAAGCCGCCGCGTATGTGGTCGCGCACGGCTATCTTGACCGCCACGATGAAGCCGTCTCCCGTTCTCTCCAGGATGTTCCTGGTCAGCTCCAACAGGAAGCGTCTTCTCTTCTCCGGTGTCCCACCCCAGTCGTCCGTGCGCCGATTGGTGTAAGGCGACAGGAATTGATGGACCAGATGCCCGTTGCAGGCGCAGACCTGGATTCCGTCAAAGCCGGCTCTGCGCGCCCGGACCGCCGCGTCGCCGAAGGCTTCCACGAGTTCCTCGATCTCCGAGGCACGGAGCGCCCTCGGCACCACCCCGGTGCTGGTGTCCGGCACCGGTGAGGGAGCCAGTGCCTCGCCCTCGTCCGGACGCCTCTGGCGCCCACTGTGATATAGCTGCAGGAGGATGGGTGTGGAACGCTGATGGACCGCCTTGACCAGCTCAGACAGTCCCGGAACCAGGTCATCGTGGTGCACGCCCAGACATCCTTCGTAACCACGACCCTGAGGGTGGACGTACGCGCCACCGGTGACGATGAGTCCGACTCCTCCTGCGGCGAGCCGTCGGTAAAGCCGCAACAGGTCACCCGTGACCCTGCCGGCCGAGTCGGCCATGCACTCGGCCGTCGAACCACGGACCAGGCGGTTGCGGAGCTCTGTGGTGTTCAGCCGGAACGGAGTGAATGACGAGGACACGCTGCTCACCTTATCAGCAGGATGTGTCACTGATGCCCGGGCCAGCTACCTTCCTCACCTAAGTCCGACTTCCTCCTCTTTTTTCCTCCTTCAGAATAGGCCGGGGGAAGAGCCGAGCCCGGACGAACAGACCGCCTTGAGTCGGGGTGAGCCGCTACGACCCCCGAGCGCCACCGCCTCCGAATTCCCACAACCTACCTGGGGGTCCAGGTCCGGTCCACGAAGAACCTCTTCGCCGGTGACCGCGAAGTCCGCCGGCACGAGGAGTCCAGAGGAGATGCCCCTAGCGCCTGTTTCTCATCGCCCTTTCCGCTTTCCGCGTCTCGCTGTCGCCTTGGCCCTGTCCGCGGTCATGGTGCTCGGGGCGCCGTGGCTGGCGGCTCCGGCCCGGGCTGATGAAGCCACGGCCCCCACCCCTCCCACCCCAGAGCAGGCATTCACGGACGTGCCCCCCGACCATTGGGCCGCCGGAGCCATCACCGCGCTCGCCGGGGCCGGCGTCCTCGAGGGGACCGGAGGCGGCCGCTTCGAACCGGACCGGACGGTGACCCGGGCGGAGTTCCTCACCGCCCTCATCCGGGCCAGAGGCTTCTCTCTTGAAGCCCAAGCGGCCTACGACCCGGCCCTCGGCGGGAAAGGCTTCGGCCGGGGCTCGACCACCTTCAGCGACACACCGGAAGGCGCCTGGCACCGCGACTATGTCACCCTGGCCTACCGCCTGGGCCTGACGGAGGGGGTGGACCAGGACCGGTTCGGGCCCGACCTATCGGTGACGAGAGAGCAGGCGGCCGTTTTCGCGGTGCGGGCCGCCGGATGGGCGGGGCGGGTGAACGAGATGTCGTGGTCGGAGGCCCTTTCGGCCGTCCGGGAGCTCTTCGCCGACGGAGGCCTCGTCTCGGAGTGGGCCCGGGCCGCCGTGGCCCTGGCCGGCCGCGAGGGACTCGTCAACGGCATGCCCGACGGGACCTTCGCCCCGAAGCGAACATGCACGCGGGCCGAGGCCGCCGCCATCATCCAGCGGTTGAGGGCCGCCGTGCCTCCGCCCGCCACCAGCATCGCCGTCGCGCCCGGCGGTCCGGAGGTCCCCGCCTCGAGCCGACTGGCTCTTACGGCCACGGCCTACGGCCCCGAGACGGGCGCCGGGACCCCGTGGGCGGGCCTTTGCTTCCTGGGCATCCCGGTCAGGGAAGGCATCGTGGCCGTCGACCCTTCCGTCATCCCTCTCGGGACCCACCTCTTCATCGAGGGCTACGGGTACGCCGTCGCGGCCGACATCGGTGGCGCGGTGAAGGGGAACCGTATCGACCTCTTCCTCGACCTTCCCCATGAAGAACTTCTCAGGTTCGGGATGCGCGACCTCGACGTCCTCGTGGTGGAGCCCGTTCCATGAGGTCACGTCACAGCGGAGAGAATCACCGTTAAGAGCTCGTCAGCGGTCCGCGCCTGTCGGACGGCTGCGAGCCGTTCCGGGTCACGGAAGAGGCTGGCGAGTTCGGTGAAGGCTCTCAGATGCGAGAAGTAGTCTATCCCGGCAAAAGCAAAGACCACGCTCACAGGGTCGTTGGTCCTATGCCCGAAGGGCACGGGGTCGGCCAGGGTCACGACCGACAGCCCCACGCGGATTGCGCCGTCCTCGGGCCGGGCGTGGGGCAAGGCGACACCGGCCGCAATCACGATGTAAGGCCCGACCTCCCGGTAAGTGCGGACCATGGCCTCGACGTATCGCTCTTCGACCGCTCCGTCCAGAACAAGGAGCCTTCCAGCCTCGCGAATGGCCTGTTCGCTGTCCTGGACCGGAAGCGACACACTGACCAGCCCGTGGTGAAGGAGTTCAGCCAGACAAAGGCTCGACCGCATCCGACTCGGCGTAAGCGCAGCTCGAGTCGCAGTCGAAGGCTCAGTGAGTCCCTTCCTTTCCAGGGCCCTCAACTTCTCGGCCAAAGCCGAGAGGTCTCCGGCGGGTAGAAGCGGATTGACAACGACAACAGGTACCTCACATTGCAAAGGCGTGGTGCTCACCACCAGGTCGACATCGGGCAGTTTCGAGATGTCCACGGAGGCGGTCGGCCGGATGTCCACCACGTCCAACCGAGAGAACTCCCGCTCGAGCCGTGACGCCAAGATTCGGGACGTGGCGATACCGCTCGAGCAGACCACGAGGGCCTTCAGGCGCTGACCGGTGAACCTGGGAGCACGCTCCAAGGCGGCACCAAAATGCATCGTGAGGTAAGCCAATTCAGAAGACGGGACCGGACCCACCAGAGGTGCGACCACTTCGCTCGCGGCTGCCTCCACAACACGGTAAAGGATTGGGTAATCCTCCCTCACCTGGTCTTCAAGAGGATTGCGAATCTTCATGGAAAAGGCCAGCCTGATAAGGACCGGCTTGAGATGCGCCCGGAGGTCTTCCCGCAGCATCGAATCCACACCGAGGTCTAACCCCAACCGGTCGGAGACGTCGCTTACAAGGTCGTCGACGATGTGTCCCGCCAGCTTGCTGAGCACATCCTCCGGCATCGCCGGTGACCCCGGGTGAGTGGCCGTCTTCGTGGCCAGGACATAAAGGGTGATAAGGCTGACTTCCCCGGTCGGCAACCTGCACCCATAGGCGTTCTCGATGCCTCGGGCCACTGACGCGGCGGCTGCGGCCTCGGGAAGGGTGCTGAGGAGGGCCGTGTCGAGGACCGGCTCGACAGTCACGTAGCCCTTGAGGACCCGCCTCACAAGTAACGCCAGCTTCAGCAGGAGCGGGAAAACGTCGGGTTCGGCGAAGGACGCCTTCATGGACTCCTGCCCGGCTTGGACCGCCCGCACCAGAGGCTCCGGATCGACGTGCGCCAGCAGCGTCGCGACAAAACAGCCCACACTGCCTAACTCGAGCCGGTACAACTCGGCATCAGGGCTGTCCGGCCCTGCGCGGAGATACTTCCAGACCCGCTCGGCGCCCCATCTCTCCATGAGCCGGAACGCTATCTCGCGCAAGGCGACCTCGGGGCCCTGAATATGGAAGCTCCCGTCGGCACGCCGGGACAGGGTGACATCCTTGGCCGCCAGGTATTTGCGCAGGTCGACCAGGTCGCTGTACGCCGTTCGGTGGGAGATTCCCAGCAGTTCAGTCAATCGTTCGTAATCACAGGCCTGGCCGGGTTCGCCCGCACCTAAAAGAATCGCCAAGGCAACCACGCGGCGGTCCTCAGGGTTGAGGTTCAACTGGCTGACATGAAGACTGCCGAGTCTCCGCGACGCCTGCACCTTGTCAGCTTGTGACCCCTTGATCCAGGCTCCCACCCCGGACTGCGTCTCAAGCTTCAAGCCTTGATGCTTGAGCCATACGGAGCCCAACTCCAGGTCGTACCGTACAGCCCGTTCGGGGATGCCTAGAGCCTCGGCTACCTGTGAGAGTGGCATCGCAGCCTTCGCGGATAGGAGAACCGCGAGAATCTGCTGTGCGCGCGGCGTCAGGCTGACCATCTCAGGGGCCGCGACGTCGGCTGTCGAGTCTCCTACGCCGTCAGCCGAACCCCCTTTCTATCCGTGTGCTCTTCCGGGTCCCTCAGGCTGGCCGCGCTTTCCAGGGACTCTGGACGGAAAGAACCCCGCCATCGACCTGAAAGACAGCCCCCGTGATGTAATCCGCCCGCGGTGAACAGATGAAGCCAATGAGTTCAGCCACATCCGAAACGGTACCGAACCGTCTAACGGGAATGGCCCGGAGTTTCTCCTCCGCTCGGTTGCTGATCGCGTCCGCGGCCATCCTCGTGTTAATCGTTCCGGGCGCATAAGCGTTCACGGTGATTCCGTACTTGGCCACTTCAGCCGCGAGGACCCGGGTGAACGTCACCACCGCGGCCTTCGATACGCAATAATGAGCTCGGCCCACCTCAGGAACGATGCCGTACATCGACGAGGCGTTGACGATGCGTCCCCACCCGTTGTCCTTCATGACCGGTATCACGGCCCGGCAGCAGTAGAAAGTGCCGTCCAGGTTCACGCTCATTATGCGGCGCCAGTCGCCGGGATCCATCTCCTCGACGAAGGCCCTGTCCATGGCACCTGCGTTGTTGATGAGGATATCCAGCCCCCCGGTCAAGGACACGGCCCCCTCGATCACGGCCTCAGCCCCGGGCCAGGTGCTGATGTCCCCCGGCATGGCGTGGGCGGGGTACCCTCCACTACCGAGGTCATCAGCCACCCGCGAGGCCTGGTCCGCATCAACGTCATTGACGACAACCACGGCTCCCCGCCTCGCCAGGAGGCGGCTCACCTCTTCACCGATGCCTCGGCCACCACCGGTCACAAGAGCTCTCTTACCTACGAGTTCGCGGGACATACCTGGGCCTCCCCTTGCCACAACCTGTAAGCGCAGGCTGAAGAAGCAAGCTCCAATCAGGTGGCCGAACGCGGCACCCGAGAGCCAGTCTGTATCTCAGCACACCCGCTCCAACGGTCTCGCCCACCAGTTGGACTCCGACGAGCCTGCCGTCCCTGAGAACCAACCTTTTGTACCTTTTGCGGCCGCCTATCTCCACGACTTCGTCGGACGGCTCGGCCCTCACCAACCCCATGGAGGCCACAGGGTAGCCGCACACGACCATCACGTTCCAGTTGGTGAAACCAGGGGAGGAGGAACGGCCGGTCACCATAGCCTGAGCCGCAACACGTCCCTGCAGGACGGCGTTCACCCAGTTGCCATGATTGACCCGCATCCCGCGGACCGCGTCCGGGGTGGACGCGACGTCCCCCGCGGCGAAGACGCCCTCGCAGCTCGTCCTCTGCTCGTGGTCCACCTCCACACCGCCACCGGGAGCCAGGACCACTCCGCTCCCCTCGAGCCAACCCGTCGCCGGGATGACGCCCTTGGCCGCGAAGACGAAATCAGCTTCCATCGTCTCTCCCTGGACCCGCACTGTGGTCCGGCCGGCCTCCCGCTGCTCCACGTGCACCTCTCCACACCCGAGGCGGACGGTCACCCCCAGTTCCTCCAGGAGGCCCTGCACGAGACGGGCCCCCTCCGGATGCAGCATCCTTGACAGAAGCTGGCCGCTCTCGACCAACATGGTCACCCGCTTGCCCATCACGGCCAGGGTCTCGGCCATCTTGCAGGCCAGCGGGCCGCCGCCGAGAATGACCGCCGTCCGGACCCGATAGAGTTCCTCCCTGATGGCGAGAGCGTGCCCCAGAGTCCTGAGGACCCGCACGCGGTCATCCCTGCGCCGCTCCACTGCCCTAAGCTGCACGCGACGGGCTCTGGCCCCGGTCGCAATCAGGAGCCGGTCGTACTCAAGATGCAGGCGGGACCATGTGCCCCTCCGCTCGGCTCCGGCCGGCACCGTCACGAGGACCCGCTCGGCCGGGCGGAGTTCGGCAGCTCTCCAGCCCTTCCACACCGTCACCCCCAGCCGCTCAGGCCAATCCGAGCCGGCGGTCCTGAGGGAGTCGATTTCTCGTCTTCCGGCGACCACATCGAAGAGGGTCGGTCTGGAATAGGCCAGTGGGTCCTCGTCCTGCACTAGTTCGATACGGCCCTCCCGGTCGAGGGCCCGAATGGCAGAGACGGCGCTCATGCCCGCCGCACCGCCTCCAACGATGACGTACCGCACGGTCTAAGCGCCCCCCGGGTACCGACCACCGGTGGCTTGCCTGGCCGAGCGGCTGACATGCTCGGCGAAGGAGCGTCGGCGTTCAAGGCCGACTTCCGCGGCGTCCACCACGGAAAGGGCCTCGTGGGGGCACCACTTCGCGCAGAGAGGTTCGCCCCCGCAGAGATCGCACTTGACCGGTCGACCGTCCACCACAGACACAGCCCCGACCGGGCACACCAAGGCACACGTGAGGCAGCCGACGCAGGCCGATCTGTCTATCGTGACTGTACCCTTGTCATCCCGGGTGATGGCCCCGACGGGGCAGGCCCGCAGACACAGCGGGTCGGCACAGTGCAGGCAGCTCACCGCAGTGAAGCCCAGATCGTCGACCAGCGTGTGCCGATGGATTCCTGAGGCTCCCGGGCGGAACGCACCGGTCAGGTGGAGGGAGCACACCATCTCACATGTGCGGCACCCGTAGCACAGTTCCGGGTCGGCCACGACGAGCTTCCTCAAGAGCCTTCCCCCCTCCCGGCGTTCTCGTCAGGCACGAGGCGGTCCGGGAGGAAGCGGGGCTCCTCCAGCTCGCGTGGGAGGGCCTGCGCCCAACCCCGCTCATCGTAGTACTCCTCAAGGGTCTTCTGGAACCGCTCCGCTGTAAGCTCCACTTCGCCGTAGTAGTCCATCGTCCTGATAGTCCCCTCCGGCGACATCATGGGGCGCAGCCAAACCTCGGGGATGCGGTCGTCTTCCTTTGAGAATCCGGAGCGCACGTTGAGGACACGCTTGACCTTGAAGGCCCGAGCCCCCGCCTCGAGGAGGTCCGACGGACTGAACTCCCGGGACCCTCTCAGAGCAGAGTACATCTCCGCCAGGTCGTGCATCGATTCCATCCCGAAGGCCGAGTACATCGAGCAGACCCCGAGAGCGTTCCGTACAGCCATCGCGTCTTCCATCCACCGCGTATAACGTCCGACGCTGAAGCTCCCGTTGTGCGAGGACGGAGTGAAGACCCGCTCCAGGGCCTCCTCAGGGACGCCCCACTCGGCCAACTGCCCGCGGATGTCCTCAAGCCTGCGGTTGCGGCCAGTGGTCAGAGTGTGCAGTCCGCCGTGATGCGGCCTGGGGTTCGTGACGAAGGAGAACATCAAAGGATGAAGGTTCGCAGCCCTGGCGTCATAGATGAAATCCACCCCTTTGGAGATGCCCGCGTACCAGTAGTCGTCCGGGTCGAGCGACAGGGCCCTGGCCACTCCCATCCAGCCTTCACCCATCACCTCACCGACGCCCTTCCTCTGCACCACGAGGTCCAGGAGAGTCAGATAGGTCTCGTAGTCCCGTTTCAGCTCCAGTCCGCCGGTGTCGGACTTGGTAATCACCCCGTCGCGGAAGAGAGTCGTGAGCCAGTCCGTCAGCCTCGTGAAGGTGTAGAAACACAGGCCCGCCTTGTTGGCGAGGCCGACGAGATGAAGCATACGGCTCTGGTCGGTTACGTCCAGAAGTTGGCCGGACGTCGCGCTCTTCCCGAAAGGCGAGCCCGCTCCGACCTCTCCCCGGTACTCGCCCTCGGGGATGCGCCACTTTATCCGGCAACCGATGGCACAGGCCGAACAGGCCAGAATACGGTCGACGGCAGGCAGCCTCCTGTGCTCCCCGTAGAACCGCTCCCACACGTCCCTCGGCCAGCGACCCGGGTACTGCGTGTACTTGAAGATCGGCCAGCCCGCTCCCATGCCGAGCTTGAACCAGCTCGGTCTTCCGCTCCATTCCATCGCCCGACGCCGGACCCGCTCGGCGGCGGCCATGAAACGGTCCGGGTCAGCGGGCTCGACACCGCCGGTGCCCCTGACGACCACGGCCTTGAGGTTCTTGGAGCCAAGGACGGCTCCAAGGCCGTTGCGGCCGAGAGAGTTGCTGAAGTCGACGAAGGCCATGGCGAACCGAACCAGGTTCTCCCCGGCCGGTCCGATGCACAGCACCCCTACTTCCGAACCGTGCCGCTCCCGCAGGGCCTTCGCCGTCTCGTCGGCGTCCTGCTTCCCCCACAGGTCGTCCGCGGGGACCAGCTCCGCCCCCTCATCGTCGATGAGGAGATAGACGGGACGATGGGCCTTCCCCGTGATGATGATGTGCGACCAGCCCGCAGCCCGCATCATCACCCCGAAATCACGACCTCCCGCCACGGACGAACCCACGAACTGGCGACCGCCCTCGGTGGCTAGAGTGGGGAAACGGGTCGTCGCCGAGACCTTCGCCGCCCCTGGAGCCGCGGTACCGACGAGAGCGCCGCAACTGATTATCACGGGGTTCGCCGGGTCGTACGCGTCATGCGGCCCCACAGTCTCGTAAGCCAGCCGCCAACCGAGCGCCGCGCCCCCCAGGTAGCCATCGACGAGCCGGGCGGGAATCTCCAAGGCGTCGAAAGCCGAGGCTGTGAGGTCGACGCTGAGAAGCCTCTCCGTCACGGACGTGCCTGCCACATCCTCTCCGTCCTTCCTCCGTGTCAGTCCGGAGACCAGCCGTCCATGATGGCCAGACTGCTGCTGGTCCCGATACGTTCCGCGCCCGCGGCCACCAAGGCCTTGACCTGTTCGTAGGTCTTGATGCCCCCGGCGGCCTTGACTTTCACCTTGCCGGCGACCGCATCGACCATAAGCTTGACGTCGTCCACAGTGGTCGGCCGCATCTCTTTGAACCCCTTGTAGCCGGTGGAACTCTTGACGAATGTCACCCCGGCGTCGGCCACGACCCTCGCCGCTTCACGGGCCTCCCGCTCGGTCAGGCAGGGCATCTCGAGGATGGCCTTGACGACCTTCCCGCCGCTGGCCGAGACGACCAGGGCCGCCTCCTCGGCCAGTGTCTGCCAGTCTCCGTCCCTGGCGGCGCCGACGTTGATGACGTAGTCGATTTCATCGGCCCCGTCGGCGACGGCGGCAGCAGCCTGCCTGGCCTTCATGTCGGCCGGAACGATACCCAGCGGGTAGCTCACAGCCGCGCACACCGCCACGCCCGTGCCGGCCAGCACCCGGGCGGCCAGCGGGACGTTCCGGGGGAGGAGAGCGCAGGCAGCAAAACCGTGTTCGACGGCTTCCCGGCAGACGCGCTCGACGTCGGAATAGGGCGCCTCCGGCTTCAGCAACGTATGGTCCAGCAGAGCGGCCAGTTCGCTCTTGGTCACTGCGCTTCACCTCCCGGTAGGCCCTCGATGACCTTGAAGGGCGTACTCGTCGCCACGAGAGACGCTCCGGCCTCGTACATCGCCAGAGCTCCAGAGGTGTCACGGACCCCGCCCGCGACCATGATCTTGATGTCGTCCCCGAAGCGGCTTCGAATCAACGTGACGTCGTCGACACGCGTGACCATCCCGTATCCCGTGTTGGTCTTCACGTATTGGGCCCCGGCGCGGACGGCGATCTCCACAGCCTTGAGCTTCTGATCGTCAGACATGGCCGCACAGAGAATCACCGCCTTGACCGTCCGGCCTTCCGCCGCGTCCACGGCGGCCCTCATGGACCGGTAGGCCTGGTCGTAGTCGCCTGACCGGACGGCGGCGATGTCCATCCCGACGTCGAGTTCGTGGGCGCCCCGCTCCAGCGTGGCCCGCGACCAGTCGGCGACCATCCTGGGGGTCAACTCGAAGAGGGGATAGGACACGATGCCGACGATCCGGCTCTCACTACCTTCGACCAACTCCAGAGCCTCAGGGATGTGTGACGTGTGAAGGGCGATGCCTTTGATGGGATACTTCAGGCAGGCCCGCAGGAACTCACGCATCTCCTTCCTCGTGACCGCTGGACCCAGCAGTGACGTGTTCATCTTGCGAGCTATCTCGTCTCTGGTCATGGTGGGGTGCACCCGTGTTCCCTCCCGGCTCCGAGCGTCCAAGCTTTCAGAGGAAGCCGGGCGCGGGCCGGAGGGCGACCTCCTTACCCGCACCCGGCCGGACGGACCTCAGCCTCCGCCACCGAAGAACCTGGCTATCCACAGGAAGACCAGGCCGAACGTTCCGCAGTCGGGGTAGTCCATGCACACCGCGTTTCCGGTGAGCACACTACCCGTCAGCGGGTACGAGAGGCCCCACAGGAGCTGGATGCCGATACCCAGCACGAACGGGACCAGGAACGCCGCACGTCGACCCCCGAACCTGTCGGCGAAGACACCCATCAGCGCGCCGTCCCAGAAATCCATGAAGACGCTGGGCAGGACCACGACAGGGAACCCCAGTGCCGCCTGCAGCAGAGTGCCGACCCCCGCACCCAGCAGCTTGCAGAAGAAACCGACGAAGACCGCCGTCGGAGCGAAGGTGAACACCGTGGGATAGTCCAGACCCATGATGCTTCCAGGGAGAAGCCTCTTGGCTATGCCGTTGAAGGCCGGAACGATCTCGGCGATGAGCATCCTGACGCCGAAGAGGACCACGGCGATTCCCGCCGAGAACTGCGCACCCAGAAGCAGGAGGTAGATAATCCAGTTCTGGTCTCCCGAGAAGGCCTGGACGGCCTCCCGGCCCGCAATCAGGCCCACGATGAGCCAGATGATGGAGCCGAAGATGGCTATGCTCACCACGCTGTCGCGGACCCAAGCGAACCGGTCTGAGACAGGGATGTCCTCACAGCTCTGCTCCGGGTCACCGATCAGGCGGCTCAACCATGAGGTCAGAGCGATGCCGGTGATGTTGGGCATACAGAGAGCCCACTCCGAGGTTATCCGGTCCTTCATGAACGGCCGGCTGGCGACCACGAAGAACCAGTAGGACACGCCGCAGGCTATCGTCGCCGTCAGCACCAAGGTCGCCCCGGTATACCCCAGACCGGCCAGAGCGGTGGTCACCCAAGCCGCCCAGAGAAGCATGATGTGGCCGGTCACGTTGATGCCCTTCCAGGGCAGCACCCGTGCAAGAAGGATGTTGAGGAGGAAACCGAACGTGAGCGCCAACCCCACCTCACGTCCGTACTGGGACATCCCCAGGCTCAGGACCACCCACATGTTGGGCTGAACGCCCTGAACCCCAAGAATCGTGCCCACCCAACTTGCAATCGGGGTGCAGATGTTAGACAGAGTCATGGCGCCCGCAAGCAGGATGAGGAAACCGATGATGGTCTTGGTGACGCCCATGACCACATCCTCGATGGGCTTCCGCAGGAGAAGAAGGCCCACCAGAGAGACAAGGCCGAAGAGGACCGCCGCGTTGCCGAAGATCTGTCCGACCAGGAAGTCCAGTATGGCCTGCACCCTTAACCCTCCTTCCCGAGCTCACGGGAGAGCTCCAGTACCGCCGGTACAACCTTCTCGTTCAGCTCGGTCTGGCTCACCAGGCTGTTGAGGACCACCACCTTCGTGAAAGAACTCGTGTCCTTCACGGCCCGCAGGACGTCCGGTGTGGTAATCATCAGGTCACCCGAGTGTGCCTTGACCGTCATCATGTCGGCGACCGTAATATCGGCCTTCACACCGACCTCCTTGAGCAGCTCCTCGACATAGATGCGGAGCATGAGACTTGAACCCATTCCGCAACCGCAGACGGTTACAATTCGCAACTTACGGCCGCCCATCAGGTTGGTTCACACCTCCCTTCCCGCCAAACATGGGGCTCTGTCTGCGGCGTTCCGTTTCTGCGTCTCCATCCCCGTGAAGACCGGACGCAACTGCCGCACCAGTTCGGCTCTGTCTTTGGCGTCCCTGACCCGCCGCAAGCCGGCCCCATCACGCATCAGACCGGCGAGACCCTTGATGAGCCCCAGGTGCGAGGTGTTGTCCACCCCGGAGAAGGCGATGACGAGGTCGACGGGATTGTCGTCCTTCCCAGGGAAGGTCACGGGCTCCGCCAACCTGCCTACCGCCACCGCGACCCTCTTGGCGCCTTCCTCCGGCCGCGCATGGGGTATGGCCACCCCGGGAGCCACAACGATATAGGAACCGATTTCCTTGACCATCCGGACCATGCCGTCCACATAGCGGGGCTCGACCGCACCGGCTTCGACCAGAAGGCGCCCCACCGCCCGGACAGCGTCCTCCCAACCGCCGGCCGGTATCCCAAGCCGGACAAGATCCTCGTTGAACAGAACCGCCAACAAGGCCCCTCCCTCAAGTAGCCACAGCTATGCAACTATCCCGGTCGGCCGATCCGCCCCAACGCTGAGCAAGAGCAATAGACGACACATCTCGGTGCCAAGGGGCCCTTCGTGTCACCGGCGAAAGTATCCTCTAGCTGGGCTTGCAAGCCGTGACACAGTAAACCCGACACAGCCTGCAAGTCGCGGCGGGAGGATAGCTCCGGCGTCCGAGAAAAGAGGGTCCGGCGGGCATGACAGGAGGCCATGGAAGGTGCAAGGGAAACTCGTCGTTTTCGATCTGGACGGGACCCTGATCGACACTTGGGAGAGGCACCTTTTCGCGGTGAGGTCGGTCGTCCGGAAGTACGGACTCCCACCGGTGGACGAAAACACCTTGAGAAGGACCCTCGGCCTGGGCGGCTCGGAGTTCTGGGAACGGACGGTGGGCGACTACCGCCCGGAGTACGCCCGGGACATATGGGTGTTCTACGAAGAGGCGCCGTCTGAACTGACAACCGTATACGATGGGATTCCTGAAGCCTTGCAGAGCTTCGTGGATGCCGGCGCCCGCCTGACCGTCGCTTCGAACCGGAGCACCCGTGTAGGTAGACCGGAAGTGACAGATTGCGGCCTGGCTCCGTATTTCCAACGCTTGTTCTTCGTCGAGGACATCCCGCTTCCCAAACCCGACCCGGAGGCACTGCACCACATAATGTCAGTCTTTGACGTAGCCTCAAGGGACGTGCTCCTGGTGGGTGACAGCGAAGTGGACGTCATCTGCGGACGCAGGGCCGGGGTCAAGGTCGTGGCCGTCACGTGGGGACCGCTGGACCAGACCCGGCTGATGGACGCCGGTCCGTCGTTCGTCTGCGACTCTCCTCCGGACCTGTACCGTGTCTGCTCCGAAGCCTTTCACATTGACTCCGGGAGATGAGCTGGTGAAAGAGGTCAAAGCCAAGGTCCTAGCCCCTGAGGGTCTGCATGCCCGGCCGGCCGCAGTCTTCGTGAAGACCGCTCAGGAATTCGAGTGCGAGATAGAGGTCAGGTTCGGGGAACGGTCAGCGGACGCCAAGAGCATCCTCTCGATACTGTCTCTCGGCGCCGACCACGGAGCCTGTCTCGTCATAACCGCGGACGGAGTCGATGAGGAACAGGCCCTGGAAGCGCTCACGCGGGTCCTCACGGAGAGTACTGAAGGTGTTCTCGATTCCACTAGGGAAGCCGGAGGGAGCCGGTAGGTAGTGACCCACGGAACGCGACGCCTTCTTTCAGGGATAGCCGCCAGTCCGGGTTGGGCGCTAGGGCCGGCCTTCGTGTACCGCCCCGTCAAGGACGGGAGCCGCCGGGAGTGTCCACCGGAGTCCGGCCTTTCTCGCGTCTCGACCCAGGTCGAGCGCTTCAAGGACGCCGTGGAGACCCAGACCCGCGAGCTCGCCTCCCTCAAGGACCGGGCTGAGGCCGTGGCCGGGGCGGACGAGGCCGGCGTGTTCGAAGCCCACTGTCTGATGCTCAAAGACCCCGAACTGGAGAAGCGCGTCGTCGAGCGAATCAGGGACGGACTGACAGCCGAAGACGCCGTACGAGCGGCCGTCGAACACTTTGCCGCCGGTCTTGAAGCTTTGAAAGACCCCTATCTGGCCCAACGAGCGGCGGACGTCCGTGACGTGGGCAACCGTCTTCTCTTGACGCTCGAAGGCCGTCACGCCTCCGACTTGACGAAAGCCCCGGAAGGCAGCATCATCGTGGCCCGCGACCTCGCCCCTTCTGAGACGATCCAGCTCGAACCGGGACGGACGGCCGCGATAGCTACTTCGCGAGGCGGACCGACGGCGCACACCGCCATCTTCGCAAGGGCCATGGGCCTCCCCGCAGTGGTCGGGATAGGGCCCGAGCTCGACGAAATCCGTGACGGGGACCTCGTCCTGGTCCACGGGGATACCGGTGAGGTCATCATCCATCCCACCCCGGCCGATATCGACAAAGCCAAGGATGTTTCCCGCCGGGAAGGACTCCGCCCCTCGGCTCCGCCCGGCGAGGCACGGACACGAGACGGCCTCAGGGTCGAGGTATCGGCGAACATCGGCCACCCACACGAGGCTGACCTCGCCCTGCGCGAGGGTGCCGACGGTGTAGGCCTCTTCCGGTCCGAGTTCCTCTACCTGGAAGGAACCCGGGCACCCGACGAAAACGAACAACTGGCCGTCTACAGCCATGTCCTGAAGACCTTCCAAGACCGCCCCGTGATTGTCCGGACTTTGGATATCGGTGGGGACAAACCGGTCTCCTACCTCCCCCTCCAGAAAGAGGACAACCCGTTCATGGGCTGGCGTGGCATCAGGGTCTGCCTTGAACATCGGGACCTTTTCGAGACCCAGTTGCGGGCCCTGCTGAGGGCATCGGTCCATGGAAAACTGCGCGTGATGCTTCCTATGGTGACAGACCTCTCGGAGCTTCTCGAGGCCAAGGAGAGCTTGAGAAGGGCGAAGGAGACTCTGCGGGCCCGGGGACAACCCTTCGACGAAAGCCTGAGCCTCGGAATCATGGTGGAGACACCGGCCGCCGTCCTTCTCGCCCACCACCTCGCCCGAGAAGCCGCCTTCTTCAGTCTGGGGACCAACGACCTGGCTCAGTACACTCTGGCCGTGGACCGTACCAACGAGCGAGTGTCACCTCTCTACCGGGCCGAGCACCCTGCCGTGCTCCGGTTGGTCGCGGCCACCGTGGAGGCCGCCCGGGCGGAGGGGCGTTGGGTGGGTATCTGCGGCGAGCTGGCCGGAGACCTCGATATGGTTCCCATCCTCGTGGGGCTGGGTCTCGATGAGCTCAGCGTAGCCCCCTCCTTGATCGCGCCGGTCAAGAACCGGGTGGCCACCCTCAACGCCGGGGAGTGTCAGGAACTGGCCGTCCAGGCCCTCAAGTGCTCGTCGCCCGAGGAAGTCCGCCATCTGGTCCGTTTGGCGGCTCCGAAACCTCCGAGCTGAAGAGCAGAGGCCGCATAGGACAGCCGTTACGGCTGCTCCGAGGGTGACGAGCCCTGGCTAGCCGGTGGAGGCCGACCGCGCAGAGGGCGCCGAGTATCAGGATGATGGGCCTCACCCACCCTGGACTGATATCCGAGACGCGTCACCCGCCCGAAGCCAGTACACTCGAGGCCAGGTCGTCTTGGACCGGCCGGGTGGGGTCGCGACACGCCAGACTGCTCCGGGCCTTCCTGAACGATTGCCGGGCAGATGGTTCATCAACCACCGGTCAACCGTGGCTCCCAGATTGAGGCAGCCGAGACTTCCTCCCCACAGCATCGGGCCGAAAGAGGTAGAGAAAACGCCTTCCGCGTCTTCGGCGGGATGCGGGCGCGGTGTCCCACTCGGCCGCTCGGGTTAACCCCGACCTGCCTGGTCACCCCACTCCCCCCACCCCTC
>CAJXZV010000053.1 GCA_913063835.1 uncultured Eubacteriales bacterium
TCTGTCTCTGCTCCCGCCCCGCCGCGCCCCTGGTAGCGGTTTGTCGTCAGCCGGTGGACCTCCCCGTCCACCCGCACCTCTTCCTCCATCTTCGACAGCACGACGAAGCGGCCGCCGAAGCGGGCCACCTGGGCCACCAGCCATCCGTGGTACCGCCGGGTGTTGAGGCCGCCGACCGTGGACGAGGCGAAGCCGCCGAGGCCGTTGGTGAGAAGCCACTCGCGTCCCACGGCGGCTTCTTCGAGGCCGAGTTCGTGGCGGCCGAGGTACAAGGGCTCTCCGTCCCTCCGGTGTGAGGAGCTCTTCTGGCAGGAGTTGCCTTGCGCTTAGGGTGTACCGGAGACCGCACGGGTATTCAGGAGAGACCCCTCCTCCCGAGCCTCGCGGCCGGGGAGGAGGGGTCTTCCCGCGGACGCACCAGGGTCAGCGGGTGGGGTTGTAGGGTTCCGGCGCCGTGGGGAGCCCGAAGGACCCGGTCGGGTTCCACTCCACGTACAGCTCGCAGCCCTCCTCGTTCATGTACATCAGGAAGACCAGAGCGTACCCCTCGCCGGTGTGGTCCCGCACTGCGTACCACTGCCCGGGCACGGCTGGAGCCCACATGGTGTAGAGCTCAGGGTCCTCGGGCAGATACCCGCCCGGCAGGAGCTCTTCGAAGCTCTCGAGGAGGTAGATGCCTCCCCCCGCCTCCACGTTCCCCACGAGGGCGGGCCCCTGGGAGCCGACCGGCTCCCCGGTCGCGGTGTAGCCGATGTCGAACAAGCCCCCCTGCCCGAGCTCGACGAGTTCCGGCTCCCCCCACAGAAGGGCCGAAACGAAGTCCGCGGCCGTCTCCGGCGGGAGCATGATGAACCCGGTGTGGACCCTCTGGCTGACGGAATAGCCGATGGGCTTGTGCTCCTCGTCGGTGAGGACGAAGATGATGTTCTCACCGAGGTCGGCTTCACCGGCGTCGAACTCGAACTGGTAGGGCTGGCACTTGACCATCGGTGTCTCGCTGTACCAGCCGATGCCGGCCGTGCCGGTCTCCGAAGTCCAGCCTTCGGGCGCGCCGACCGGTTCGAGAGTCACACCCTCCGGCCACTCCTGGTGGCCGTAGTAGATCTCGATGTCGTGGACGCCCTCAGGGCCGTGGCTCGTGAGGTGGATCTTCATCTTCACCCGCCCGTCCGGGCTGACCTTGAAGACGGAGCTGACGCCGGTGATGAGGTCCGGTAGCTCGGGCGTCGTGTCCAGACGACCGGGTTCCTCGCCCTCTCCGGGCGGTTCTTCCGGTGGCGGCTCTCCGTCCGGTGGCGGCTGTGGCGGCTGCCACGGCGGCCCTCCGCCCGGAGGGGGCTTCGGCGGCTTGGGCGGGAGAGGCTGCTGGATGGCCTTGAGCCAGAGCATCCAGGCCAGAACGTCCTCCACGTCCAGAGCCTGCAGCCACAGACCCGCGGCCCTGAGAGCCTGGGCGAGGTCTTGCAGGGCGGCGATGATGCGGTCCTTCTTCGCCTGAAGGACTCCGAGCGGATGGCCGACCTGCTGCTCGAACATCAGGTCCGCGAGCTTGTCGAGAATCTCGGCGATCTTGTCGCCGCAGTCCCGGGGGATGTTGAAGTTCAGCCTGAGCGTCTCCCGGAGCAGGAAGAAGTTGAAGCGCTTTACCTCCTCCTCGGCCACGAAGGCCATCTTCTTCCAGAGGCCGTCGAAGATGCGGGCGACATCGGCCGGGTCGAGGCCGAGCTCCACCGCCAGACGGGCCGCCTCGTAGAGGAGGATGAGGATGTTCTCCTTCTTCCTGATGAGCACCTTGACCGGGTCGTCGGCCTGCTCTTCGGCGATGAGGTCCTCGACGAGCGGGATTATCTGGGCCAGGACTGCGGCCACTTGCTGTTTGGCCGGGTCGCCGCTCTTCATCCACTCGTCGACGAGCTCCTCGAGCTCAGAGAGGACCAGGAGCTTCTGCTCCTCGGGGCCGTAGTCCTCGGTCTCGCCGAAGACGAACTGCCCCTTGCCGACCCACCCCGCGGGGACCTTCTCACCCTTGGTGAGAGTCATCCGGAACCAGCAGGCGTAGGGGTCTGTCGGGGCGAGGAAAGGCGGTGACACCAGAGTCCACGTCGTCAGCCCCGCGGGCCACTCGTTCGGGTTGATGCCCATGTTCTGGACGACCCACTCGTCCTCATCCCAGGTCATGTCCTGGTCGAGGTCGACGAGGAGGTTGAAGTAGAGGAGCCGGTCTTCCTCGTACCCGTAGAGGGACGGGTCGCGGTCAGCCACGCTCACCTCGAACTCGACCCGGTAGGTGGGCGGCGTGGTGCCCGTGGAGATGAAGCGGACGAAGCCGTCGTCGAAGAAGTCGGAGTTGATCTGCCGCGAGTCTATCTCCCCGTCGGCCCGCTTCCCGAGCCAGACCTGCCTGTAGTCCTGGTGGCGGGCCCCGTCGCTGATGAACATCGACGGGAAGCGGAAGTACGGCGGCCACTCCGGGGCGTCCCCGAAATCGAGCAGGGGCTTCTGGAGCCTGACCCGGCTGACGACCGTGGCCGCCTCGGCCTTCGACATGCTGTCGAGAGGCCTGAGGGTCCCCTCAGGGTCACCGATGAAGAGCCCGCTGAGGTAGGCCTGGGCCATGTAGGGGATGGCCCACGGGGAGATGTCGGCCGCGTCGGTCCACGCCGCCATGCAGATGGCCTGCGCCTCCGGCGAGGGCCGGGCCATCGCCTGGGGCTCGAGGCCCATGGCACGAATGAGCACCGTCGCCGCCTGCTCGCGGGTGAGCTCGTCGTCAACGCCGAAGACCCCGCCGCTACCGACCATGATGCCACGGAGATAGACGGCGTTGGCATAGGGGAAGTACCGGTGGCCGAACGGAACGTCGGAGAGGAACTCCTCCAGACCGACGTAGGGCTGCACGTTCCAGCCCAGCACGAGGTATTTGGCGAACCGGCCGCGCTCGATGGCCGCGTCGGGATGGAAGAGCGGCGGCGGCTGGTCGAGGGCCCCGGCCTCGTAGAGAGCCTCGATCACGTCTCTGGCCCAGTGGCCGACGAGGTCGGTGTAGTCCCCGAAGCCCACCGCGCGGGCCGGAGCGGGGAGAGCCGTGAGGGTGACGAAGAAGATGACCGCGAGCGCCAACACTTTCCTGCAGTGCATGTACTTCCCTCCCTTCTCAGAGCTCGGCTTGCTCTTCTTCCTCCACCCGTCTCACTCACACCTCCTCAGGCGTATCGAAGAGCAAGCACCTGTCTTGGAGCCATACTATACCGAAGTGTCTGAACCTTCAACAGCCAGGAATCCTCGCCGAACGATTGGAGGGACAGGTCGGGAACAGGGAACCTCAGGAAAGGGCCGTCAGGGGGGAGGGGAGACGGGTAGGCAGGGGCGGGCCGTCCCTCTAAATCCTTCCTCTACTGCCTGTACCTGTTCGTGATGGGCAGGCGGCGGTCGCGCCCGAAAGCCCGCGGGGTCACCTTTATGCCCGGAGGGCTCTGACGCCTCTTGTACTCGCTCCGCTCGACCATGGCCGCCACGCGGCGGACGACGTCCTCGGGAAAGCCCATGGCCACTATCTCCTCCACGCTCCTGTCCTCCTCGACGTAGGCCTGGAGGATGGGGTCGAGGAGCGGGTACGGGGGCAGGGTGTCCGTGTCCTTCTGGCCGGGCCGGAGCTCGGCCGACGGCTCCTTGGCGAGGACCGTCTCCGGGATGACGGGAGAGCGCCGGTTCCGGTACTCGGCCAGCCGGTAGACCATCGTCTTGGGGACGTCCTTGATGGGGGAGAGCGCCCCGGTCGTGTCGGCCCCGTAGAGGGTGGCGTAACCTGTCGCCACCTCGCTCTTGTTCCCGGCGGTCAGGGCCAGGAAGTGGAACTTGTTGCAGAAGGCCATGAGGATGTTCCCTCTGATGCGGGCCTGGATGTTCTCCTCGGCCACCCCCGGTTCTGCAAGCCCGGCGCCCCGGGTGGCTCCGGCCGCCTCCGGCTCCGCGGGCCCGGCGCCCCGGGCGGCCTCATCCACTCCCGGCCCGCAGGCCGCGAACGGCCCGGCGAGCATGTCGAGGTAGGCCTGGAAGGCGGGCTCGATGGGGACGGAGACGAGACGAATCCCCAGGCGCCGGCAGAGCTCCTCCGCGTCCTCCACGCTCCCGCGGGAGGAGTAGCGGGAGGGCATCGAGATTCCCAGGACGTTCTCCGGGCCCAGGGCGTCGGCGGCGATGGCCGCCACGAGGCTGGAGTCGATGCCTCCGGACAGCCCGATGACCACCTTCTCGTAGCCGTTCTTCCGCACGTAGTCCCGGGTCCCCAGCACGAGCGCGGCGTATATCTCCGCCTCCCCCTCGAGCAGAGGCCCGGACGGGGAAGACCCCGCCCGAGCCGTCTGAACGTCCAGCGGCGGCCTGTCCCGGGCGGCCGGCCGGGTCGAGACGACGGTCACCGGGGTGGAGACCCCGTCGGGGAGGGCGTAGAGGGGGTCCCTCCGGCCCCGCGGGTCGTGGAGCCTGGAGCGGAAGACGGCATCGACGTCGAGGTCCACGACGACCAGGTCCTCCTCGAACTGCCTGCCGCGGGCCAGGACCCGGCCGCCCTGGTCCACGACCACGCTCGCCCCGTCGAAGACGAGCTCGTCCTGGCCGCCGACGGCGTTGAGGTAGCAGACGATGACCTCGTAGTCGAAGGCCCGGGTGGCCAGCATACGTTCTCTCTGCTGTCTCTTGCCGGCATGGAAGGGCGAGGCGTTGATGTTCAGGAGGACCTTCGCCCCGGCCCTGGCCTGGACCGCGGGAGGTCCGGTCGGGTACCAGATGTCCTCGCAGACGCTGACCCCGACGGTGACTCCGGCGATGACGAAGAGGGGCTGTTCGCGGCCGGGACGGAAGTACCGGTCCTCGTCGAAGACCCCGTAGTTGGGGAGATGGACCTTGCGGTAGACACCGGCCACCTCCCCGTCGTAGAGGACGGCCGCGGCGTTGTAGAGGTCGTCGGCCGCGTCCACGAACCCGACGACGGCGGCGAGACCCCGCACGCGCCCGGCGATGCGCCGGAGATGCTCGAGGTTGTCCCGGACGAACTTCGGCTTCAGGAGAAGGTCCTCGGGCGGGTAGCCGGTCAGGGCCAGTTCGGGAAAGGCCACGAGGTCGGCCCCTGCGTCCCGAGCCCGCTCGACGTAGTCGAGGATGAGGCGGCAGTTGCCCTCGAGGTCGCCCACCGTCGGGTTGATCTGAGCCAGTGCCACTCTTATGGAACCCATGTCCAGAGCCCTTCCCGTCGCTTCAGGCCCATTCTACACGGGACGGCAGGCTTCGACCAGTCATGGCGGCAGCAGGGGCGCCGTCCGGGATGAAGGGGAGCCGGGCCCGGCCTCCGGGCGTAGATATGTAGGGACCGGTCCCCTGACCCGAGGGGGTCCCGTGAAACGCCGTCCCCCGGAGGCCCGCCCTTGAGAATCGCCCTCGACGGCAACCCGCTCCTCACCCAGACCCAGAGGGGCATCGGCAAGACGACACGGCGGCTCATCGAGGAGTTCGCCCGGCGGAGCAACCCTTTCGACATCTTTTGTTACGTCCCCGGGAGTGCCTGGCAGCGCCCACCGCACTGGAGACACGTCTTCCTGCGGCGCTTGGCCCCCGGTGAGTCCCTTCCGTCGGCCGCTGCCCGCGACGGAGCCTCGCTGGTTCACCTCATGGACTACTTCTTCCCCCTTTACGACCCGGCCGAGGTCGCCGCGGCGACCCAGAGACCCTTCCGCCTCGTCGTCACCGTGAGGGACATCATCCCCTTGCACTTCCCCCGGGAGAAGAAGGCCGGCCTCGGCCGCCTCCGGCGGAACCTCTTCCCCATCCTGGGCGCCGTCGACCTCATCATCGCCATCTCCCAGGCCACGAGAGAAGACCTCATCCGACACCTGGACGTCCCCGGTGAGAAGATAGAAGTCGTCCACCACGGCGTGGACCTCGAAGTCTTCCACGACCGCTTCACCGCCGAGGAGGTCGAGGACGTCAGGCGCCGCTACAAGCTGCCGGCCCGCTATATCGTGTACGTCTCGGCCTTCGACCCCCGCAAGAACCACCATCTTCTTCTGAACGCCTACCACACCTTTCTCCGCATGACCGGCACCGACTGCGCGCTGGTCCTGGTCGGGCCGGGTCGCCTACCGGCAACACTCGTGAGCCATATAAGAAAGCTGAACCTGCAGGAGAGGGTGATCGTGCTGCACGGGCTCCCGGTGCGGGACCTCGCCCTCGTCTACCGCGGGGCAACCCTCTCGGCGTTCCCCTCCCTCTACGAGGGCTTTGGGAACCCGCTCCTCGAGGGCATGGCCTGCGGAACGCCGACGGTGGCTCTGGCCAAGGCCTCCGTGCCTGAAGTGGCCGGGGACGGGGCCCTGCTTGTGGAGGAGAACGACCATACAGCCTTCGCCGGAGCCATGGCCCGCGTCCTCCAGGACCCCGACCTGTCCCGCGACCTCGGTGAGAGGGGCCGGCGCAGGGCCGAGAGGTTCACCTGGACCGCCGCCGCCCAGAAGACCCTGGCCATCTACGAGCGTCTCGTCTCCTCCTGAGGTCCGAGTTGGAACACCGGCCTGCCTTGCCCCCAGACCAGCCACGGGTCAGCGATGACGGCGCCCGGAGCCGCGAGGCGGCCGAGCTCGTCCCACGTCAAGGCCCGGTACTCCTTGTGAGGCACGGCCACGAAGACCTCCCTCGCCCCGCGGAGGGCCCCGGGGAGGTCCGATGTGGAGCCGGGCACGGCGACGAGCGGGTCGTGGGCGACCGGGTCGAGACCCCGCATCCGCAGGAGTCCCATCAGCTTGAGGCCCAACGAGTTGCGGGGGTCGTCCGAATCGGCCTTGAAGGCCAGACCCAGCACGACAGGACTCGAGATGGGCCGAACCTTCTCGACCTGCTCGACGAAGTACAGGGGGAGGCTCTCGTTCAGCCTCCAGGCGGTGAGCAGGAGTTCGGGCGTCGGCAGGGATTGAGTGAGAAAGAACCCGTCCTTGGACAGGCACGGCCCGGCGGCGTATCCGCAGGACGGAATGCCGCCCCGGGGATAGCCCTCGTTGGCGACCCGTATGGCCTCATGCCCCGAGGCCCCCAGGTTCATGGCGATCATCAGGAACTCGTTGCTCAGGGCGAAGTTCACGTACCGGTGGGCGTTGTTGAAAAGCTTGCCCAACTCGGCCTCGAGAATCCCGGTGAAGACGAGCTCGACCCCGAGCGGTCCGAACACGCGGCGGGCCGCCTCCCGCGACCGTTCGTCTTCCGCCCCGACTATCTGTGGGAGTTCGAGAAGTTCGTGGGATGCTCCCTCGAGGGACCTTTCCGGGCAGTAGGCGATGAGGAAGTCCTTGCCGGGAACAGCGTCCCATCGGCGCCGAGCCATTCGGATGAGGCCGTTCGTGCCTCCGGGAACGAGGGTGCTCCGCACGGCGATGAACGGGGGAGTAGGACCCTGCCCCAGGGTCCCCCCGAGGATGCGGGCGACGACCTCCCTGAGGGCCGACTGCTCGGGGAGAAGGCTCGAGTCGAGGGGGGTGCCCAAAGCGATTATGAAGGTTTGGCACTCGACCGCCGCACGCCCGAGGTCCCCGGTAATGTCGAAGGTCCGGCCAAGGGTCTCATCGAGCAGAGGCGCGGCGAACCTGTCCGGGAACGGCAGGCGGCCGCCACGAACCGCGTCCCTTATCCTGGCGTCGGTGTCGACGCCAAGGACACGGTGACCTCGTGCCGCCAGACATAGAGCCAGGGGCAGACCCACCCGGCCACAGCCGACCACGGCGATCAAGGCGGCTCAGCCCCGGTAGTCGTTGACATAACATTCCCCTGGCCACCATACGCGCCAGCCGCGAAAAGGTGCCGTCGGGCCTCGCGGCGCGGTTGCCGGCCGAGACGCGCGGTAGCGCCCCGCCGGGCCGGGCCTGCTCCCCCGCCGGAGGGGGGCGCCCCTACCCCCTCACGAACGCCCAGAAGCCCTCCTTCTTCAGCGGTTCGAAGCGGGCGGTGAAGAAGCGCAACTGCGGCGGCTCGTAGACCATCTTCAGGCCGCCTATCGTCTCACGCTCCTCGAAGAGCCCGATGACCGAATCGGCCACAACGTCCATGTGGTTGTTGGTGTACACCCGCCGCGGGATGGTCAGGCGCACCAGCTCCAGCTTCGGGAAGCGCTCCTT
The DNA here is from genome assembly GCA_913063835.1 of uncultured Eubacteriales bacterium. Classification (GTDB taxonomy): domain Bacteria; phylum Bacillota; class Sulfobacillia; order UBA995; family UBA9673; genus UBA9673. The sequence goes on from CAJXZV010000053.1 coordinate 8,154, forward strand.
GCCGTCCTTGCCCCGCCCCGCCGAGACGTTCCCCCGCTCCATGCCGCGCACGCCCGAATCCACGTAGAGGGCGGCCGCCAGGGTCTGGGCCGGGTACTCGGACTGCGGGATGTGGCTGAGGAAGGTCCGCGCGTCGAGGAAGACCGCGTGGCCGCCGATGGGTCTGACCACCGGGACCCCGGCGTCGATGAGCTGGCGGCCGAGATACTCCACCTGGCCCACCCGGAAGGCCAGATAGTCGTCATCGACCATCTCGTAGATGCCGCGGGCCATGGCCTCCATGTCCCGGCCGGCCAGGCCCCCGTAGGAGGGCATGCCCTCGAAGACGACCACGAGCTGGGTCAGCGCCTGGTACACCTCAGGCTCGTTCGTGGCGGCGAAGCCCCCGATGTTGACCAGGTTGTCCTTCTTGCCGCTCATGGTGCAGCCGTCGCCGTAGGACATCATCTCGCGCAGGATCTCGCGCACGGACCTGCAGCGGTAGCCCTCTTCCCGCTGCTGGATGAAGTAGGCGTTCTCGGCGCACCGGGTCGCGTCGAACATGACCCGGATGGGCCTGCCGTCACTCCGCCGGTAGCGGTCGCACAGCTCCCTCACCGCGCGGAGGTTGGCCATCGACACCGGCTGTCCGCCGGCCATGTTCACGGTGACGGCCACGCTCACGTAGGGGATGCGGTCGGGGCCGACCTTCTTTATGAGGGCCTCGAGCTTGTCCAGGTCGACGTTGCCCTTGAAAGGGTGAAGGCTCGAGGGGTCGTGGGCCTCGTCGATGACGACGTCCACGAAGGTCCCGCCGGCCCGCTCCTGGTGTTCCCGGGTCGTCGTGAAGTACATGTTCCCCGGGACATAGTCACCCGGCTTTATGAGGATCTGGGAGATGAGGTGCTCCGCCCCCCGTCCCTGGTGGGTGGGGACCATGTACTTGAAGCCGTAGACCTCCCTGACGGCGTCCCAGAGGTGATGCCAGTTCCGCGACCCCGCGTAGGCCTCGTCCCCGAGCATCATCCCGGCCCACTGGTTGTCGCTCATGGCGCTGGTGCCGCTGTCGGTGAGGAGGTCGATGTAGACGTCCGCCGAGTCCAGGAGGAAGGTGTTGTAACCGGCCTTCTGGATGGCCTCCTCCCTCTCGGCCCGGGTCTTCATCCGGATGGGCTCGACCATCTTGATCTTGTAGGGTTCGGCTGTTCTCCTCCGCCGTGTCGCCAACTGCGTTCCTCCCAGCATCGTGTTCCGTTCAGACTCAAGCAAGAGGCGATGGCCTCGGGGGTTCCCAGGGCACTGAGGCTCCGTCCGAGCGGACCGTGCCTAGGTTTCACCGACGGCGGACCGGGGAACCCTCCGGAACCTCGCCGTGAAGTGCCTCAGAACGGGCGGCTCCTCCTCGAACTCCAGACCGACGACCTCCCCGCGCCGGTCGAGGACCCGCTGGCAGGTCTCGGCGACCACGTCGAGGTGCCGGCAGGTGTAGACCCGGCGGGGAAGGGCCAGTCTCACCATCTCCAGTCTCGGGTAGCGGTTCTCCCCGGTCTCCGGGTCCCGCCCGGCGAGGACCGTCCCGATCTCCACCCCCCGGACCCCGCCCTCGACGTAGAGCTCGACCGCCAGGGCCTGTCCGGGGAACTCCTCCCGCGGAAGGTCCGGCAGAAAGCGCAGGGCATCCAGGTAGACGGCATGCCCCCCGACAGGCTCGATGATGGGCACCCCGGCCTCCTTGAGCCGCCGCCCGAGGTAGGCCACCTGCTCGATGCGGTAGGCGAGATAGTCCTCGTCCACGACCTCCTCCAGGCCGCGGGCCATGGCCTCCATGTCGCGTCCGGCCAGGCCCCCGTAGGTCGGGAAGCCCTCGAAGAGCACGGCCCAGACGGTCGCCCTCCGGTAGAGGTCCCCGTCCCGGAGGGCGATGAAGCCGCCGATGTTCACCAGGGCGTCCTTCTTCCCGCTCACCGTGCACCCGTCGGCATAGGAGAACATCTCCCGGACGATGTCGCGGATGCTCACATCGGCGTAGCCCGGCTCCCGGAGCTTGATGAAGTAGGCGTTCTCGGCGAAGCGGGCCGCGTCGAGGAAGAGCGGCACCCCTCGCCGGCGGCATATCTCGGCCGCGCCCCGGATGTTGGCCATCGACACCGGCTGGCCGCCCCCGCTGTTGCACGTCACCGTGATCATCACGAACGGGACGGCCTCCCCGTGCTCGGCCAGGGCCCTGTCGAGGAGCTCGAGGTCGATGTCGCCCTTGAAAGGAAGGTCGGCGACCGGGTCGTAGGCCCACTCCCCGGCGAGGTCGAGGGCTCTGGCCCCCCTGTGCTCGACATGGGCCTTGGTGGTGTCGAAGTGCATGTTGTTGGGGACGATGTGACCTTCCTTGACGAGCGTGGTGAAGAGGACGTTCTCCGCCGCCCGGCCCTGGTGGGTGGGGATGACGTAGGGGAAGCCCATCACCTCCTCCACGGCCTCCTTGAGGCGGTAGAAACTGCGACTGCCGGCGTAGGCCTCGTCCCCGACCATCAGAGCGGCCCACTGGGTGTCGCTCATGGCGCTCGTGCCGCTGTCGGTGAGGAGGTCGATGTAGACATCGCTCGACCTGAGGTTGAAGAGGTTGTAGCCCGCCCGGCGGATGAGCTCCGCCCGTTCCTCACGGGTGGTCCTCCTCAAACGCTCGACGACCTTGATCTTGAAGGGTTCGGCCAGAGGCCACCAGTCCGGCCCCTCTCGGTCTCCCATGCTCTCCCCCGCTGTCATCCGCGGGCACCTCCCGCTTTCTTTCTTTACTCAGACCAGCCTGAAGCGCAGGAGCGCCGCTATCCCCCCGAGCTCCCCGAGGCGCGAGGCCGCGGGCTCGCTGGAGATGTGCCAGACCTCGGCCCCGCCTTCCGTCGCCCGGTCGATCACTTCGGTCACCAGCCTGGGGACCTTGCGCATGGCGGTCTCCCCGCAGGCCGGGCACTTCGAGTCGGTCGGGCTGAGGAAGCCGCACCCGGGGCACTCGAACCCGGGTTCCTCGTGCCCCTCGAGGACCAGGAGCCCGGAGATGGCGCCCCGGCGCAGGGCTCCGAGGGTCGCGGCCATCCCGGTGACGCCCGTCCCGTCGGATTCGACGGCGTCCTCGAGCTTCTTCATGAGCTCCCGGTCCCGCTTCGCGTTGATGCGGGCGACGAGGGACTGGCAGGCTTCGAGGACCTTGTCGGCCGGGGCCGCCACCTCGACCTCGACCTCGCCGGCGACGACGCGCCGGAGGGACGGGTTCAGCACCTCCTTCAGGCCTGCCACGGATTCGGCCGGGCCGCCCAGGATGAGCATGTCGTACTCTCTCTCCCCGACGAGCTCCCGGACGGTGCCGGCCACCTTCTTGTAGTGCCTGAGGACGTGGTCGTCGATGTGCCGCTCGATGCGGCGCTCGTCGAACCCCGCGTACCCGGCTTCCTTGACCCGCTGCGGGACGTCGGAGGAGACGTCCACCAGCGCGCGGACCCAGCCCATGTGAACGGCGAGAAGCCGCGCCTGGGCCCGGTCCACCAGCACGACCAAGTACCGGGGATACTCGTCGAGCATCACCGCCAGCGGCCTGACGAACGGCGTCTCGCCGACGACGACCCGGTCCTTGACGGGATGAGGGAGGTCGACGACCTGCTCGTAGTCAGCGCCCGAGCACAGGAAGGCCGCGACCGAGCGCCCGGCCCGGACCCGGGCGTCGCGCACGATGCGCTCCAGGGCGGCCAGGTCCTGTTCCACGGACTGCCGCTGTTTCCGGGTGAGCTCCCGCTCCGCCAGCCCGGCTCTGGCCTCCCGGACCAGCCTGCGCAACACGCCCCGTCCACCGGTGGCGAAGGCGCCGGTGACATCCAGGTACAGGGTCGTCACCAGGTAGGGCGAAGGGCGGTAGGTGCGCAGAGCCTCGACCTGACCGCGGGTCAGGACAAGCGTCCGCTCCTTGTTCAAGGGGCTCCGCCTCCTATCGTGACCGACCTCGCTCGGGTCGGATATGGACGATATCGGTCCCTTCAGTCCCTCGTCTCCCGGACGAGGGCGGCGACGGCCTCGACCGCGGCGTCCGTCTCCTCCTCGGTGTTGAAGAAGGCCGCGGAGAACCGTACGGCACGGAGCTCGGGCACCGGCCTGGTGACCACGCCGAAGCGCTCCAGGAGGGCCCGGTAGGCCTCTTCCCCTGACAGGCCCTCGAGGCGGCAGGAGACGATGCCGGTCATGAGGTCCTCGTCCGCCGGACGCGTCGGTCCCAGAACCGTGACGCCCTCGACCCCGGCCAGCCCCTCCCGGAGGCGCCGGGCGAGGGCGAGACTCCTCCTCCTCACCGTCTCGAGGCCCACCCGCGAGATGAAGTCCACCGCGGCCGGCCACGCGGCGTGAAGAGGGTAGCAGCGGGTCCCGAACTCGAAGCGCCGGCCGTCCTGACGGAGACGGAGGGAGCCTTCCTCGCTGTATTCCCAGGCCTCGGCGCTCCCGTCCCCGACGCGGTCGGGGACGAGCTCGACGAGAGCTTCCGGGGAGACGTAGAGGGCGCCGGTGCCGACAGGTCCGAGCAGCCACTTGTGGCCGTTCATGGCGTAGAAGTCACAGCCTATCTGGCGCAGGTCAAGGGGGAACTGGCCGACGGCCTGCGCGCCGTCGAAGAGGACCGGCACACCCCGGGAGTGGGCGGCCTCGACTATCTCGCGGGCCGGCAGGAGGAGCCCTGTCATGCAGCTCACGTGACTGAGGGCCACCAGCCGGGTGCGGGGCGTGATACGGGCCGCCACCTCCTCCACGTTCCTGGGCCCGCTCTCCCAGGACAGGCGCGCTATCCTGACCCGGACACCCTTAGTCTGACGCAGGTGGAGCCAGATTAGAAGGCCGGCCGGATGCTCCTGGTCGGAGATGACGACCTCGTCGCCGGCGTCCCAGTCTATGCCCCGGGCCACGATGTTGATGCCGTCGGTGCTGTTCGAGGTCAGGGCGAGGTCCCGAGCCTCCACGCCGAGGAAGGCCGCCAGCGTCTCCTTCGCCGCCGCGGCGGCCCGGGCCTCCCGGAGGTAGACCTCGGGGTTCCCCGGACCCGCCTCCTGCCACTCGCGGTAGAGGGAGAGGAAGAGCTCGGTCACGCGGCGAGGCGACGGCCCCAAGGTCCCGGTGTTGAGGTAGACCGAGCGGTCCAGGCCGGGAATCTCCGCCCGCAGGGCGGCGAGAGTCTCGGCGTCCAAGAGCGGCGGGTTCCTCCTTCCGGAGTTCGCGGGCGAGGGTTCCTGAAAGCGACGCCACCGACAGACTTCTCCCAGGCGGGGAAGTTCCCTGCCTCGCCGGGCGCTTCCCCCGCCGTCCCTGCGGCCGGCTCCCCGGCTAGAGCACCGACGCCCGCCCCTCGTAGACCAGCCCGCGCGCGCCGTCCAGGGTGACGGTGTCCCCGTCCTTGAGGACCCGCATGGCCCTGGACGCCCCGGTGACGGCGACGCGGCCCAGAGCCCTCGCCTGCACGGCGGCGAAGGAGTCCCTCCGGGCCCTCTCCACGACCCAGCCGGCGGCCCGCCGCATGGCCGGCAGGTAGTCGGGGTCGAGGTCAGGCGCGACCAGGATGTCGCCCTCCGAGACCCGGGCGAGGGCCTCCCGGGCCGTCCGGCACAGCCTCACCCGCCCCCAGGCGGAGGCCGGGAGATGGCCCGTGCCGCGGACAAGGACCCGTCCCAGAGTGACGACCTTGACGATGTTGGTCGTCCCGCTCATGCCCGGCGGGACTCCGGCGGTGATGACGATGACAGACCCCGGCTCGACGATCCCGCTCTCCCGGGCGGCGTCGGCCGCCTTCACGAACAGGTCGTCGGTGCTCTTGGCCTCGGGCACCCGCCTCGGGAAGACGCCCCAGGTGAGCGTCTGCTGGCGGGCCACGGCCTCGCTCCAGGTCACGGCGATGATGGGGGCCCGCGGCCGGTGCCTGGCCACCATCCTGGCCGTGTAGCCCGAGGTCGTGGCCGTGACGATGGCCCCCGCCTCGAGCTCGTCGGCGATGGTCACCGTCGCCAGGCTGATGGCCTCGGTCACGCCGCTGACCGGGCCCCCGGCGGCCGGAGGGGCCGCGCGGACCCAGAGGGAGGAGCCGCGCGGGCGTACCCGGGGCCCGGCTCCGGTCGCCGCGGCGGCCGCGGCCGTCTCGGCCCTTTCCGCGATGCGGGCCATGGTCCTCACGGCCTCGACCGGGTAGCGGCCGACGGCCGACTCGGCGGAGAGCATGACGGCGTCGGTCCCGTCGAAGATCGCGTTGGCCACGTCGCTGGCTTCGGCCCGGGTCGGACGAGGTCTCGAGACCATCGACTCGAGCATCTGGGTCGCGGTTATGACCGGCCGTCCGGCACGGACCGCGCGGGCGATTATGTCCTTCTGGATGACGGGGACGTCCTCCTCGGGGACCTCGACCCCGAGGTCGCCCCTCGCCACCATGACCGCGTCGCAGGCGGCGATGATGTCGTCGAGGTTGTCCAGGGCCGCCTGGCACTCTATCTTGGCCACGACCATCTGGCGGCCGCCGCGGGCCCGCAGGAAATCCCTCACCATGACGATGTCCTCGGCCGTGCGCGTGTAGGAGGCGGCCACGAAGTCGGCCCCGACGGACACGGCCGTCTCGAGGTCCTCGGCGTCCTTGGGGGAGAGATACGGGACGTAAAGGTTCCGGCCCGGGAGGTTCAGCTTCTTCCTGTCCCCGAGGACGCCGCCGGAGAGGACCCGGCAGACGACCTCCCTCTCCCTCACCTCGACGACCTCGAGGGAGAGGTTGCCGTCGTCGAGCAGGACCACGTCGCCCGGACGGCACAGGGACGGCAGGCCGGGGTAGTCGACGCTGACCCGCTCCGGGCCGCCGGGGACCCTCTCGGTGGTGAAGGTGAAGAGTCGGCCGTCGGTGAGGGTCACCGGGCCGTCCTCGAAGGTCCCCAGCCGTATCTCCGGGCCGCGCAGGTCGAAAAGCACGCCCACCCGGCGGCCCTCCGTGCGGCTCTCGGCCTTCCTCAGCGTCTCGAGCCGCGCGAGGTGCTCGGCCCGCGCCCCGTGGGAGAGGTTGAAGCGGGCCACGTCCATGCCCGCCTCTATCATCCGGGCCATGGTCTCCAGGTCCTCGCTCGCCGGGCCGAGCGTGGCGACTATCTTAGTGCGGCGAAGGTGCCTGGGCAAAGGTCTCCCGTCTCCCCTCATCCCCTGCGGCGTCAGCCCCGGGCGGCCGCGGCGGCGGGCGGGCACGTCGCGTACGGCTG
>CAJXZV010000054.1 GCA_913063835.1 uncultured Eubacteriales bacterium
GGCGGGCGGAGGGGCGCCCGGCAGGCGGGGCCGATGGAGGGGGCGGACGGCGTCGGGGCCCGGCCGACGGGGACCTTGCACGGCGACCTCGCGGAGGTCGAGGGTCAGGAGCGGGCCAAGCGGGCGCTCGAGATCGCCGCAGCGGGAGGACACAACGTCCTGCTGGTCGGTCCTCCGGGTGCCGGTAAGACCATGCTCGCCCGGCGGCTCGCCGGCATCCTGCCCGAGATGGCGATGTGGGAGAGGCTCGAAGTCAGCAAGGTGTACAGTGTGGCCGGGCTGCTCCCCCCCGGGACTGGCCTCGTGCGGGAGAGACCGTTCCGGGCTCCGCACCATACGGCGACCGTGGCCGGGCTCGCGGGGGGAGGTTTCCCGCCCGTGCCGGGCGAGTTGAGCCTGGCCCACCGGGGGGTGCTCTTCCTCGACGAGCTGCCGGAGTTCCGGCGTGAGGCGCTGGAACTGTTGAGGCAGCCGCTCGAGGAGGGGGCGGTGCGTCTGGCTCGCAAAGGGCTCACCTGCACGTTCCCGGCCAGGTTCAGCCTCGTGGCGGCGATGAACCCCTGCCCCTGCGGCTACCGCGGGGACTCCAGGCGGGCCTGTCGGTGCCGGGAGTCGGACCTGGAGAGGTACCACCGCCGCCTCTCGGGGCCTCTGCTCGACCGGATCGACATGCACGTCGAGGTCCCGCGTCCGGTCCCGCGCCGGCGCAAGGGGTCCTCCCGGGGCGGGGGACGCCTCCGGGACAGATACACCTCCTCGGCGGTCCGGCGGCGCGTCGCGGCGGCGCGCGGGCGCCAGGCGCGGCGGCTCGCGGCCGCGGGCCTGGCGACGAACGCCGAGATGGAGTCAAGACACCTCCGTGAGCCGGACCTCGTTCGCCTGTCTCTCGAGGCCAGAGGGCTCCTGGACGAGGCGGTGCGGTCCATGGCCCTCTCGTTCCGGGCCCGCGACCGGGTCGTCCGCCTGGCCCGGACCATCGCCGACCTCGAGGGGGCGGCGGATGTGGGACCGTCTCACGTGGCCGAGGCCCTGGGGCACCGCGGGGAGAGGGCCTGAAGGGCCCTCCCCCGGCGCCGGGGCAGACGTCCTAGGCCGCCTGATTGACAGCCTTCCCCGATCCGGTCGCACTATCACAATACAACTTGTTTTCACAACCTTCCGGCGCAGGAGATGTCTCCGGCGGAAGATAACTCGATGTCACCAGGGATTCCGAGGCGTGGTGTCGTAACTGGTCAACCGAACGTTTGGTGGTTCGGTGTTCAGGGCGAGCCGCCGCCGTCGGGGGACACGGCTCTCCAGCAGCTATTCGAAAGGGGCGTGATGCCAGGAGATGCGGATCGTCGTGTGCATGAAGCAGGTGCCGGAGACGACCGAGGTCAAGATAGACCAGGCCCAGAACCGCGTGGACACCGGGGGCCTGACGAGGATCATCAACCCTTATGACACCTACGCTCTTGAAGAGGCCATCCGCATCAAGGAGAACTCCGGGGCGACGGTGACCGTCGTCAGCATGGGGCCTGACGAGGTGGACCAGTCGCTGCGTGAAGCCTTGGCCATGGGAGCCGACGAAGCCGTCCGCCTGAGCGACCCGGCCTTCGAGGGCTCGGACCCGCTGGCCACGGCCTACATCCTCGCCCGGGGCATCGAGAAGCTCGGTGACTACGACCTCATCATCTGCGGCCGCCAGGCCATGGACGGCTCGAGCGGGAACGTCGGCCCCGGCGTGGCCGAGGAGCTGGGCCTGCCCCAGGTGACCTTCGTGCGGAAGATAGAGGAGCTCAAGGAAGGCTACATCCGTCTCCAGCGCATGACGGACGACGGCTACGAGGTCCTCGAGGGGCCCCTGCCGATGCTCATCACTGTGGTGAAGGAGATAAACGAGCCGCGGCTCGCCTCCCTCAAGGGCCTCATGAAGGCCAAGCGGGTGACCATCCCCGTGTGGGGCCTGTCCGACCTCGGGGCGGACCCCTCGCGCGTCGGTCCGTCCGGGTCGCCGACCGTGGTGGCGAAGGTGGCTCCGCCTCCACCGCGCTCGGGCGGTGAGATCATCGAGGGCACGCCCGAGGAGCAGGTCAAGACGCTGGTGGCCAAGCTCAAGGCCCAGAAGGTCCTGTAGGGGGAGGGAGTCGTATGACACAGGAAGCGAAGAACATCTGGGTTCTCGTCGACCACCGCGGGGGCAAGGTGGCCAACGTGACCCTTGAGGCCCTGGGTCTCGCCCGGAAGCTCGCCGACGCCTCCTCGCAGGAGGTATGGGCGGTGCTCCTGGCGGACGACGCGGGCTCGGTGGATACGGAGAGGCTCATCGCCTGCGGGGCCGACGTGGTCCTCGTCGCGGAGCACCCGAAGCTCGACGCCTACCGGGACGACCCCTACACCGACGTCGTGACACATCTCGTCAAGAGCTATGAACCGGCGGCCTTCATCATCGGCGCCACGTCCAGCGGCAAGTCCCTCGCCCCCCGGCTGGCGGCCAGGCTCCGCACCGGGCTGGCCTCCGAGTGCGTCGACCTCGAATGGGACGGCGAGAAGGGCTTGGTGGCCGTTCGCCCGATGTACGGCGGCAACGTGCTGGCGACCGTCGAGACGCCGGAGGCGAGGCCTCAACTCGCCACGCTCCGGATGAAGAGCGCCCCGCGGCCGGAGCCCGACACCTCCCGCACCGGCAGGGTCGAGAAGGCGGACCTGTCCGGGCTGGAGATAACGGACCGCGTGAAGCTGCTGGAAGCCGTCGAGACGGGCGGCGGAGAGGTGAAGCTGGAGGAGGCCGACATCGTCGTCTCCGGCGGGCGTGGTGTGGGCAAGCCGGAGAACTTCGCCCTCATCAAGGCCCTGGCCGACGCCTGCCGCGGGGCGATGGGCGCCTCACGCGCCGCGGTGGACGCCGGCTGGGTCCCTTATGCGCACCAGGTCGGCCAGACGGGCAAGACGGTGAGTCCGAAGGTGTACATCGCCTGCGGCATCTCCGGGGCCATCCAGCACCTGGCGGGCATGAAGTCGTCGGACATCATCGTGGCCATCAACAAGAACCCCGACGCGCCCATCTTCAAGGTGGCCACCTACGGCATAGTCGGGGACCTCTTCGAGATAGTGCCTCTCCTGACGGAGGAGATAAAGAAGGAGACGGCCTGACCTCCAGAGCCTTCGGGGCCTGCGCAGGGCCGCCCGGTCGGGCGGCCCTGAAACTTTTCCGGAGGTCGGCCGTAATGCACGTTAAGGGCGTTTCCAGGAGTCCTTTCGCCCGGCCGCCGTCCGGCGGCCCGTCCGGGGCCGGGGCGGCGGACCGACCTGGGGGTGGCTGGATGAGTGACCGCATAAGAAGCGTCCTGGCCATCGACGTGGGGAGCACCACGACCAAAGCCATCGTCATCGAGGAGCGGGACGGCGGCTGCCGGCTCGTCGCCAGGGGGGAGGCCCCGACCACGGTCGAGGCGCCCCAGGAGGACGTGATGATCGGCGTCAGGCTGGCTGCGGCCCGGGCGGAGGCGAGGCTCGGGCGGCGTCTGGTGCGCGAGGGCAGACTCATCACTCCGCAGGTCGGGGATGAGGGAGTCGACCTCTTCGTGTGCACCTCGAGCGCTGGCGGAGGTCTGCAGATGACCGTCGCGGGCCTGGTCAAGACGATGACGGCCGAGAGCGCGGAGAGGGCCGCGCTGGGCGCTGGCGCCGTCGTCATGGACGTCATCTCCCTCGACGACGCCCGGCTGGTCCTGGAGCGTATCCGCCGCCTCCAGGAGCTCCGGCCGGACATGATCCTCATGGCCGGAGGCACGGACGACGGCAACATCTCGCACGTCGCGGCGGTGGCGGAGTACATCGCGGCCTCCCGCCCGCGGCCCCGCCTCGGGGGCGACTACCGGGTTCCGCTGGTCTACGCCGGGAACCAGAGGGCAAGGGAGTACGTGCGGGACGTCCTCGGCGACGTCATGGACGTCTACGTCGTCCCGAACATCCGCCCGACCCTCGAGGAGGAGGACCTCGAGCCGGCCCGCCGGGAGATCCACCGGCTCTTCCTCGAACACGTCATGGCCCGGGCCCCCGGCTACCGGAACCTCCTCGAATGGACCAAGAACGTCATCGAGCCGACGCCGATGGCCGTCGGCAAGATGATGCAGATGATGGCTGAAGCGCACCAGGCCAACGTCGTCGGCGTCGACATCGGAGGGGCGACGACCGACGTCTTCTCTGTCATCGACGGCCGCTTCCACAGGTCTGTCAGCGCCAACCTCGGCATGAGCTACAGCACGGTGAACGTCTTCGCCGAGGCCGGGCCGGAGAATGTCGCGCGATGGCTGCCCTTCAGGATCTCGGTCCGGGACCTCCGCAACCTCGTCGCCAACAAGATGGTCCGCCCGACCACTCTTCCTTCCACCCTCGAAGAACTCCTTATCGAGCACGCGGTGGCGCGGGAAGCCATCCGCCTGTCCTACGAGCACCACAAGGAGATAGCCGTCACGCTGAAAGGGGTCCAGCATGTCGGCACCTTCGACAAGTTGAGGGACCTCTTCAGGCAGGAGACCCTCAGCGGCCGGTCCATCATCGAGCCGCTGGCGGTGACCGCGGTCATCGGGAGCGGAGGGGTCCTCTCGCATGCGCCGCGCCGTTCACAGGCGATGCTCCTTCTCATGGACGCCTTCCAGCCTGAAGGTGTGACAGGGCTTTACGTCGACAGCGTTTTCATGATGCCCCACCTCGGGGTCCTGGCCGAACTCGAGCCCGAGATGGCCTTCCAGGTCTTCGAGACCGACTGCCTCGTCCCGCTGGGGACCTGTGTCGCACCCAAGGCCCGGCCCAGGCCGGGCCAGCCGCTGGCGACCGTGCACATGGTCATGCCCGACGGGTCGACACGGGCGGAGAAGGTGCTGGGCGGGGAGTTGACCGTCATCCCGCTCGGACCCGGTGAGAAGGCCCACCTCCATGTCGTCCCGGTGCGCGGCGCCGACGTGGGGGCCGGGCCCGGGCGGAGGGTCGAGTCCGAGGCCGTCGGCGGTGCGGTGGGGCTGGTCCTGGACGGTCGAGGGCGCCCCATCGTGTTCCCGGCGCGGGAGGACGAGAGGCTCGCGATGGTGGCCCGGTGGCTGGAGAGCCTCGAGGCCTACCCGGAGACGGAGAGAACCGGGCCTGGAGGCGCTGGGGGAGGTGGCCGCTAGTGTCGAGAGCCGAAGGCCAGATCTTCGAGCGGGTCCGCATCAGCCGGAAGAGGGTCATCCCTCTCCCCGGCGAGGTCATGGTAGAGGCCGGTGACAGGGTGCATCCCGGCGACCTCATCGCCCGGGCGGAGACCGTTCCCGGGGACCCCTACATCGTGGACCTCCAGAACGAGCTCGGGGTCAGGCTGACCCCGGAGAAGGTTTCGGAGGTCATGCTGAAGAGGGTCGGCGACAGGGTCCTCGGCCAGGAACCCCTGGCAAGGACCGAGGTCGGCCCCTTCCGGGAGGTGCGCGAGGCCCGCTCCCCGGTCGACGGGGTCGTGGAGTTCATCTCCCACGCCTACGCCCGGGTGCTCGTCCGGGAGGACGCCCAGAAGGCCGCCCCGGTGGTCATCCTCAACGTGGCCCGGAAGCTGGACGTCGCTCCCGCCTTGATCCGGGCCTTCATGAGGTACCGGGAGGGCGACGAGGTGCGGCAGGGGGCCATCCTGGCCGACGCTCCGGGCGGCCTGGGAGTGGAGTACTGCTACGCGCCTGCCACAGGCGTGATCGAGAGGATATGCACCCGCACAGGGACGGTGACCATCGTTCGACCCTCGAAGTCGGCGCAGGTCGATGCCTACATCGAGGGCACGGTGAAGGAGATCTACCCCGAGAAGGGGGCTCTGGTCGAGACCACGGCCGCCTATGTGCAGGGGGTCTTCGGCCTCGGCTTCGAGAACCACGGGCCTCTGAGGGTCGTCGCCCGGGACCCGTCCGAGACGCTCGACGCTGAAGACATAACACCCGACCTGGCAGGAGCCGTCGTTGTCGGCGGGGCCAGGGTCACCCTGGAGGCCATGAGAAAGGCTCTGCATGAGGGTGTCGCGGGCATCGTGAGCGGCGGGGCCGACATGGAGGATCTTGTCAGCCTCCTGGGCCGCGATATCGTCGTCGGCATCACCGGCCAGGAGGAGGTGGACCTCACGGTCGTCCTCACGGAGGGCTTCGGGTCGATGCCCATGGCCGAGGACGTCTTCGAGTTCCTGCGGGCGGCGGAGGGGCGGACCGTCTCGGTGAACGGGTCGACCCAGGTCCGTGCCGGGGTGGTCCGGCCGGAGATCATCCTCCCGCTGGAGGACGACGAGCCGGCCGACCCCCTCGAGGACCTCCTCGCGCGCCGGGAGGCGGAGAAGGGAGAACCGACGGTCGGGGCGAAAGTGAGGATAGTTCGCAACCCGAAGTTTGGCCGGTGGGGCACTGTGGTCTCTGTGCCCTCTGAGCCGGTCAGGTTCGAGACCGAGGCGCTTCTCCCCGCGGCAGAGGTGGAGCTGGACGACGGCTCGAGGGTCTTCGTGCCACTGGCCAACCTGGAAGTCTTCTAGACCGGGGCCCGCACGCCCTGGGGAGCGGGCGGGCCGGCCGGGCTCCTCGGCCCGGCGCCGGGAGAGGGGATTTGGCCGGCTGTGAAGGTCCTGCTCCGTCTGCTGGGCTATACCCGGCGGTACTGGGTCGCCCTGGCCGCCGGGTTCGTCTCGATGGTCGTGGGCCTCGGTTCCTCACTGGTCGTCCCGTTCATCGTCCAGGCCGTCATCGACAGGGCCATAGCCCGGGGGGACATCCGGCTCCTCGGCGCGGCCGCCGGCGGAGTGGTCGCGGTGGTCCTCTTCCGCGGGCTGTTCGCCTTCGGTGAGCGCTACTCGATGGAGTACCTCGCCCAGAAGGTCATCTACGACCTCCGGAACGCCCTGTACGACCATCTCCAGAGACTGTCGTTCTCCTTCTACGACCACGCCGTGACCGGCCAGCTCATGTCAAGGGTGACGGGCGATGTCGAGACCCTGAGGCGTTTTCTGGGCTTCGGCCTCATCAACCTCGTGTCGAACGTCCTCACCCTGAGCGCGGTCCTGGTCGTCCTCTTCAGCCTGCACTGGCGGCTGGCCCTGGTCTCCCTTGTGACCGCCCCACCGGCCGCGGTCATCGTGGCCACGTTCAGCCGGCGGGTGCGGCCGAAGTACCTCGCCATCCAGCAGCAGCTCGCGGCCATCACCACGCGGCTCCAGGAGAACCTCAGCGGGGTCAGGGTGGTGCGGGCGTTCGCCCGGGAAGAGGACGAGGAGGAGCGGTTCGACAGCGAGAACCTGGGCTACCTCCGCCGGCACCTCGAGGCGGTGAGGCTGTGGGCGTTCTTCTTCCCGCTCATGAACTTCATCACCGGGGCCGGGACGGCGCTTCTCATCTGGTACGGGGGCCGCGAGGTCATCCTGGGCCGCCTCTCCCTGGGGTCGCTCGTGGCCTTCAACAGCTTCCTGCTCATGCTCATCATGCCCCTGCGGATGCTCGGGTGGATTGTCAACCTCTCGCAGAGGGCGCAGGCGGCGGGGCAGCGCATCTTCGAGATTCTGGACACCGAACCAGAGGTCAAGGACCTCCCGGGGGCCAGGCCTCTGGGAAGGGTCCGAGGCGAGGTGGTCTTCGAGAACGTGTCCTTCTCCTACGGCGGGCCCCCGGTCGCGTGGCTGGCCCGGGCGGGGGAGGGTACCGGGGGCCGGCGGACCCCGGCGGACGGCGGGACCCGGCGGGAGGCCCCTGTCGTGCACGACATCAACCTGCGGGTGAGGCCGGGGGAGACCGTCGCTCTCCTGGGAGCCACCGGCTCGGGCAAG
This sequence comes from uncultured Eubacteriales bacterium, assembly GCA_913063835.1. GTDB lineage: Bacteria > Bacillota > Sulfobacillia > UBA995 > UBA9673 > UBA9673. The sequence goes on from CAJXZV010000054.1 coordinate 7,796, forward strand.
AGCACCCTGGTCAACCTCATCCCGCGGTTCTACGACCCGACCGCGGGCCGGGTGCTCGTCGACGGAACCGACGTCCGCGAGGTCACCCTGGGGAGCCTGAGACGGCAGATAGGGGTGGTCCTGCAGGACACGTTCCTCTTCTCGGCCTCCATCCGTGAGAACATCGCCTACGGCCGGCCTGAGGCGACGCTGGAGGAGGTCCGGCGGGCCGCGCGGGCGGCGGAGATCGACGACTTCATCATGACCCTGCCCCAGGGATACGACACCGTCGTGGGCGAGCGGGGCGTCGGCCTCTCCGGGGGGCAGAAACAGCGGGTGGCCATCGCGCGGGCCCTCCTCATGGACCCGAGAATCCTCATCCTCGACGACTGCACCTCCAGCGTGGACACCGAGACGGAGCAGGCCATCCAGAGGGCGCTGGCCCGGCTCATGAAGGGGCGGACCACCTTCGTCATCGCCCAGCGTCTGACGACCTTGAGACAGGCCGACCGCATCGTGGTCCTCGAGAGGGGCCGCATCGTCGACGAGGGCGGCCACGACGAGCTCCTGGCCCGCAGCCGGATCTACCGGGAGATATATGAACTGCAGTTCAGACCTCAGGAGGAGGAGCGATGTCGGGCCTGGGCCCGCGCCGGTGCTGTCTCCGGCCTCGACGGAACGGGGGGTGAGCGGTAGTGGCCTTCCGCATGCACGGAGCTCCGGACGAGGAGGACCTGCGGCCTATCGACCCGGGGACCCTCAGGCGCGTGTTCGCCACCTATGTCTGGCCCTACCGCAGGCGTGTGGCCTCTGCGGCGGCGGCGATGGTGCTCGTCTCCGTCACCGGCCTGCTCCCGCCCTACCTCCTGGGTGTCGCTGTGGACCGGTGCGTGATACCCGGCGACCTCCGCGGCCTGACCCTGTTGGCCCTGGTCTACGTGGGGGTCCACCTGGTCAACTGGCTGGGCTCCTACTACCAGACCTACACCATGTCATGGGTCGGTCAGAGGGCCATCTACGCGATGCGCCGCGACCTGTTCGCCCACTACCAGAGGCTCCATATCGGGTTCTTCGAGAAGCACCCCGTGGGCGTCCTCATCTCCCGCGCCACCAATGACGTCGAGTCGATGAGCGAGCTCATCTCGAGCGGCATCGTCTACATCATCAACGACGCCCTCACCCTTGTCGGCATCGTGGCCATCATGTTCTACCTTGATGTTCGTCTGGCCTTGCTCTCCATGATGGTCCTGCCGCTCGTCATCCTCCTGGCGACCAGGTTCCGGAGCCGCGTCATGGCGGCCTACCGGGAGGTCCGCCGGCAGGTGGCGAAGATGGCCGCCAACCTTCAGGAGACCATCTCGGGGATGAGGGTCACCCAGTCCTTCGTCAGGGAGGAGGTCAACCGGACCAGGTTCGACGCCACCAACCGGGACAACTACAGGGCGAACATGAGGGCCGCCTACCTGTTCAGCACGTTCGTCCCTCTGGTGGACCTGGTCGGCGCCCTGGGCATGGCCGTCGTCATCTGGTTCGGTGGGCTCTCGGTCATCGGAGCCCTCCGGGGGGCGGCCGGGGCGGTGGCCGGGCCTGCGGGGGCCGGCGGCCTCACGGCGGGCGAGCTGATCGCCTTCCTCACCTACGTCACCCGGTTCTACCAGCCCATCCGCGACCTGACCGTCGTCTACAACCTCGCCCAGCAGGCGACGGCCGCGGCCGAGAAGATACACGCCATCCTGGACACGCCTCCCGGTGTCGAGGACCGACCGGGCGCTCGGGATCTCGGGCCCGTCAGGGGACGCATCGTGTTCCGGGACGTCACCTTCGCCTACGTTCCCGGTGAGGAGGTCTTGAGGGGCGTCAGCTTCACCGTCGAACCCGGTCAGCGAGTGGCCCTTGTCGGGCCCACGGGGGCGGGGAAGACCTCCATCATCAACCTCCTGGGCCGCTTCTACGACCCCCAGGAGGGGGCCGTCCTCATCGACGGGCAGGACATCCGGGAGGTGACCCAGAGGTCCCTCCGGCGCCAGATGGCGTTCGTCCTCCAGGACACCTTCCTCTTCTCCGGGACCGTGGCCGACAACATCAGGTTCGGCCGGCCCGCAGCCTCCTTGGAGGAGTGTGTCGAGGCCGCGAAGGCCGTGGGCGCCCACGAGTTCATCTCGAGGCTGCCCGAGGGGTACGACACCCAGGTGGGGGAGAGGGGCGGGAACCTGTCCGTGGGCCAGCGCCAGCTCGTCTCGTTCGCCCGGGCCCTCATCGCCGACCCGCGCATCCTGGTCCTCGACGAGGCGACCTCCAGCGTCGACGCCTATACGGAGGTCCTCATCCAGCGGGCCATGGACCGTCTCCTCGAAGGACGGACCTGCATCATCATCGCCCACCGCCTCTCGACCGTGCGTGACGCCGACCTCATCCTCGTCATCGATGACGGCCGGATCGTGGAGCGAGGTCGTCACGCCGAGCTGATGGCAGCCGGGGGCCTGTACCGTCGCCTCTATGAGCTTCAGTTCAGCTCCTCGGAGGCCGGAGGGCGGGCCCCCCACCGGTCGGGGCCTCCCGGCCCCGCCGTCGGCGGCCGGCCGGACCGAGAGGAGACCCGGGACCCCGCCGAGAACATCGCGCCCCGGCGCGGCGGGTGACAACCGCAGGGGGCGGCCGCTCAGGCGGGTCCCTGCACAAGGGGGGGCGCCTGATGCAGGACCGGGACTACATCGTGGCCCTGAGCCTGGTGCCGGGTGTCGGCGCCAGGCGTCTCGGGTTCCTCCTGGAGCGCTTCGGGACACCGAGGGCCGCCTGGGAGGCCGCACCGGAGGAACTCGCCGCCTGTCCGGGACTGCCGCCGGCGGTGGCCTGCGAGCTGGTCTCCAGACGCAGGCGTCTGGACCCCGCCGGCCTCGTCCGGCGCTACGAACGGACGGGAGTCAAGGTCGTGACCTACCTTGACGAGGAATACCCGGCTGGTTTACGCTTGGTCGCGGACCGGCCGCCGGTCCTCTTCGTGCGCGGGGACCCCCAGGCCGCGGCCAGAGGGCCGGCCGTGGCCGTGGTCGGGACGCGGCGCCCGACACCCTACGGCCTCGAGGTCACGGCCGACATCGCCGTCGGCCTGGCGGAGGCGGGGGTCGTCGTCATATCCGGGCTGGCCCTGGGTATCGACACCGCGGCCCACCGCGCGGTGCTGGACGCCGGAGGCACCACGGTGGCCGTGCTCGCCGGCGGCGTGATGGAGAGTCATCCCCGGGAGAACCGGTCGCTGGCCGAGGCCATCGGCCGCAGCGCGGCCGTCATAAGCCCGTTCCCCCCGGGTACGATAGCCGTCAGGGGCAACTTCCTCAGACGGAACAGGGTCGTGGCAGGCCTCGCTCTGGGGGTTGTCGTCACCGAGGCCCCGGTGGGTTCGGGGGCCCTGACCACAGCCGCCTTCGCCCGCGCCCTCGGCCGTAAGGTGATGGCGGTGCCTGGAACGGTCACCTCGCCGGCGAGCGCCGGGTGCCTGGAGCTTCTGAGGGGCGCGGGTCGGCTCGTCCGCGACGCGGACGACGTCCTCGCAGAACTCGGACTCGCAAGGACGGGCGGCCGGACGTCGGGCAAGGCGGGTCAGGACCGGGGCCGCGGCAGGGATGCGGGCGAGGCCCGCGGGGCCGTCCCGGGAGAGGGCGCCGGAGCCGCGACGGTGCTGTCCGCTCTCGGCCGGGGGGAGGTCGTCCCCTTCGCCCTGCTGATGGCCAGGACAGGTCTCGAGGCCTCTAGGCTCGGGACCATCCTCGGCGTTCTCGAGGTGAAGGGTCTGGTGTCCAGGCTCCCCGGGGGCAACTACGTCAGGAAGTGACCCCTGCGGGCCGGTCCGGTCACAGGGTCTAGCGAGCGAAACGGAGGACGGCTGTTGGCGAAAAAGGCGGGCAGGCCCCTCATCATCGTCGAGTCCCCGACGAAGGCTCGGACCCTCGCCCGGGCCTTCGGACGGAGGTACCGGGTGGAGGCCAGCCTCGGACACCTCCGCGACCTGCCCCGAAGCCAGCTGGGTGTCGACGTCGAGAGGGACTTCGAGCCCAAGTACATCACTGTGCGCGGGCGGGGTGAGGTGGTCGGACAGCTCAGGAAGGCCGCCCGGAAGGCCGGGAGGGTCCTCCTCGCCACAGACCCCGACCGTGAGGGTGAGGCCATCTCGTGGCACCTCGCTCACCTCCTGAACATCGACCCGGCCAGTCCCTGCCGGATCGTCTTCCGTGAGGTCACCAAGGACGCCGTGGCCGAGGCCATCCGCCAGCCGCGGCCCATAGACATGGACCTTGTGGACGCCCAGCAGGCCAGGCGGGTTCTGGACCGCCTTGTCGGCTACGGCTTGAGTCCCCTGCTGTGGCGGAAGGTGAGGCGGGGCCTCTCCGCCGGGCGCGTCCAGAGCGTGGCCGTCAAGCTCATCACCGACCGCGAGAAGGAGATCGCCTCTTTCGTTCCGCAGGAGTACTGGACCGTCACCGCGACCCTGCGGCGGTCCACGAAGGACGGGCCCACGTTCGCGGCCAGGTTCGTGGGCCGGTTCGGGGCGGGCAAGGTCGAGAAGGTGGAGCTCCCCGGCGCCGCCGACGCAGAGCGGGTCGTCGAGGACAGCCGGCGGGCACGCTGGACCGTTGTCGACGTCAGGCGCAGGACCCGCCGGCGCCGCCCTCCGGCTCCCTTCACGACCAGCACCCTCCAGCAGGAGGCTGCCCACCGCCTCGGTTTCTCGGTCCGCAAGACCATGGCCGTGGCCCAGCAGCTCTATGAAGGCGTGGAGCTCGGAGACGAGGGGCCTGTCGGCCTCATCACCTACATGCGCACGGACGCCACGCGTGTCGCCGCGGGTGCGTCCGAGGCCGCGAGGGCCCTGATAGCCCGGGAGCTCGGCCCGGAGTACCTCCCGTCCGAGAGAGCCAGACACAAGGCGGCCAGGCGGGCGCAAGAGGCGCACGAAGCCGTCCGGCCGACCGACCCCGGCCGCACGCCGGTTGCCGTGAGCCCCTACCTCGACGCCGACCAGGCCCGGCTCTACCGACTCATCTGGGAGCGGTTCCTGGCCAGCGAGATGGCCCCGGCCGTCTACAGGACGGTGACGGTGGACCTGGAAGCTTCGGGTTGGGCCTACCGCAGTTCAGGGTCTCACCTGGAGTTCCCGGGTTTCCTGGCCGCCGCCGCGTGGGCGGGTCGGGGGCTCGAGGGAGGCGGGGACGGCGAAGCGGACGCTTCGGGCGCCGGCAACGACGGGGCGGGCGACCGCGCGCCCACAGCAGGGGAGGATGCGGGCGGCCTCGAGGACGACGCCGCTGTGGTCCTGGCAGAGCTTGAGCCGGGCGAAGAGCTCACCCTGGTCGGGCTGGTCCCCGAACAGCACTTCACCAGCCCGCCTCCCCGGTACAGTGAGGCGACGCTGGTCAAGGCGATGGAAGAGCTGGGCATCGGTCGTCCCAGCACCTACGCTCCGACCATCGAGACGATCCTCACCCGCGGCTACGTGGAGAGAAGGGACGGCCGGCTGGTGCCGACCGAGCTGGGCCGTGTCGTCACCGAGCTCCTCGCGGCCTACTTCCCCGACATCCTCGACGTGGAGTTCACGGCGTCACTGGAGGAACAGCTCGACCGTGTCGAGGAGGGGCGACTGCCCTGGCGCAAGGTCGTCCGGCGGTTCTACGAGCCTTTCGCACAGGCCCTCAGGGCGGCCGAGGAGGAGGTCGGGCGGGTCGAGGTACCCGAGGAGGAGACGGGTATCAAGTGTGACGACTGCGGGCGGCCGATGGTGGTCAAGTACGGGCGCTACGGCCGGTTCCTGGCCTGCTCGGGCTATCCGGAGTGTCGCCAGACCAAGCCCTACGCCGTCGCGACCGGTGTCAAGTGCCCCAAGTGCGGGGCGGAGGTGGTCGAGAAGCGGACGAGGAAGGGGCGGCGGTTCTACGGCTGTATCCGCTACCCGGAGTGTGACTTCTCGGTCTGGTCCCGACCGACCGACCGGCGGTGTCCGGAATGCGGGAGCTTCATGGTCGTGGCCGGGCGCGGGGACGGTCAGGTGACGAGCGCCGCCGGCGGTGACGGCGAGGCCGGGCGACCCGCCGGGCCCGACCGTGACGGGCCGGACGGCGACCGACGGGCGGCTAAGGGTGTCCTGCACCTGAAGTGCGCCAACGAGGCCTGCGGTTTCCGGCAGTCCGACCGGCCTCAGGCCTGAGAGGGACGCCCAGAAGCGAGACGTCTCTGCCGGGAGGTCTTTCATGGCTCGCAGCGCACTCGTGTTCATCGTCATCGGCGTCAGTTTCTTCGACACCCTGGCCCAGCTTCCAATCGTCGCTCCGTACGCCCGCCACCTCGGGGCCGGGACGACCCTCGTCGGCCTGACGGTCGCGGCCTACTCCCTGGCGAACATGGTCGGCAACATCCTCGCCGGGCCGGTCATCGACCGCCGCGGTCGGAAGGCCTCGATGGTCACGGGGATGCTCATCGCCGCGGCCGGCGTCCTCCTGGCCGCCGCGGCCTCGGCTCCCGGGCACTTCCTCGGGGCCCGTATCGTCCACGGGCTGGGAGGGGCCATCCTCGTCCCGGCGGCCTTCGCCTATGTCGGCGACAGGACGGGGGCGTCGCGGACGGGGGGGGCGGTGGGGATGGCCAAGTCGGGTGTCGCCATCGGCGTGGCCGCCCTGCTCGGTCCGCCGCTGGCCGGTGTCCTGAAGGACAGGGCGGGCTACGACGCCGTGTTCGTCTTTGTCGGTCTCCTGCTGGTGGTGACGGCGCTCGTCGTCCAGGTCCTGCTCGAGGAGCCCGGTCCGCGGGCCAGGCCAGCGCCGTCACTCGGTGACTTCGCGGCCTACCGCAGGTTCCTCGGCCGTCCGGTCTACGCGGGAGCCGTCTCGGCCGTTTTCTGCCTGACCTTCGGCAAGGGGATCCTGGCCTTCGCCCTGCCCCTGCGGGGAGCCGCCCTAGGCTACGGGGCCGCTCCGGTCGGGATGCTGATGAGTGGGTTCGCCTTCTCGGCCATCCTGGTCTTCGCCCTTGCCCGATGTCTGGGGGGCGTGAGCCTCGAGACGAGGGTCCTGGGTGGGTTGGGTGTCATGGGGCTTTCGCTCGGCCTTCTCGACGGGCTCACCTCCTACTGGGGCCTGATGTCGGTGATGTTGGCCTACGGTGTGGGTTTCGGACTCCTCTTCCCGGCGGCGGCGGCCCAGGTTGTTTCGGTCACGTCCGAGGAGGACCGCGGCCGCGCCTTCGGGCTCTATTACGCCGCCTTCTCTCTCGGCATCGTGGCCGGTCCGGTGGTCTCGAGCCTTCTTCACGTATGGACGGGCCTTTCACCGTTCCTGTGCGGGGCCGCGGCTCTCCTGGCCGGTGTTCCCCTTGTGGCCTCGGGCTACGCCCGGCATCGTTCGGGGTTCCTGTAAGATTCACGTGGGCAGATAGAGGGCACAGCGGGGTCTAGGTACAAA
>CAJXZV010000055.1 GCA_913063835.1 uncultured Eubacteriales bacterium
GTGCGGCGTGACGGCGGAGGGCGGGCGGGCCCCGGTCCGGCGGGGACCTCCCGGCCGGGTCCGAGCGGTGAGACCTTGACCGAGGTTCGAGCCCACGCGCTGTCCCCCGGCCGGCCTGCGCCGCGGACAGCCGGGTCCGGGGCCGGAAGGAGGACCTCGACCGCCGACCGGGCGGCCGCCCCCGGCAGTGCGAAGGGATACGAGCAGATAGCCTTGACCGAAGACCTTCTCTATGAACTCCCGCCGCTGTCCCTTCTGAAGAAGGGTCCACCCGCCGGCAGCAGGCGGGCCCGGCAGGACATCGAAGAGAAGGCGCGCGTCCTGGAGGAGACCCTGGAGAGCTTCGGGGTCAGGGGTAAAGTGGTCGACGTGCGGCGAGGGCCGGTCGTGACCCGGTTCGAGGTCCAGCCGGCCCCAGGCGTCAAGGTCGCCCGCATCGTCGGCCTGGCCGACGACATAGCCCTGAACCTGGCCTCGCACGAGGTGCGCATCGAGGCGCCCATCCCCGGAAGAAGGGCCGTCGGTATCGAGGTCCCGAACCGGGAGGTGGCCACCGTGCCCCTGCGGGAGGTCCTCGAAGACCCCGCCGCGACGGCCAACCCGTCGAAGCTCCTCATCGGGCTCGGCAAGGATATCACGGGAAACTCCGTCACCGGAGACCTCGACCAGCTTCTGCATGTCCTCATCGCCGGGGCGACCGGCTCGGGCAAGAGCGTCTGCATCAACGCCATCATCGCCTCCCTCCTGTTGAGAGCCAAGCCGAGCGAGGTCAAGCTCCTTCTCATCGATCCCAAGGTGGTCGAGCTGAACGTCTACGAAGGAATCCCGCACCTGGTCGCCCCGGTCGTGACCGACCCGAAGAAGGCCGCCGGCTGCCTCAGGTGGGCGGTCAAGCAGATGGAGGAGAGGTACGAACTCTTCGCGGCCGCGGGAGTGAGGGACATAGGCCGCTACAACGCCCTCGTCTCCGAACAAGTCGGCGCCGCGCCCGGGAGGGGCCCCGACAGGCCGCGCGTCGGGCCGCAGCCCTTGCCCTACATCGTCATCATCATCGACGAGCTGGCCGACCTCATGATGGTCGCCCCGGTCGACGTGGAGGACGCCGTCTGGCGTCTGGCCCAGATGGCGAGGGCCTCGGGCATCCACCTCATCGTCGCCACCCAGAGGCCCTCGGTCGACGTCATCACCGGGACCATCAAGGCCAACATCCCGACGCGGATAGCCTTTGCCGTCTCCTCCCAGGTGGACTCGAGGACCATCATCGACTGCCCCGGCGCCGAGAAGCTCCTCGGCCACGGCGACATGCTCTACATGCCTGTGGGCACGACCAAACCCATCCGGGTCCAGGGCGCCTATGTTTCCGACGAGGAGATAGAGGCCTTGGTGGAGCATGTCAAGGCACAGGCGCGCCCGCACTTCGCACCCGACATCCTCGAGGTCGAGGAGAGCACGGGGGACGAGGCGGTCGAGGAGGAGGACGAGCTCTTCGAGGACGCGGTCAGGGTCGTCCTGGAGAGCGGTCAGGCGTCCATCTCCATGCTCCAGCGCAAGCTCAGGGTCGGCTACACGAGGGCCGGCCGTCTCATCGACATGATGGAGGAGAGAGGCATCGTCGGCCCGTTCGAGGGCTCCAAGGCGCGCGAGATCCTCATGACCTGGGACCAGTACCGCCGGGCCAAGGAGGCCTCCCGTCGGGCGGTGGAGGAGGCGCGGGCCGCCGCGGAGGCCGAAGGCGCCCCGCGCGCGGAGCACGACGGCACCGGTCCGCCCGTGGTGACCCTCTCGGACGGGCGCCGCCTCAGGCCGCGTGGCGGTGAGGACGAGGACGACGAGTATCTCTCCTGACCTGAGGAAGGTCCCGGGGGCAACCCCGGACCGACCCGGCCGGCCGAGACCCTAGACACGGTCCAGGGCGCTCCAGGTGGCCGGTCCGACAATCCCGTCGACGACGAGTCCCTGTGAGCGCTGGAACTCCCTCACGGCCTCCTCTGTGAGAGGCCCGAAGATGCCGTCGAGGGCCCCGCGGTAGAGGCCGAGGGTCCGGAGCCTTGTCTGGAGTTCAGTGACCCAGGGACCTCGGGAACCCCTCGAGAGGACCGGCCGCTCACCCGCTCCCCCTGAGCCGCCGTCTCCCGGCCCTCCGTCCGGCGTTCCGCCGCGGACGATCCTCACCGGGGTCCCGATCACCACCCAGTCGAAGAGTTCTTCGACGTGGCGGTTGTGGAGCCGGACACACCCGTTGGAGACGGCGTGCCCGATGGAGGCCGGGTTGTTCGTGCCGTGGATGCCGTAGTTGCCGGTCGGAATGTCGAGACCCATCCAGCGGGTCCCGAGGACCTTCCAGTCCGGGTCGACCACTTTCGTCACGATCTCCCAGCGGCCGACAGGTGTGGGTGTGCTGGGTTTGCCCACCGCACAGGGCCAGACACGTATCCGCCGGCGTCCGGAGAAGACGTGGAGCCGGCGGGCGGCGGTGTCGATGAGGATGCTGACGTCCCCGGGGCGGCCCCAGGGACCGCCGGGAGCGGGCGGGGTCGGGCGGACGGGCGAGAACCCCAGGGCCCGGTAGGTCCTTTCCCGGACCACGCCGTCGGGAGTCATGCCGCGGGACCGCTGGAAGGCCATCACGGCCTGCTCGGTCATGGGTCCGAAGATGCCGTCAAGCCCGTAGGGGTCGAAGCCGAGTTCCTTGAGCCTCCGCTGGACGGCGAGGACGTCGGGTCCCCTGAGATAGGGACGGGTGAGGTAGAGTTCGCGGTGGCCGACCTCTTGCCGGAGGGGCCGTTCCCGGTGGCCGTTCTCCGTGAGCATCGTCGGGCATCCTCCCGGCCCATCTTACGACGGTTCAGCGGGGATGGTCAGAGATGTCCGGACATCGGAAGGACAGGGAAGGGCGGGGGCGAAACTATGACTGATATGACTCTCTGGGGTCTTCTTCTCACCTCATGGATCGTCGGCTTCTCCGGCGCCGTCACCCCGGGACCCCTGCTCGTGGCCTGCATCACGCAGTCCGTGAGAGGGGGGTTCCGCTCGGGGCTCCTGACCACCACGGGTCACGCGGTGATGGAGCTCCTGGTGGTCGTCAGTCTTTCCCTGGGACTCGGAGCGGTGCTGGCCCAGCCGGCCGTGGCCTCCGCGGTCGGCCTGGCGGGCGGGACCGTCCTCGTAGGGATGGGTCTGGCCACCGCCCGCGGCGCTCTCAAGGGAGAAGCGTCCCTACCGGTGCCCGACGAGGTGCCGCCTGCGGCTCCCTCGGCGGGCGGCCGGGAAGCGGCCCGGTCGTCGCCCGGGTCCGCGGCGAGGCGGGGGACGGGGGTTTCCGGCCCGATCGTCACCGGGGTCGTCGCCACCGTGACCGGCCCCTACTGGGTGCTGTGGTGGGCGACCGTCGGTCTCTCGTACCTGACCCTGGCCGCCCCCCATGGGACGGCCGGAGCCGCGGCCTTCTACATCGGGCACATCGGCGCAGACTACGTATGGTACGGCGTGGTCGCGGCAGCCGTCGCCGGGGGCCGCCGGCTCCTCTCGGAGCGGGGCTACAGGTGGCTCCTGGCGGCCTGCGGCGTGTGTCTGGTGGCCCTGGGGGTGTACTTCGGCGGTGTCAGCGCCTCGGCGCTCATGCGGGGCTGACCTTTTCGAGACCGGGAGGTGCTTCCGGTGAGAAGGATTCTGAGCCCGACGAACATCCTGCTCGTCCTTGCAGGCCTGGGCGTCCTCGCCTACTACGGGTCCTTCGTCCTGACGGAGTACCTGTGGTTCGCGAGCCAAGGGTACGAGAGCGTCTTCATCACCACGGTCCTCTCCAGGCTGGCCGTCGGGGCGGCCGCCGGTCTGGCGGCGTTCATCTTCATGCTCGTGAACCTCCTCATCGCGAGGAGGGAGGGGCCGCCGGGTCCGTTCGAGTACCTGCTCGGGGGCGAGATGGAGATGCCGGTCAGCCTCCCGCCTCGGCTGGTGAGGGCCCTCACCGTCCTCGTCCCCCTGGCGGTGGGTGTCCTGGTCGGGGTCGGGGCGGCGGGCGGGTGGCTGACCGTCATGAAGTACCTGAACGCGACCCCGTTCGACCTCACCGACCCTCTGTTCGGGCGGGACATAGGGTTCTACGTCTTCGAGCTTCCCTTCTTCCGCTGGCTGTACGGCGGGGTCATGGCCGTCCTGGTCCTCACCTTCGGGGCCACGGTCCTTTACTACCTGGCCAACCGGGGTCTGGACATCATCAGGGGACGACCGGTCTTCTCCAGTCGGGCCTGGACGCACCTGTCCTTCCTGCTGGCCCTCATCCTGCTCCTGAAGGCCGTAGGCTACCGTCTCGCACAGTTCAACCTGCTCTACTCGCCCCGCGGCGTGGCCTTCGGCGCGAGCTACACCGACATCCACGCTCAACTCCCGGCGCTGGGCATCATGAGCGTCCTGGCCGTCGCCGTGGCCCTGCTCCTCGCTGTGAACGGGAGGCTCAGGCGGTTGAACCTGGTCCTGTGGAGCCTCGGCTTCCTCGTCGCCGCCTCGTTCGTCCTGGGAACGGCCTACCCGGCCTTCGTCCAGCAGTTCACCGTCGAGCCTGACGAGCTGAACACGGAGATGCCCTACATAAAGCACAACATCGCCATGACCCGGGCGGCCTTCGACCTTGATCGGGTCGTCGAGCGGGAGTTCCCTGCGCTAGAGAACCTGACCCTGGCCGACATCCAGGAGGAGTCCGCCACCATCGGCAACATCCGGCTCTGGGACTGGCGGCCTCTCCGCGAGACCTACGGCCAGCTCCAGGCCATCCGACCCTACTATGACTTCGCCGATGTCGACGTCGACCGCTATGTCGTGGACGGGCGCTACCGCCAGGTGACGTTGGCGGCCCGGGAGATCAACTACGACCTCATCCCCGAGCAGGCCAGGACATGGCTCAACCTGCATCTCAAGTACACCCACGGCTACGGGGTCGTGATGAGTCCGACGACAGAGGCCACGGGCCAGGGCCTGCCCACTTTCTACATCAAGGACATCCCGCCCGTGGTGACGGTCTCGGGCCTCGAGGTGACAAAGCCGCAGATCTACTTCGGAGAACTGACCAACATCTATTCCATCGTCAACCACCGCGACCTGGAGTTCGACTACCCCATGGGGCAGGAGAACCGCTATTATACCTATACCGGGACTGGCGGCGTCCAGCTCTCCAACCCGCTCGTCAGGGCGGCCTTCGCCATCCGCCTCGGCAGCTACCAGATACTGCTGGCCGACGCCATCACCGACGAGAGCCGCGTCCTCATCTACCGGAACATCCACGAGCTCGTGCGGAAGCTCGCCCCGTGGCTGTCCTACGACCGCGACCCCTACCTCGTCGTCGGTGACGACGGGCGGCTGTTCTACATCCAGGACGCCTACACCGTCACGAACCTCTTCCCTTACTCCGAACTCCACGCCGGGATCAACTACATCCGGAACCCGGTCAAGGTGACCATCGACGCCTACCACGGCACGGCGACCTTCTACCTCTTCGACGAGTCCGAGCCCATCGCCCGGACCCTGAGCAAGATCTTCCCGGACCTGTTCACTCCGGCCGACGAGATGCCGGCCGACGTGAGGGCCCACATCCGCTACCCGGAGGACCTCTTCTCCATCCAGGCCGACGTGTACGCGATGTACCACATGCAGGACCCGGTGGTCTTCTACAACCGGGAGGACGTCTGGGAGCGGCCGATACAGATCTACACCGACGCCGGCGCGCCTGGGAGGACGGGCGGGGCCGCGGGCGCGAGGGTGGAGCCCCACTACATGATCCTCCGCCTGCCCGGTGAGGAGCGGGAGGAGCTCGTCCAGATGCTCCCCTTCAGCCCCAGGGAGAAGAACAACATGATCGCCTGGCTGGCGGCGCGGTCGGACGGAGACAGGTACGGCGAACTCGTCGTCTTCACGTTCCCAAAGGAGAAGCTCGTCCTGGGACCGCGCCAGGTCGAGGCCCGCATCGACCAGGACACCTTCATCTCCCAAAGGCTGACCCTCTGGGACCAGGCCGGGTCGAGCGTCATCAGGGGGACCCTCCTCGTCATCCCCATCAAGGACTCCATCCTTTACGTTGAACCGCTCTATCTGCAGGCCGCAGGGAACAGGCTGCCAGAGCTGAAGAGGGTCATCGTGGCCTACGGAGACGAGGTGGTCATGTCCGAGACCTTGAGCGGGGCTCTCAGCGCCATCTTCGGGGGAGCGGTCGGCCCTCCGGACGGGATGCCCGACACTGTTCCCGGAGCGCCGGCGACGGTCCTCGAGCTCGCCCGCCGCGCCGGCGAGATCTACGACCTCATGACCGAGGCCACATCCCGCGGTGACTGGGCCGCTTACGGGCGGCACCTCGCAGAACTCGAGCAGGTCCTCACCGAACTGGAGAGGCTTGCGGCCCAGTCCGGTGGAGGGGGGCCGTAGAGAAAGAGGCTTCTGAGCCGCACCCAGGTGTCGGGCGGGCGGAGCCGGCGGCCGTCGGGCCGCCGGCTCGCCACCGGCGGGGCCGGCTTTCAGGAAGGTTTTCCGCAGGTCCGGTGAGAATTAGCCGCAAATCCCCCGGCAGACGCGGCGCAGGGTCCTCCCGGAGCCGCCCGTTTCAGCGGTCCCGCCGTGGGGGAAGATGGAAGAAGGGTGATGGGCCTGTGAGTTCGTCTCGGCTGCCGATCGTCACTGTTTCCGAACTCGGCACCCACGTCGGGGAGGCCGTCAGTCTCCGCGGGTGGGTCTACAACCACCGCTCCAGCGGGAAGATCCAGTTCATCATCCTGCGGGACGGCACCGGCTTCGTCCAGGGGGTCGCCGCCGCAGGCGAGGCTCCCGACGAGGTCCTTGAGACGGCAAGGACGCTGACCCTCGAGACGGCCGTGCGGATGGACGGGAAGGTCCGCAAGGACTCGCGTGCGCCGGGCGGCTACGAGATCGCCGTGACCGGACTCGAGGTCGTCTCCCGGTCGTCCGACTACCCCATCACCCTGAAGGAGCATGGGGTCGAGTTCCTCATGGACCACCGGCACCTGTGGATCAGGACCCCGCGGCAGCAGAGCCTCCTCCGGCTCAGGGCCGAGCTCGTCCGGGCCTTGAGGGACTTCCTCGACGACCGGGGTTTCGTCCTCGTCGACTCGCCCATCCTGACACCGGCGGCCTGCGAGGGCACGACGACCCTCTTCCAGACCGACTACTTCGGTGAGCGGGCCTACCTCAGCCAGAGCGGGCAGCTCTACCAGGAGGCGGCCGCCCTCGCTCTGGGGCGGACCTACTGCTTCGGGCCGACCTTCCGGGCCGAGAAGTCCAAGACCCGCCGCCACCTCATCGAGTTCTGGATGCTCGAGCCGGAGATGGCCTTCGTCGACCTCGAGGAGAGCATGCGCCTGCAGGAAGAGATGGTGACCTATGCCGTGAGGAGGCTCCTCGAGAGGCGGGCCGACGACTTCAAGACGCTGAAGCGCGACACGTCCGCGCTGGAGAGGGTGAAGCCCCCGTTCCCCCGCATCACCTACGACGAGGCCGTCGAACTGGTCAACCGGAAGGGCGTCCCGATGGAGTGGGGCGAGGACTTCGGGGCCCCCCACGAGACGGCCATCTCCGAGGAGTTCGACCTCCCGGTCTTCGTGCACCACTATCCGTCGGCGGTCAAGGCCTTCTACATGAAGCCCGACCCCGACCGCCCGGAGACCTGCCTGTCCGCCGACCTGCTGGCGCCGGAGGGCTACGGGGAGATCATCGGCGGCGGCCAGCGCATCGACGACCTGGAGACGCTGGAGAAGAGGATTGCCGAACACGACCTCCCCGCCGAGGCCTACCGGTGGTACGTCGACCTCCGCCGCTACGGCTCGGTGCCGCACTCAGGCTTCGGTCTCGGTCTTGAGAGGACCCTGGCCTGGGTGGCGAAGGTGGACCACGTGCGGGAGACCATACCGTTCCCGCGTCTGCTCCATAGAATCTATCCGTGATGGGGACCGCTCCTCGGGATGCGGAGGGAGTCCGGGGCCATGAAGGACATCGGCCGACGTCTCAGGGCCAGGCGCGAGGAACTCGGCCTCAGCCTGGAGGAGGTCCAGGCTGAGACGAAGATAAGACGGAAGTATCTCGAGGCTCTCGAGGCGGGGGACGAGTCGCGCATCCCCGGCGCGGTCTACCTCAAGGGCTTCCTCCGTTCCTACGCCAACTTCCTCGGCCTCGACGGCTGGGAGCTCGTCCGGGAGTACCGGGCGTGGAAGGAGGGGGCCTCCCCCGGAGCCGTCTCGCAGGGGGAAGTCTCCCCGGAGGAAGAGACCTCTCTCCGGGCCCGACGGGCCGGGCGGCACCGGCGAAGGGCGGCCGGCCCGCGACCTCAGGCTCCGGGGCTTCTCTCGGCTCCGGCCGGTTTCTCCGGGCGGGTCACGGCCCGGGCCCGCAGGGCAGGGCGCCGCGGTCTCGGGCGGTTCTGGGTCTCCGTGCTCGTCCTGACCGTGCTCGTCGGAGCGGTCGGCTTGTGGTACCTCTGGGCCGAGCCCGCAGGACCCGCCGGAGGAGACGATGAGACCGGCGCGCTCCCAGGGGTGGGCCAGGCTCCGGCCGAACCGGACGCCGGCGGAGACGCCCTGGGGTCGGCCGAACCGGACACGGGCGGAGCAGACACGGCCCCGGGTCAGATGAGATGGGCGCTCGTCAGCGAGTCTGCCGAGGAGGCATGCTACGTAGTATATGGTGCCCCGTTCACCCTGGGGCTCGAGGTCCTGGACAGGTGCTGGGTCAGGGTGACCGTCGACGGCCAGGTCGTCCTGGAGAAGACCCTCGAGGCTGGAAGCACCGGCCGATGGTCGGCTGGGAAGGAACTGACCGTCCGGCTGGGCCGTCCTCACCTCGTGAGGGTCAGCCTCGAGGGTGAAGACCTCGGGCCTGCCGGCACCCGGGACGCTCCGCGCACCCTGGTCTTCAAGGCCGGGGAGGCCCCGGGGACGGCCCCTCATGGGGAAGAGACTCCCACCGGGGGAGAGTAGCCGGGGGAGCCCGGCGGCACGGGGTGCGGCTCCCCCGCGGGAGGAACGTGTGTGGCGTCCGTCCCGAGGCTCGGCAGACGTGCCCTGAGGGGAACCGCCGTCGCCCTCAGCGCCGTCCTCTTCTGGGCGGTGCTTTCCGCCGGAGTCGGGGGAGCAGTCGGAGTCCCGGTCTCCGTCCGGCCGCCTGACGCCGGCTCGCCCTTGGTGCGGGGCGTCCGCGGCGCCGGCTCCGGCGTCCCGGACCCACCTTCGGTCACGGCCGACGCCGCCGTCCTGATGGACTGGCGGACGGGGTGCGTGCTCTTCGCGAAGAACGCCTACCGGCGGCGTCCCCCCGCCAGCACGACGAAGATTCTCACCGCCGTCGTCATCCTCGAGAACGCCAGGCTGTCCGAGAAGGTGAAGGTCAGCCGGAACGCGGCCTGGACCCCGGGTTCCTCCATGCCCCTGAGGGAGGGCCAGGTGCTCACCCTGGGCGAACTCTTGTGGGGAATCCTGCTCCGGTCGGCGAACAACGGGTGTGTCGCCGCGGCGGAACATATCGCCGGCTCGGAGAGGGCCTTCGTCGAGATGATGAACAGGCGGGCGGCCGAACTCGGCGCCCGCGGGACCCACTTCCAGAACTCGAGCGGCCTGCACGCCCCCTCCCACTACACGACAGCCTACGACCTCGCCGTCATCGCCCGCTACGCCCTGACCATCCCGGCCTTCGAGGCCATCGTGCGAACGCGCCAGGCCAGCCTGTACGTCGACGGCAGCGAGGCGGAGATGAGACTGCGGAACACGAACAGCCTCCTGTGGACCTTCGCCGGGGCCGAGGGGGTCAAGACGGGGACGACCGACCAGGCCGGCAAGTGCCTTGTGGCTTCGGCGACCCGGGACGGGCGCCGCCTCATCTCCGTGGTCCTCCGTTCGGCCGACCGCTACCGCGACACGGAGGTCCTTCTCGAGTGGGGCTTCCGCAACTACGAGACGGTGTGCCTGGCCAGGGCGCGGCGCCCCCTGGCGTCCGCCCCGGTGACGGGAGGTCTCGTTGGGGAGGTCGCCCTTGTCCCCGAGCAGGACCTCTGGGTCGTGTGTCCGGCGGGGACGTCCGAGGACCTTGAGGTCGAGGTCGACCTGGCGCGACCCCTCCGTGCCCCCGTGAGGAAGGGCCAGGTCGTGGGTGTGGCCGAGGGCGTGATGGGGGACGAGACCGTTCAGGCCGTGAACCTGCTGGCGGCCGACGATGTGCCGCTGTGGACTCCCGAACGCGCCTTCCTGAGGCTCTTCTTGCGCCTGTTCCGGTTCCTGGCCGCCCACGGCGTCGGGTAGAAGGACGCACGGTCGCGCGGATACGGCGGACCGGAGACGGTCGCCGGGTCCCGGTGCGGTCCGAAAGGCCCGGAACGGGAAGCCGGCGGCCGTGCCCGTAGAAGAAGAGGGGTGCGGCGGGGCCGCCGCACCCTGAGTTAGGGGGGGAAGGCTAACCGTCCTCGGAGCCGCTCTCGAGGAGCTCGCTCACGGTGACGAGGACGAACCCCTGGCTCACCAGCCCTTCGATGATCGCCGGCAGGGCCTGGTCGGTCTGCCTGCACGTGTCGCTGGCGTGCATGAGAACGACATCACCGGGCCTGGTCTTCTCCAGGACCCGTTTGACGATGTAGTTCACCCCGGGATTCATCCAGTCGTGGGAGTCGAGCCCCCAGTGGATGACCTTGTAGCCCATCGACTGGGCCGTCCTTATGACCAGGTCGTTGTAGTCCCCGTTGGGAGGGCGGAGGAGGTCCGGCTTTCGCCCTGACGCGGCCTCGATGGCTTCGGCGGCCTGCTCGAGGTTCTGCCTGATCTCCTCCTCCTTGAGGCTGGAGAGGTTGACATGACGGTGACCGTGGCTGGCTATCTCGTGGCCGTCCGCGACGATCTCGGCCACAAGGTCCGGATGACTCGCGGCCCAGGGCCCGGAGAGGAAGAAGGTGCACTTGACGTCGTACTCCTCGAGGACGGCCAGGACCTTCGGCAGGGTGAGCTCACCCCAGCTGACGTCGAAGGTGAGGGCGACCTTGTCCTCCACCCCGGGCACCTTCCTGATGGGCTCGAGGCGTCCCATCACGGGCAGCTCTCCGGTCGTGACGGCGACGCCGAGCCGGGCGATGGCCAGGGCGCAGACGAGGAGGACGAAGATGCGGATGGCCTGCCTGGCCCGTCGGCTGACGGTGACGAAGTACAAGGCGAACCCCTCCCCGGGGGCAGGTATGGTCGGTTGAATGTATTCGCCGGCGCAGGGGGGTATGACCGGCTCAGGGGGAGAAGGCGGGCCCGCTTTCCGGAGGGGCCGGGTCGGGCCTGAGCGCCCTTTTCTCGGCCCGGCGGAGCCTGCGCTGAAGGCGGTCGCGCCGGTGGGCGAGTGCCTCAGGGCTGACGCCGGTGCCGGCGACGGCCGGACCGGCCCGGAGGCCCTCCGCAAGGCCGACGGCGCGGTCGACCACCTCGAGGGCCTGTCTGTAGTCCTTCAGGCGGTGTTCGAGGTCCTTGGCCAGCTCGACCAGTGCCCAGAGACGCGGCGGGCGGGCGTCGGCGAGCTCCCGGGAGAGGGCCGCGGCTTCAGGGGCCCGGCCCAGGCGGCGGAGGAGCCTGACGCACTCCAGGCCGGCCCGGTCGGCCAGGGGGCCGGGCGGAAGGGAGTCAAGGCAAGCCCGGTAGCACCGGACGGCCGCTTCTGCGAAACCGTGGGCCCGGTAGAGGCGGGCCAGACTGAAGAGGTCGAGGGGGTGGACCCCGTCCTCGCCCGGCGGGTCCTCGAGGAAGGACTCGAAGCGGCGTGCGGCCCGACAGGCCAGCGAGAGGAGGGAGAGGACGTCCCGACGGTTGTGCTCGAAGACCGGCTTCAGCACGCGGGGGTCGCGGTTTCTGAGGTAGCGGAAGTAGTGCTGGGGAACGAGGCGACCGGGGATGTCCCCGGCTCTCGTCTCCCCCAGTACCGTCCGCTCGAGGGTCTGGAGCGAACAGCTCTCAAGTCTCAGCCCCCACAGTCTTCTCGCCGCGGCGAGGAGGTCGAGGTGGGGCCGCGCCCTGAGAGGCGGAGGCCGCCGGGCGAGGATGAACCTCGTCTCGAGGAGGGGCAGGTCGAACGCCTTGCCGTTGAAGCTCACCACTGCCTCGAACCTTCGGAGGTTCTCCTCGAGGGCGGCGATAAGGAGGGCTCCCGGTCGTAGTCCTCCATGAAGTACTGGTCGACGACGAAGAGGTCGCCTTCGAACCATCCCACCCCCACCAGGAACACGTAGGTCCCGGTCCCGCCGGCCAGGCCCGTGGTCTCGGTGTCCATGAAGCAGGCCCGGGCGAGGGTCACCTCCTCGAGGGACTCGTCCCGGCCGAGGACGGCCAGGGTGCGTCCGGACACGGTGAGGGCCTCCTTGAGGGGGGCCGCACCGTACCGGAAGCAGAGAGGGTGCTCCCACCGGACATGGTAGCAGGGTCCTGCAGGTGTCTCGAGCCGCCGGCCGGGCAGGACCTCCTGAAGGGAAGGGACGGTACCGGCTGCGGCCGGGTCGCACGCTCCGGCCCGGCCTTCCGGGGCGTCCGGAGAGGGAAGGGGCCGGTTCACGGGGTCTCGTCCTCCCGCAGGGCGGCCTCCAGGAAGCGGGCCGTGGCCGGCTTCGCAGGGCCGACCTCGGCCGCCGGACCGACACAGGAAGGGCACCCTTCGGAGCAGGCGCAGGCCTCGACCAGACGGAGGGCGGCCCGGTAGACCGCCGCGCTGAGGTCGTAGAGGCGGCGGGCGAGGCCTATGCCCCCCGGATAACGGTCGTAGAGATAGACCGTCGGCAGGCGGGTGAACGGGGAGCGGACCTCGGTGAAAGCCCGGATGTCACGGGAGTCGCACATGAGGAAGAGAGGGGCCACGTTGGCCATGAGGGTCCCGAGGCCGACGAGGCCGGCCTGCACCTCTTCGGAGGCGAGCCCCGAGGTCACCTCGGGCGGTAGGGTGAACCACACCGCCTCGGTGTGCAGGGTCTGCTCGGGCAGGTTCACGCGTCCCCAGCCGATGTTCTCGTGGGTGTGGAACTTTATCTTCTTGTAGATGGTGGGGACGGCGGTGACGCTCACCTCGCCGAGATAGCGGGGCAGGCCTCCCTCGGCCGTCCGGGTCCGGGCCGGGCCCGGGCCGGACCCGGCGTCTTCGGCCGGGCCGCCGGGGCCCAGCTCGACGGAGAGGACCTTCACCTCGACGGCGAAGTTGGCGTCAGTGTAGTAATCGCTGTCGACCTCGTGGCAGTAGGCCTTCTGTTCCTCCCAGTCGAGCCGGTCCACGTGGTACTGGCGTCCCTCGTGGAGGTATATGGCTCCCTCGTGGATGAGCATGGGGGCCGAGAAGCGGTCGACCTCGCCGATGACCCGGGGCTGGGGGTCGGTGGTGTCGATGATGACGAAGTTGTCCGCATCGGCCGTCCGGAGGCTGATGCTCTCGGCCGGGAAGGCGTCGGCCGACCAGTGCCAGCGGCCTCCCACGTGGCGCACGAAGCCGGCCGCCTCGAGCCGGCCGAGGAGCCGCGAGGTCGGGGTCCTCTCTTCGTCTCCGAAGTGCTCGCCGTCCACGAAGGGCAGTTCGAACGCCGCACACTTGAGATGCAGGCTCCGGATCTGAGGGTTGTCCGGGTCGATGAGGCCGTGCTCGGGGCTCTGGCCGAGGAAGTACTCGGGGTTCGTGACGATGAACTGGTCGAGCGGTCTGGAGGTGGCGACGAGGCAGGCCGCCGACTCCCCGGTGCGCCGCCCGACCCGTCCGGCCTGCTGCCAGGTGCTGGCGACCGTCCCGGGGTAGCCGGTGATCACGGCCGCCTCCAGGGTCCCTATATCTATCCCCAGTTCGAGGGCGTTGGTGCTGACGACGCCCTGGACACTGCCGTCGCGGAGGCCGCGCTCGATCTCCCGCCTCTGGGAGGGGAGATATCCTCCCCTGTACCCTCTGACCCGGGACGGCCGCCCCTCCGGCTCGCGGCCCGCCGGCTCTCCGAGGGCCTCCTTGATGTAGGACAGGAGGACCTCGGTGGTCACGCGGCTTCGGGCGAAGACGATGGTCGGGACCCCGCGGCGCAGGAAGGTCTGGGCCAGGCGGCTCGCCTCGAGCACGGCGCTGCGCCTTATCCCCAGCTCCCGGTTCACGACCGGAGGGTTGTAGAAGATGAAGTGCCTGGGTCCGGAGGGGGCGCCGTTCTTGTCGACGAGGACCATCTTCCGTCCGGTGAGGGTCGAGGCGAGCTCGAGGGGGTTGGCGATGGTGGCCGAACAGCAGATGAAGACCGGGCGGGACCCGTAGAACTCCGCGATGCGGTGAAGGCGCCGGATGACGTTGGCGACGTGGCTGCCGAAGACCCCCCGGTAGTTGTGGATCTCGTCTATGACCACGTAGGAGAGGTTCTCGAAGAGCTTCACCCACTTGGTGTGGTGGGGGAGGATACCCGTGTGGAGCATGTCGGGATTTGTGACGACGATGTGGCCCGCCGCGCGGACGGCCCGCCTGGCCGCCGGCGGGGTGTCCCCGTCGTAGGTGAACGTCTTCAGGTCGAGGCCGAGGGCGGTGATGAAATCGTGGACCTCGTCCATCTGGTCCTGGGCCAGCGCCTTCGTCGGGAAGAGGTAGAGAGAACGCGTCGCCGGGTCCGAGACCGTCGCCTGGAGGACGGGAAGGTTGTAGCAGAGGGTCTTGCCCGACGCCGTGGGGGTGACGACGACGATGTCCCTGCCCTCCCGGACGGCCTCGAGGGCCTCCGCCTGGTGGCGGTACAGGCGCTCGATGCCGCGGGCCCGCAGGACCTTCACGATCCTCGGGTCGAGCCACGAGGGGAAGTCGGCGTACTCGCCCGGCCGCTCCGGCAGGGTCACCCACGCCGTCACGCACAATGCCCGTTCAGAGCCCCTGATGTCGTCAAGGGCCGCGGCCAGACCGCCGTCGGGGTGAGGGGCGGCGGCATGGTCCACAGGCTCACCACCTCGGTCAGGGACGGGGCGCCCGTAGGCGTCCCACAAAAGGCTAACACGAACGCGTGTTCCCGTCAACGGCGCCGCGGCGCGGGTTGCTGTCAAGCAAACGTGGGCAGAGCCCCATCGGCCTTGGTTTTTCAGAACC
>CAJXZV010000056.1 GCA_913063835.1 uncultured Eubacteriales bacterium
GGGGAGAAGTCCCCGCCGAGCCGAGAGCGTACGCCCTCCCCGGGGGCCGGGAGCGCGGTGAAGCTCCCGGAGGACCCCGACCGGGCGGCGGGAAGCCACCCGTTGCGCCAGACCGAGAGGAGGCCCGACCCGTGCCCGACCACGGGACCACGCAGGCCATGGTTCGTGAGGCGGCGGAGAGGATAAGGCCTCACGTCGTAAGGACGCCCCTCGTCAGGAGCGCCACTTTCTCCAGCCGCTTCAGCTTCCCCGTGTTCCTCAAGCTCGAGAACCTCCAGACCACCGGGGCCTTCAAGCTCCGCGGGGCGACCAACGCGGTCCTCGCCCTCAGGGACCGGGGGGTCACACACGTCGTCGCCGCCTCGAGCGGCAGCCACGCCATGGGCGTCTCCCTGGCCGCACGCGGCTGCGGGATGAAGGCGACCATCGTCATGCCCGAGGGCAGTCCCGAACTCAAACGACGGAAGGTCCGCTCCTACGGGGCGGACCTCATCGTCGATGGCCAGGCCTACGATGACGCCGTCCGGGTCGCGCAGGTCGTCGCCCGAGAGACGGGGGCGGTCCTCGTCCACGGCCTCGAGGACGAGCTCGTCATGGCCGGGCACGGCACGATGGGCCTCGAGATCGTCGAGGACCTCCCGGAGGTGGACCTCGTGGCTGTCCCGGTCGGTGGCGGCGGGGCCCTCTCCGGCCTGCTCATGGCTCTGAAGGAGACCCACCCTCATGTCCGCGTGTGGGGAGTGGAGTCCGACGGGGCCCCGTCGATGAAGCTGTCCCTCGACCGCGGAGAGCCCACCGAGCTCACCCGGATGGAGACCGTCGCCGACGCCATCGCCGTCAGACGACCCGGGCGCCGGGCGTTCGCCGTCGTCCGCGACCTGGCGGACGGGGTCACCACCGTGCCGGACCGTCTCCTGCTCGAGAATGTCGGGCGGCTGGCTCTCGGCGACAAGCTCGTGGCCGAGCCGGCGAGCGCCGCCACCCTTTCCGCGGACTGGCCCGCCCTCCTGGACTTCAAGCCCCGGGCGGCCGTCTTCATCATCACCGGCGGCAACATCTCCCGGGACCTCCTGACGAAGGCCCTCAGCGCCGTCGGTGAGGACGTCACGTAGACCGTCGGGCTCCGGGCGCACGGGTCGGCGCCCGGCGGACCGTCACGCACACGTAGGCGGTCAGGAGGAGAAGGGTCACCGCGGACACGACCGCCGAGACCCCCGCGAGAGGCGGTCCTGCCGCCTCGATCTGGAGCTTGTGCAGACCCGGCCCGGCGCGGACGGCGACCAGGTGCTCGACCGGGCGGACCTCCACAGGCCGGCCGTCCACCCGGACCGCGACGGTGTCATGGAAGGCGACGGGGAGGATGACCCGGCACTCACCCCAGGCCTCCGGGACCTCGAAGGTGAAGCTGTATCCGTCCGCTGTGGCGCGGTAGGCCTGCAGGGGGGTCGTCTCCCGTGCGGGCGGAGCGTCCGGCTCGAGGTCGAGGAGGTCCGAGAGGACCGTGAGGGCGGCGGGGTCGTCGGTGAGAAGGGCGTGGTAGGGCAGGTTCAGCCCGACGAAGACGACCGTGCCGCCCTCCAGGTCCTTCTCTCCGACGACGACGGCCTGTCGGCCGGAGTGCCTGAAGGAAAGAAGGGTGCGGTCAAGCCCCTGCGGGACGAAGGCCTCCCACGGGTCGTGGAGGGTGTTGAAGGACCGGAAGGTGACGGCCTCCGAGGCCGAGGGTCCGGTGGCCGACACCGTATGGCGGATCTCGACCGCCTCCCCCGTGACCCCGAGGAAGGACGGCCCCTCGTCGAGGATGCCCGTGGGGAAGTCGGTGAGGTCGATGACGACGCGGCCGCCCCCGCGGACGTAGGCCAGGACGAGCTCCTCGGCCCTCCTCTTCGACCGCCATGACGCCCCGGTGAGGAAGACCGTCCGGTAGGCCTCGAGGTCGGAAAGCTCGTAGCCGTCGATCTCCGGCGAGGTCCCGCTCTCCACGCCCGGGAAGAGCAGGGCGACCTCGCCGGCGCGGCGGCCGACGGCGAGGACCTCGTAGGAGTGGCGGAGGGCGAACGGCGGCAGGGGACGACGGAACACGAGAAGGCCTCCGTGGGTCTCGGGCCCGCTGTATCCTGCCGCCCGGGCCGCGGCGGCCAGGCGCGAGGCACCGGCCCAGTCTCTGGGGACAAGGAGGTCGGTGGCCCCGAACTGGAGAGACCTGTCCGCCGCGTAGGCGTAGCGCCCATGCTCGAGAGCGGTGTTGATGAGGCCCAGCTCCCCCCTGACGCAGGCGCCCTGCCATCCCGAGCCGAAGACCTGTTCCCGGTCTGCGGACCGGGAGAGGACGAAGGACGGCTCCGAGCCCAGTCGACCCATGTCGAGGACGGCGACGCGCCATCCGCGGGCGTCCGCCAGGGTTCGAGCGGCGGCGGCCAGGTCGGGCCGCTGTTCGCGCGTGTGGACAAGGTGGAAGGACCCCGCCGCGTCGACCAGGACCAAGGCGGCGACGAGAAGAGCCGGCAGCAGTGTTCCGAACCAGCCTCGCCCGCCTCGGGCCGGCTGAGCCCGGGGGAGCGCGGCGATGAACACCGCCACAGGGAGAAGGCAGGCGAAGTCCGGGGGCCGGAGCACCTGGCCCCCCGGCAGGGAGGCCGGCAAGAGGGATAGGAAGGACGGGCAAGGCCGTGCCGGGGGGAAGGTGGCGGCCACGGTCATGGTCAGGACGCCGCAGACGAAGAAGGCCTTTGCCGCGGGGTCCTTTCCCCGCCAGCCGGCGAGGGCCGCGGCGAGCAGGACGATGGACGAGAGGCCGAGATAGAAGACTTCGGGGCTCTGGAGCCTTGACAGCGGGTCAAAGGAGACGGACGGCGGGAGGAAGTCCGGTGCCCGGCCTGCGGCCTCCGGGTCGACCGCACCCGTGACTGCGGCCGTCTCCGCCGCCAGGCTCGGGACGAGCCACCAGGCCGAGACGAGAAGGGCCAGGAGGATGAGACTCAGGCCCCGGACCATGTCCCGGCCCCGTGCTCCGGAAAACCACCGGTAAAAGAGGGAGAAGAAGGCCAGGGCCGCGCAGGAGAGGGCCGCAACCGTCACGTCCGTCAGGACCAGGAGACTGAGCAGGACCACGGTCGCGAAGCCCGACCAGGGCCACCGCCGGCGGTCGAGGCTGTCGAGGAACGCGGCGAAGAGCAGGGGGAGCAGGGCGGTGGCCACGACCTGCGGCAGGTCGCCCTCGGACAGGGCCACACGGATGTGGTCCGGCCAGACCGCCCAACCCAGGCCGGCCGCGCAGGCGCCGACCCACCCCAGGCGCCCGGCGAAGGCCAGCCAGGAGAGGCTCCCGAAGAGCGCGCAGAGGGGGACGAGCCGCGCCCCGGCGGTGAAGATGTCGCCGGAGATGTGCCGCAGCCCGGCCAGGAGGTAGTAGGGCAGGGGCGGCTGGTGCCGGAAGGGTTCGCTTCCTGCGCACCACCACGGCATGAGGTCCGGGAAGGGGTCGCCGCCGGCGGCCTGGTCGTAGAGGTAGTGGGCTTTGAAGAGGTGCCCCCAGGTGTCTCTGCCCCAGGGGAAGTCGACCCCGGGTTCCGCGCTGACGAGGGGCCGGTAGACCGCTGCCACCAGGCCGAGGATCAGGGCGGCGGCCAGGACGGGGGGGAGAAGCCTGAGCCCGGGAGCGTAGGAGACGGCGACCGAGCCTTTCCGCCTTGTGGTCTCTACCCCGTCCGGGCACATACGCACGTACCTCCTGGTCACCCAGAAGAGCCATTCTCGGCCGTATCGAGGGAAACCTTCCCCTCGGTCCCCTTGCCCGTTCCTCCTGCGTCAGGCCCTCCAGCAGTCCGACACCCTTCTCCCCCCCCTCCCCCGGGGCGGGGTCCCGTGGGGCCGAGGAACGAGCGGTCCGCCCCGACCCGGCCTCCCTGCCCGGGGGCGGGGTGCCGTGCGTGGCGCAAGGACCCCGGCCGGAACCGGCGAAGGAAGGGAAGCTGAAGGCGAGAAGAGGGCGCCAATTCCGTCGACGGTGCCGCCGTCGGCGAACTCTACTGAGAGGGAGAAGGGAACCGCCGGTGAACGAGAGCACCTTCGACATAGTCCTGCGGAACGGCACCGTCATCGACGGAACGGGGACACCGTCACGTCCGGGTGATGTGGCTGTCAGCAGAGGGCGGATCGCTGCCGTCGGGAGGGTGACAGGCCGGGGCAAGGTCGAGGTCGACTGCCGTGGACTGTTCATCGCGCCGGGCTTCATCGACATTCACAGCCACAGTGACTTCACCATCTTCAGGGAGCCCAGGGCCGTGAACTATGTGGCCCAGGGCGTGACCCTCATCGTTTCAGGGAACTGCGGCACGAGCGGTGCCCCGCTCGACCCGGAGGACCCCGAGACAGCAGCTCTCCTGACGACCCACGACCTCAGGGAGGTCGTCACGTGGTCGACCTTCGTCGAGTACATGGAGGCCCTCGACAGGCTCCCGAAGGCCGTCAACGTCGCCACCCTGGTGGGTTTCGGCAATGTCCGCGCGGTCGTGATGGGCTACGGCGCCTCAAGGCCGTCCCGGGCCGACCTCGAGGCCATGAAGGGGCATGTCCGCGAAGCGATGGAGGCCGGAGCCTTCGGCCTGTCGACAGGCCTCATCTACGTTCCCCAGGTCTTCGCCGGTTTCGAGGAGGTCCTCGAGGTGGCGAAGGCCGCCGGGGACTATGGCGGCCTCTACGCCACGCACCTCCGCAACGAGTCGGAGCGCCTCATCGACGCCGTCATCGAGGCCGTCCGGGTGGGACAGGCCTCCGGCCTGCGGGTCCAGATCTCCCACCACAAGGTCGCCGGGCGGCGGAACTGGGGGCTGGTCCGTACGGCTCTCGAACTGGAGGAATACTACCGGCGGCTCGGGGTCGAGGTCACGTGTGACGTCTACCCGTACACGGCGGGGGCCACGGGACTGTCGGCCCTCTTCCCGAGCTGGACGCAGCGCAGAGGCCGGGAGGGGTTCTTGAGGCTCCTCCAGGACCCCGAGGCCAGGGAGAGGATAAAGGCCGACCTTTCGCGTCCCAGCCCGGACTGGGAGAACCTCCTCTACAACGGGGGCTTCGAGGGCGTGGTCTTCTCCCACAGCAAGGTCTTTCCGGAGTATCTCGGCCTGTCCCTGGCCGAGGTGGCCCGCCGGCGGGCGAAGGACCCGCTGGAGGTCGTCCTGGAGCTTGTCGCCGAGGACTTCGACGCCGGCGTCATCATCCACTCCATGAGCGACGACGATATGCGCTACGTCCTGCGGCACCGGCTGAGCATGGTGGCCGACGACGGTAGTGTGGTGAGGCCGGGCGAGGGCTGTCCGCACCCGCGTGCCTATGGGGCCTTCACGCGGGTCCTCGCCACCTACGCCCGTGACGAGGGTCTCCTCACCCTTGAGGAGGCCGTCCACAAGATGACCGGGCTGCCAGCCTGGAAGCTGGGCCTTGAGGACCGGGGTCTCGTCCGGGCCGGGGTGAAGGCCGACCTGGCCGTGTTCGACCTCTGGCGACTCGGCTCGGCCTCGGAGTTCGGGGACCCGCACCACCTCGCCGAGGGGATGGTCCACGTGCTCGTCAACGGGGATTTCGTCGTCCGCGACGGCCGACCGACCGGGGAGATGCCGGGCGAGGTCGTCCGGCGGCCGGGAACCTGGAACGGCGGGTGCCGCGACGGGCTGTGAGGGGCGGATACCGCAGGAGGCGCGGCCCCCCTCTCACGCGAGGAAGAGAGGCGCGCCTGGAAGGAGTTTTGCGACGCCGGCAAGAGAGGAAGGGATGGCGACTTGAAGCAGAGGTTTCGTCTCGCCGACTACTATTCCCTGAGGACCGTCACCGAGGTGGCCGTCTCCCCTGACGGCCGCCGGGTCGCGTTCGTGGTCGAGGGCTTCCGCAAGAAGGACAACGACCGGTACCAGAACCTGTGGGTGGCGCCGACCGACGGGTCCTCGCCCCCGCACCGCCTCACACGGGGGCCGACCAACGACAGCTCTCCGGTCTGGTCGCCGGATGGTCGGTACCTTGCCTTCCTCTCCACGCGTGAGCACGAGATAGAGGTGGCCGCCGCCCTCGCTGAAGAGGAGGATAAGCGGAACCGGGCGGAACCCGACGGCGGGGACGGCGCCGGTGAGACCAGTGGCGGGGACGCCGGTGCGGCAGGCGGCGAGGACGCCGGCACGGCCGGCAACGGGACCGGCGGTGCGAGCGGCGGTGCGAACGGCGGCGGCGCCGACGACGACGGCGACGACGAGGAGCCCAAGCCCCAGATATGGGTCTTCGACCTCGAGTTGGGCGGGGAGCCGCGCCAGCTGACGCGCCGCGATGAGGGCGTCGGCGAGTTCGACTGGTCGCCTGAAGGCACGCACCTTGTCTTCTCCTCGCGCGACCCGACCAAGGAGCAGAAGGAGTACCTCAAGAGCATCCGCGGGCGGGGCAAGCCCAAGGACGACCGGGGTCCCCATGTCATCCGCCGCACCTCGCACAAGCATGACGGGAGCGGCTACCTCGACGAGGTCCGGACCCATCTCTTCGTGGTCGACGTGCGGGACCGCAAGGAGCGTCGCCTGACCTCAGGGCCGTGTGACGAGACCTCGCCGCGGTGGTCGCCGGACGGCCGGTGGATAGCCTTCGTCTCCAACCGCACGGGGGACCCGGACAACAACCGCCGCAACGACCTGTGGCTCATCAGCCCGGACGGGGCGGAGGTCCGGCGGCTGACCTTGGGGGATGTCGACGCTTCCACGCCCCGGTGGTCGCCGGACTCCCGGCGGCTGGCCTTCGTCTCTCCGCTAGAACCGGAGAACGAGTACCTCTTGACCCACGTCCTGTGTGTGGAGGTGGGCGACGCCGAGCCGGTGACGGACCTTGCCGCCTGCGTCGGAGAGGGCTGGTCGAGCATCGGAGGGACAGTCCCCGACCAGCCCGAGGGCGACCCCGTCGCCAGCGCGAGGCGCTACCCCGTCCCGCTCCGCCGGACGCCCTTCAGGGTCCTCACGGAGGGTCTCGACCGCCCTGCGTCAAGCAGGCCGGTCTGGCTCGGGCCTGACGAACTCCTCGTCCTCATGGGGGACCGCGGTCAGACGCGCTTGGCCCGGACAGGGCTCTCGGGGGAGCCGGGGTTCGTCTTCCCGGTGTCTGACCGCATGTGCACCCTGCGGGACTTCGACGCCGCCGGAGGGAAGGTCGTCCTCGGCGTCGACCGTCCCGAGACAGGGGTCGACCTCTACGCTCTCGATTCGGTCCTGCTGGGCCGGGAAGACGTCGACGGGGCGGTGACCCGGCTCACCCGCCTCAATGAGGAGCTCCTCGCGGAGCGGGCCACGGCAGGGCAGGAGCGGGTGGAGTTCAGGAACTCCGAGGGGGAGACCGTCGAGGCCATCGTCGTCCTGCCGCCAGGCTTCGACCCGGCGGCCGGCCCGGCGCCCCTCATCGTCAACATCCACGGAGGCCCGATGTCCTACGACAGCCCGGGCTTCCACTTCGACGACCAGTACTGGGCGGGTCTCGGCTACCTGGTTCTCAAGGTGAACTACCGCGGTTCGGTTTCCTACGGGGAGGACTTTTGCCTGGTCATCCGGGGCGACTGGGGACCGCGCGAGCACGACGACATCATGTCAGGGGTCGACGAGCTCGTCCGTCGGGGCTGGGCCGACCCCGACCGACTCTTCTGCACGGGCTTCTCCTACGGCGGCATCATGACCAACTGGGCGGTGGGGCACACCGACCGCTTCCGGGCCGCGGCCAGCGAGCACGGCCTGTGGGACTACGTCTCCTGCTTCGGGACTGACGACTGCCATCTGTGGTGGCAGGACGACCTCGGCGTCCCCTGGCAGAACCTCGAGCAGTACCGCCGCATGTCGCCGATGTCCGCCGTGCACCGCATAAAGACGCCTCTCCTCATCACCGCCGGCGAGGTCGACTGGCGCTGCCCGGCGAGCCAGGCCGAACAGCTGTACCTGGCCCTGAAGAAGCGGGGCATCCCCACCGAACTCATTCTCTACCAGGGGGAACGTCACGCCATCACCAAGCCGAAGCGGGCCATCGACCGCATCCGGCGCATCTCGGCCTGGTTCGCGCGTTACGGGGGACAGCCGTTCGAGGACGACTCGGCCGAAGGGTACCCGGACCCGGAGTAGGCGGCGGCCGCGGGCGGCCGGGACCGCAGGAGGCGCCGGCTGGACCGCCGGCGGCCGGTCGCACCGCCCGGGCTCCCGCGGCTCTCCTACTCCCCCAGGACCCTCCTCCTGAAATAACCCCGGGCGCCGTAGAGCGCGGCGACGGGGTTGTGCCCGGTGACCCGGTCCTTCGCGACGAGGACGGTGACCGGTGCCTTGGAGTGCTGGAAGAAGAGCGTGTCGTGCCCGACGCAGAGCCCGATGACGATGTTCAGGTCGGTCCCGCACTCGGCCAGGACGGCGGCCTGCCCGACGGGGTTGCAGGCCGATTCGTGTCCCCCCGGCCTGACCTTGTCCCGGTCCTGCAGGCCGAGTTCCTCCTTGGAGAGACGGCCGACCTTGCAGGCCACCGGGTAGACCTCGAAGCCGTGATGGGTGAAGATGTCGGCCGCGGCGGCCGCTTCGCGCGTGAGCCCTGTGCAGAAGGCTATCCCGAGGCGCCTCGAGCCGCTTCTCCGGGCGAATTCGACGATCTCCCTCACCCGGGGCCATTCGAGGTACCCCCCGGACTCCGTCCGCGCCGCGGCCTGGAAGAGCCGTCTCTCTTCGGAGTTGCGGTAGGCGTGGCGGGCCCTCTCGAGTGCCGCGGGGTGCTCCCTCATCGGACATCCCGTCGGGAGAGTGGCGTCCTCCTGTGCGGTCGCGCAGGCTCTGACCTTGCAGACGGTGCAGTGGAAGCGGTGTTTCTCGGTCATCGGCTGCCTCCTTCGTGTCGTCGTTGCGCGGCCCGCCGGCAGGCGGTTGCGTCTTCCGGCAGGCTCGGTTCGGCATGGGGCGGCGGCCCTCCTGTCATGGGTTGCGCCGTGACTGGGCGGGAGGGCGCCCGGACACTCCTAACACAGGTGCCGCCAAGCCGGCCGGCCGCCGCGCGGCCGGAACCGGGCGGCGGAGCCAAGAAAGCAAGGAGGAAGCAGGAAGCAGAGAGCAGGAAGGTAAGGCTCACGGTGGACCAAATGGTAGAGCAAGACCGCTTAAGAGCTGGTTGGCGGAAGAGGACGGAGAAGGAGGAAGCCCGACCTTGATGCGGCCGCCGAAGCGCACGGCTCTCGTCCTTGCGGCCGGTCTCCTCGTGGTGCTGGCGGCCGCCGTGGCCGTCGGGCGCGGACCGGGCGGCGGGTCGCAGGTGGTGCCACCCGCCCCGGTCGACGAGGGGGCGGTCGCCGTGGAACGCCTGGTGATGAGCATGTCCCTCGAGGAGAAGGCCGGTCAGCTTCTCATGACCGGGTTCCGGGGAACCGAACTCACCGACGGCCTCCTGGCCTTCATCGACCGCTGTCGGCCGGGAGGCGTCGTCCTCTTCGGCGGCAACATCCGCGACGCCGCCCAGGCCGCCGCCCTGGTCGCGGGCCTCCAGGAGGCCGTGGCCGCCGCGACCGGGGGAGCGGCCCGGGCCTTCGTGGCCGTCGACCAGGAAGGCGGGGTGGTGGCCCGCCTCCTCGAACGGCACGGGGTGACGGTCTTCCCGGGGAACATGGCCCTCGGGGCAATCAGCCCGCCTGAGAGGGCCGAGGACCTGGCCTACCGGTCCGCCTTCATCACCGGCTCCGAGCTCCGGGTGTTGGGAATAAACATGAACCTGGCCCCGGTCCTGGACGTGAACAACAACCCCCTCAACCCGGTCATCGGGGTCCGTTCGTTCGGTGAGGACCCGGCCCTGGTGGCCCGCCTGGGGGCGGCCGCCGTGCGCGGCTACCGGGACGCCGGGATTGCCGCGGTCGGCAAGCATTTCCCGGGACACGGGGACACCGCCCTCGACTCCCACTTCGACCTGCCGACGGTTCCTCACGACAGGCCGCGCCTGGAGCAGGTCGAGCTCGTGCCCTTCCGGGCGGCGATCGAGGCCGGGGTGGACGCCGTGATGACCGCCCACGTCACCTTTCCGGCCCTGGACCCGACCCCGGGCCTGCCGGCCACCCTCTCGGCCAAGGCCCTGACAGGCCTCTTGCGCGAGGAGATGGGGTTCGCGGGGCTGATCCTGACCGACGCCATCGAGATGAAGGCTGTCGCCGACCGGTACGGGACGGCGGAGATTGTCGAGAGGGCCCTCGGGGCCGGAGCCGACATCATTCTCGTCGGGGCCGACCCCGACCGGGCCGTGGAGGCCTACGAGGCCATCGTGGCCGCGGTGCGTGAGGGACGGGTGACGCCCGAACGTCTGGACGAGAGCCTGCGCCGCGTCCTCCGGCTGAAGTGGCGCCTGGGACTACTCGACTCCGCCGGCACCGCCGGGGCCGGACCGCACACCGAGGGGTGCAGGCCGTCGACAGCGGCACACAGGAGACTCGCCCTCGAGGTCGCCAGGGCGTCGCTGACGCTCGTCCGCGACCATGCCGGGGTCCTTCCCCTGCGCCTCGAACCGGGCGACCGCCTGCTGGTCATCGCCCCAGAGCTTCTCCGGGCGTCCGAGGGGGAAGTCTTCCACGGGGCGGAGGAGACGGCCGCCGGCGCGGTGACGGCTCTAGGCCCCTACCTGCGCCGGTACCACCCCACCGTCGAGGAGTTGGTCTATCCGGCCCGGCCGTCGGCCGATGCCGCGGCCGCCGCGACGGCGGCGGTCGCTCGGGCGCGGGCGGTCCTTCTCGTCACCGCCGCGCCCGAGATGAGGTCCGAGGAGGCGGAGCTCGTGCGACAGGTCCTGGCCTCAGCCGGCCCTGCACGCCCCGTCGTCTGGGTCAGCCTCTGGAGCCCCTACGACCTTGTCGCCGTCCCCTCGGCCCCGACCTTCGTCGCGGCCTACTCCTTCCGGCACGTCACCCTGGCGGCCCTCGCCGGGGCCCTCTTCGGCGAGGTTCCCTTTGGGGGCCGCCTGCCGGTCACTCTGCCCGGCATCACGTCAGGCCGCCCGTGAGCCTCGGACCTGTACCCGGCGGACGTTCATCCGGCGGTCGGCGAGGTACCGCAGGAGCCTGTTCAGGAGTCTCTCGGGCCGGTCGGTGAAGAGGGTCAGCGGCCGCGTGCTTCCGACACGGACCCCACCCAGGCTCTGGAGGTACTCGTCAAGGCCTTCCGGGATGGTCCCGTCGTAATCGATCCTTATCCAGCCTTCACGGTCAAGCCGTCTAGAAATCGACACCGTCGCGCTCCTCCCTCCGGCCGCGGTGCCGCCTCGGTGGTCGCTCGGCAGTGTCGCGGCGCTGTCTCGGTCCTGCTCTCGGCGGGCCGCGGCCCCGGTTCCGCCACCAGTCTAGCGGCGCCCGCGTGCCGGCGCTTCGTACGGGCGGGAAGACCGGCCGTGTTCGGAAGGGAGAGCTTCCGGTCGCCCTTTCGGGAGGAGGCGGGTCGGACCTGAGAACGATGTCGGGTGAACGACGGGGGTGACCCTACGTGGTGCGCCCTGTCTCGGCCACAGAGGGCGAACGGCCACAGGGTCTTCTCCCGCAGGACAGCGTGAGTTCCTCGACGAAGCGGTCGATGGTGTCAGGCGGCTCACCCTTGGGGGACCGGTCCGGAGGGTGGGGACAGGATGAAGGTCCTTCAACTCGTCTTCAGCCCGAGGGCCGGGGGGAACTGAAGGGGCTCGCCCGGCGGGCCGAGGAGTTCCTGGCGGCCTCGGGCCGGGCGGAGGTCCTGAGCCCCAAGGCCCTGGGGAGCTCGGATTCTGTCTCCGACCTCATCAAGGACAATCCGGAGGCCGTCCGCCGCGTGGAGGCACTGGCGGATGAGCTGGTGGAACAGGCGGCCTGCTTGTGCCGGCGGGGGTAGAATACCCTCGTCCCGGCATCGCGGGACGCGTCCCGGCCCTGATAGCGGTCTGCATCGACCGGGAGCGGGCCCGGCGGAAAGCCGGCGCCGGCGGCGAGCTGTCAAGCTAGGCTTCGGATCGGGGATCGATACAGAGTTCGGCCGCCTCGACCACGACCCGGGCGTCCCGCATCGCCCGGTCGGCCTCTTGCGGCCCGTATTCGAGAGTGGGCACGAGGTCGACCGCACCGTAGAGGGCGAACTCCCTCTCCTTGCGTAGCCACTTGGAGATGCGGGCAAGCTCCGGTGCCAGCCGTCCCACCCTTTCGGGCAGCTCGCCTCTGTACTCGATTATGAGACGGCCGACATCGTGGATCTTCGGGGGCTCGACCCCTATGTTCCACAGCATGCCCTTGAGTGCGATCTCGACGGCCTCCTGAGCTTCCCGCACGACGTCCGAATAGGCGCCTTCGTCATAGAAGAGCTGGAGTGCCTTCAACCTGACCCTGGCTTTGGAAAGGTAGCTCCTGGCGAGGTCATGATGTCCCATCTCCCGCACCTCCGCCGCCGGCGGGCGGGCCGAGTCTCCAATGGGGTGTCCCCCCGGTCTCGACCTGCCGGGCCCCTGATTCCTTGAGCTGCCTCCGCAGGCGTTTCACAAGGCTGGCGAAGAACCCTTCCCGGTCATGCAGAACGAGAGCGTCCAGAGCCATATCCACGAACCCGGGCCCCTTGGCCAGCACTTCCTCCGGTGAGAGGAGAATCGGGGAAAGGCGGGTGCTGACCCCCTTCGCTCTGGCCTGCTCCAGGTGGGGTTCGAGCCTGGCCTCGACGGCAGAGAACTCGTCCACTCTGGGTATCCTGCCGCGCGGCAGGTCGCGCGCGACGAGGAAGATGTCTATGTCGGAGTCCGGTCGGGGCCTGTCCCGGCCGACCGACCCGAACACGGCCAGGCTCACCAGGCGGCTGCCGTAAACCTCCTGGCAGGCGCGGGTGAGCTCGGCGAGAAGGTCTGAGAACACCCGCCTATAGGAAGTGCCAGCCCTGTCATCCGGTCCTGTCATGACTTCCCACCGGACGCATCATACCATCTCACCCGGCGACCTGCACGGACGCTCCGCGGGTCGGTCAGACGTAGTGCCTTGCCAGCTCCGAGCGGTAGGTGCGCCCGACGGTAACGGCGTTGTCGCGGAGCCAGGTGCTGAACCTGGTCGTCCCTGTGGGCGGGGACGCGGACACCAGGAGGCCGGCCATGAGTCCACGGACCTCGTCGCGGGTGAGGATGACATCGCGGACCATGCGTCCCACGACCGCCCCCAGAGTGAGACCCAGGTCTGGGGGGACTTGGAGCAGGACGGCCCGGCTCCCGACGGCCCGGCGGATGAGGGCCACGAGGTCCCTGAACGGGAAGGTCTCCGGCCCCACGGCGTCGGTGACCACGTTCCGCGTGTCGTCGGCCAAGGCCACGGCCAGAGCGGCCACGTCGTCGACATGCACTGGCTGGACGGGATAGTCGCCTCGGCCCAAGACGGGGAACAGCGGGAAGCGGCGCAGGAGCCAGGCGATGTTGTTCAGGAGGATGTCCTCGCCTCCGAACATCACTGTGGGCCGGATTATGGCGTGGGTGGGGCCCCCGGCGGCGGTCAGGTCCCGGAGGGCCCTCTCCACGAGGGCCTTGCCCCGGAAGTAGGGGAGGGGTGATTCCTCCGACGGGTTGGTGATACTGATGTGGACGATGCGGCGGACCCCGGCCTCGGCGGCGGCCAGGAACAGGACGCGGCTGGAGGCGACGGCCCGGTCGAAGGTGACCGGGCCACGCTCGAAGCGTATCCAGTAGGTGTTGAAGAGGACCTCGACCTCCTGCAGGGCGGCTGTGAGCCGCCGCGGGTCGTTGAAGTCGAGCGGGTGGACTTCAACGCGCCCCGCGAGGTCACCGGCCCTCTCCGGGTGCCCCGTCAGGGTGAGGACAGACCGCCCGCCTGCGAGCAGGCGGCGGGTGATGTGCCGGCCGGTGTAGCCGAAGGCTCCTGTGACGGCGAAGACGCCGGGCGGCGGCGCCAGCGGTGCCCCTCCCTCTCCCAACCCTCGTTCGGGCCTGGTTCTTCCCGGCGCTCCGGATTCCTATCTCCCTACCGGAACTCTCAACGGGCTGTTGGACACCTGTTGGCACCTGGTTCAGGTCCCCGTGACAGCATGGCCCCGAGGACACCTTCCAGGAGGGAGGCGGGTCGCCTCGGGAAACATCCTTCCTGGGCTCCGGAGCGTCTCGCGGACCAGGGCGCGGACCGCGTCCTCTTGATGCGCCAGGGCCGCGGGAATCCGGGCGCGAGGCGCTGAACCTTTCACGGCCTGGATGCAGACTAACCTACAGAGCGCTTCGACGAGCCCGTTGGCGGAGGGACCCGTGAGCCGAGACGACGACGGACTCATCAGACGCGTGGGAGAGGGCGACCTCGGGGCCATGCAGGTTCTCTACGAGAGGTACGCCCCCCAGCTCTACCGGTTCGCCTTGGCCAGGCTCGGCGACGAGCGCGCCGCCGAAGACGTGGTCCAGGAGGCGATGCTCGCCGCCTGGCAGGGTGCCTCGCGTTTCAGAGGCGACTCCACCGCGGCGACCTGGCTCTTCGGCATATGCCGCCGGAAGGTGGCCGAGGTCTGCCGGAGAGGTCGGCGGCGGGAGACGCCCGGGCTGCGTCCGGTCGCGGACGACGCGCCCCCGGACTCCCGCCTGGAGTTCTGGGAGAGCTTCTCCCGGCTTTCCGATGAGCACCAGGAGGTCCTCCTGCTCGTCTTCCACTACGGGCTGAGCCAGGAGGAGGTTGCCCGAGTGCTGGGGGTCCCGGTCGGCACGGTGAAGTCCAGGGTCCACTACGCCAGGCGGCGCCTTCGGGAAGCCCTCGAGGACGCGGGCTGACACGTGGGACGAGGGCCGGCGGGACGGGGCGGGCGGCAGAGGACGAGCGGAGAGGCCTCCGGGGCGGTCGCGGACGAGGCAGGGACCGGACAATGGGTCAAGGCCGGAAAGGAGCGTTGGAGCATGGTTGTGCCGACGGACGGCCTGGAGGGGTGTGCCCGTTCCGACGGCGGACGTCGAGATGACTGCACCCTCGTGCGTCGGCTGGTGGTGT
>CAJXZV010000057.1 GCA_913063835.1 uncultured Eubacteriales bacterium
AAGTTCTCCCCTCCTCACCGCTACCGTCCGCGCTGCCTCTTCCTGCGGGCCGCCTCGCTCTTCTTCTTCCTGCGGACGCTGGGCTTCTCGTAACGCTCGCGCTTCTTCATCTCGCGCATGACCCCGGCGCGCTGGCACATCCTCTTGAAGCGCCTCAGGGCCGACTCGAGGGTCTCGCCCTTGCCGAGTATCACGTCCACCATCTGAACCTTCCCTCCCCTCGCACCCCGGACCCCGCCGGCGGCGGGAGCCCCGGGGCCTTGGGGGTGGACGACCGCCGAAGCGACACGGCGGCCAGGCTAACCCGGCGGCCAGGCCATGGACCGACCCCCGAGGAGGTGGAAGTGCAGGTGGGGAACGG
The DNA here is from genome assembly GCA_913063835.1 of uncultured Eubacteriales bacterium. GTDB lineage: Bacteria > Bacillota > Sulfobacillia > UBA995 > UBA9673 > UBA9673. The sequence continues at coordinate 362 of CAJXZV010000057.1, forward strand.
ACTGCCCCCCGCGGGTCCCGGTGTTGCACACGATGCGGAACCCGTCCTCGAGGAGCCCCTTTTCCCCGGCGAGCCGGGTCAGGACGGTCAACATCCGTCCGACGAGGGCCGGGTCGTCGGCGGCGGCCTCGACCACGTTCGTGTAGTGCTTCCGAGGGATGACCAGGAGGTGTACCGGAGCGGCCGGGTTTATGTCGGCGAAGGCCACGGTCTCGTCATCCTTATAGACGATCTCCGCGGGAAGCTCGCCTGCGGCTATCTTGCAGAAGATGCAGTCCTCGGTCTTCTGGGACCCGCTGGTGTCGGCCATCCGGGGGACACCTCCACGAACAGTGTCGGCTGTGGAACAGCCGTGAACTCCCCGCCTCGTTTCTCCGCTCCGGCACGGAATCCTGTCCTCTCCAGGCCCCGCGCCGGCGCGGACCACCGTCCGGCGGGCTAGAGGTCACCGTGGACGACGCTTCCGTCGACAACCGTCGCCACCACCCGGACCCGCAGGAGAGCCTCCGGGTCGAAGCCGTCGGCGAGGACATCGTCGGACAGCACGGTGAAATCAGCCCGCTTCCCGACCTCTATGGTTCCCATTTCCCGCTCGGCACCCACCGCCCTGGCCGCCCCGCCGGTGTAAGCCCACAGGGCCTCAGGCAAGGTCAGGGCCTGCTCAGGGTACCAGGGCCCACGCTCGGGGTCGAGAGGGTGCTTGCGGGTCACGGCGGCGTAGAGCCCCTGGATCGGGTCCAGGGTCTCCACCGGCACGTCGGAGCCGAAGGCGAGCTCCGCCCCTGCGTCGGCGAGCGCCCTCCAGGCGTAGGCATCGGCACAGCGCGCCCCCCAATAGCGCTCGGCCATGTCCTTGTCGGACGGAGCGTGGATGGGCTGCATGCTTGCCACGACGCCGAGGCGGCCGAAGCGTGGGACGTCGTCCGGATGCACGAGTTGGGCGTGCTCGATGCGGTGCCTCAAGCGGGCGGCCCTCGTCGCCCCGAGGTTCGCCTCGAAGGCGTCGAGGGCCTTGCGGTTGGCCCGGTCACCGATGGCGTGGACGGCCACGGGAAGCCCGGCCCGGACCGCCCGGGCCACGAGGTCGGTGAAGGCCTCGGCCTCCATGGTCGGGAGCCCGTGGCCCCGGCTTCCCTCGTAAGGCCTGAGAAGGTCGGCCGTCTGGCTCCCCAGGGCCCCGTCGAGGAAGACCTTCACGCCGGCGACGGTCAGGTACAGGCCTCCGAAACCTCCTTCGAGGCCCACGTCCTCCAGGCTGGCCAGGTGCTCCGCGGGGAGGTACATCCAGACCCTCAGGCTCAACCGGCCCGCCGCGGCAAGAGCCTGGCAGGCCCGGAAGGACGACCGGCCCTCCATGTCGTGGACGCCGACCAGGCCGTGCGCGTTGGCCAGCTTGACCGCCCGCTCGAGAGAGGCGGCGTACTCCTCCGGGGACGGCTGCTCCACGACCCGGTAGCCGAGGTCCATGGCCTTCTCCTTGAGGATGCCGGTCGGCTCCCCCGACCGGTCCCGCACGATCTCCCCGCCCGGCGGGTCCGGCGTGTCCCGGGTGATGCCGGCCCGCCTGAGAGCCTCGGAGTTCAGCCAGAGGGCGTGCCCGTCCTTGCTGGACAGGGCCACAGGGTTCCCAGGCGCCGCGCGGTCGAGGTCGGCCCGGGTCGGCAGGCGCCCGCCCGCCCAGAGGTTCTTGTTCCAGCCTCCTCCCCTGACCCACTTCCCCGGGGCGGCGCCGGCGGCGGCCCGGGCGACGATCCCACAGGCCTCCTCCAGGCTCGCGACGCCGTCCAGGTCGACCCAATCGAGGCGGAGGCCGTAGCTGCCCAGGTGGGTGTGGGCGTCGACGAGACCCGGGAACAGGGCCAGCCCCTTGAGGTCGACCGGCCGCGGCCGGCGGCCGTCACCGGTGGTGAGGCGGCTCTGGACCTCGGCCCGGGAACCGGTGCAGACAATCCTTCCCCCGGCCACCCCCACCGCCTCGAGGAGGGGGCGGTCCGGCCTCAGGGTCCGGATGGGTCCCCCGAAGAACACGGCCCTTCCGAGGGGTTGTCCGAAGGCGGGCCGGCCGGTGTCGACGGATTCAGCCATTGAGAAGCCCTCCTCGTGCGCCTCATCGACCCACCGCCGGCAGACGGCCCGCCGGCCTGCCCCCGCACCTGGAGGCGTGCCTGCGCGCGGGGAGGGCCGCACCTGCACCCGGACGCAGGTCTGCAGCGCGGGGCCGGGTGCGGCCTATCCGCGCGGCTGGTAGGAAGTGAGGTTCCGGCTCCGGTCCTCGTGGCGTTCGAGGGCGAGCTCGATGAGGCGGTCGAGAAGCTCGGCGTAGGGAAGACCCGAGGCCTCCCAAAGTTTCGGGTACATGCTTATCTTCGTAAAGCCGGGGATGGTGTTCAGCTCGTTGATGTAGATCTCGGACGCGTCCCGGCTGACGAGGAAGTCCGCCCGGGCCATGCCGTTGCCGTCGAGGGCCAGGAAGGCCCTTCTGGCAAGGTCGCGGACCCTGTCGCTCACGTCCTCCGGGATGTCGGCCGGGATGATGAGCCCTGAGGTGCCGTCCACGTATTTCGCGTTGTAGTCGTAGAACTCCCGGGACGGAAGGATCTCGCCGCAGACGGAGACCTCCGGCTCATCGTTGCCGAGGACGCTGCACTCTATCTCCCGGGCTCCCTCGAGCCCCCTCTCGGCGATGAGACGCCGGTCATAGCGGGCGGCATCCTCGATGGCCGGGGCGAGCTCGCCCAGGTGGTGGACCTTCGTTATGCCCACACTCGACCCGAGGTTGCAGGGCTTGATGAAGACGGGGAACGGCAGGGCCGACGTGATGCGGGCGATGACGGCCTCAGGGTCCGTCTGCCACTCCTTCCGCTTGAACACCACGTAGTCGAGCACCGGGAGCCCGTGCCTCACGAAGAGGTCCTTCATTATCCCCTTGTCCATGGCGCAGGCCGAAGGGAGGACTCCCGCCCCGACGTAGGGCAGGCCGGCCAGCTCGAGAAGGCCCTGGATGGTGCCGTCCTCGCCGTAGGGGCCGTGGAGGACGGGGAAGACGACGTCGATGACCGGGAGCGCCGGGCCCCTCCCGGGAATCGGAGAGCCGGCCGAAACGGGGGCCTCGGCCGGACCGGCGGCCTCCCGACCGGCGGCCTCCCGACCGGCGGCCTCCGGACCGCTGGCGGGACCGGGAGCCTCGTCCCCCACCTCACCCGGCATCTCTCCCGGCAGTTCGACGAGCTTCAGTTCGACGGCCGGGTCTCCGAGAAGAGCCACGAGGCGCGACGAAGGCCCGGACGCATCCAGGCCCTCCTCGAGGGCGCGGAAGGGGTCGTCTGTGATGACCCAGCGGCCTTCCTTCGTGATACCGATGGGGATGATCTCGTAGCGGTCCGGGTTGAGGTTCTGCAGGATGGACCTGGCGGACATGAGGGAGACCTCATGCTCTCCCGACCGGCCGCCGAAGATGACGCCCACGCGCAGCTTCCTTCTCCCGGACAAGACACCACCCGCCTTCCAGAGACCTGGGGAAAAGCCTATTCAACAGGGCCGGAGGTTATCCCTCCGCAGGCCCTCCCGGGGCCTCGCGCCGCCCCCTAGCCGCGGTCCGAGCCCTCGAGGTAGCGCCGGATGGCCTCCCTGTCCTCGCGCTCGAGGTCGCGGAGCCCGGCCCGGTCCTCGACGTGGTGTCGGAGCTCGTGCCTCAGGGTGGCCCTCATCTCCTCCTCCCAGCGCCTCCGGCTCGACCCGGCCGTGTGCACGAAGGACCCGTAGTAGAGGACGATGAACCGGCCGAGGTGCGGGGTATGGTGGTACTCGCCGAGAACCAGCATCCCGGGGGCCTCGCGCGACGGCCTGCCCCGAGGCTCGATGATGACCCCCCCGTTGAGCCCTTCCAGGAGCACGTCGGGGATCTCGTCGAGAAGCCGCCCGAGCATCTCCTCGAACTCGTCGAGGCTGACCGGAGGTCGGTAGCGGTAGCGCAGCGGCAGCACCCCTTCTCTTCCGAGCGGGCGGCGGCCCCGGGGCCGAGCCCCGGGGCCGCCCGTCCCCTGCATGGTCCGTCGTCTCCTACTTCCCCTTGAACTTCGGCGGCCTCTTCTGCATGAAGGCCATGGCCCCCTCGATGGTGTCCTCCGTCTTGGTGACGGCCGCCATCTTCTCGAGTTCCACCTCGAGCCCCTCGTCCAGGGGCCTGTCCAGGCCTTCGCGGACGGCCTCGAGGACCATCCGCTGGGCCACGGGCGGCCCCTGGGCGAGGCGCTTGGCGAGCTCCATGGCCTTGGGGAGGACCTCGTCGAGAGGGACGACGAAGTTGACCAGCCCGTGCTTCAGGGCCTCGGCCGCGGGAATCGGGTCCCCGGTCAGCATGTGGTAGAGCGCCGGGGTCCGACCCATCAGGCGGGGGAGGCGCTGGGTCCCCCCGTAGCCGGGGATGATGCCCAGCTTTACCTCCGGCTGGCCGAGTTCGGCTTCCTCGGCCAGGACCCTCAGATGGAAGCACATGGCCAGTTCCGTCCCGCCCCCGAAGGCCGAACCGTTCAGGGCGGCGATGGTCACCTTCGGGAACTTCTCGATGCGGGTCAGGAGCCTCTGTCCGCGCCCGATGAACTCCCGGGCCTCGCCGGAGCTCCAGGCCGACCCGAACTCGGAGATGTCCGCCCCCCCGCAGAACATCTTCCGGGATTTGGTCCTGATGTCCTCACCCGCCACCAGGACGAGAACCCGGGCCTCCGGGTCCCCTTCGACCTCGTCGAGCACGCCCCCGAGTTCCTGGAGAAGCCCCGCGCTCAGGGCGTTCACCGGCGGCCGGCTCATCGTCACCAGAGCCACGCCGTCCTCGACCTTGATGCTGAAGAACTGATACTTTCCCATCGACCGGCCTCCTTTCCGTGAAGCCTCGTCCCCTCGTGAAGGCGGCGCCTCTAGAAAGTGAACAGCGTGATGCCGGCGGACAGGTCCAGGGTGGTCCCGGTTATGTACCGGGCCTTCTCTGAGCACAGGAAGGCCACGGCCCAGGCCACGTCCTCCGGCTCGCCTTCCCTCCGGAAGACGATGCGCTTCCTGATACGGTCCTTCATGTCCTCACGCATGAACTGGAACATCTCCGTGGCGATGATGCCGGGGTAGACGACATTGGCCGTGATGTTGTAGCGCGCCTGCTCCATCGCCACCGTCTTCATCAGGCCTATCAGCCCGGCCTTGGTGGCCGAGTACCCGGCCTGTCCGAAGCCGCCGAGGACGCCGGCGACCGAGGAGATGCTGACGATGCGCCCCCACATCTCCTTCTGCATGGACGGCAGGGCGGCCCGGACGCAGTTGAAGATGCCGGTGAGGTTGACCCTGAGGTCCCTCTCCCACCGCGCGGGGTCCATGAGTTCGATCTTGGAGATGTTGTCCAGCACCGCGGCACTGTTGACCAGGATGGTCACGGGTCCGAGTTCCGCACCGAACCGCTCGAAGGCGGCGTTCACCTGGTCGGCATCCCCGACGTCGGCCTTGACCTCGAGGGCCGTCCCACCCATGGCCCTGATGTCGCCGGCGGTCTTGGCCATCCCCTCTTCGAAGATGTCCAGCAGGCCGACCTTGGCTCCCTCTCTGGCGAGCTCCAGGGCGATGGCTCTACCGATACCCCGGGCCCCACCGGTGACGACGGCCACCCTGTCCTTTATCCCTAGGTCCACGGTCCCACCTCCGTGCTTCCTGCGCCCTTTCTTGCTCTTTCTCTTTCTTGCTCTTTCTTCTCCCTCTTCTCCTCACTCGTCAGGCCAGCGAGTACAGGTCGACGCCCCCGTCCGCATGCCGCCTCACGACCCCGTCCGCCTCGAGGAGGTCCAGATGCCCCAGGACCTCGGACAGCGCCAGGAACCGCCCCATCGGGTCCCCCTGCTCCGGGAAGAGCGCGAGGGCCACCTGGAAAGCCGGACAGGGACCTCTGCCCCGCAGGACCTCGGCGACGGTCTCCTTGCGCCGCTCGTGGTGCCGCAGCCTCTCGTCCACGACCGACCGGTGCCCGCCGAAGGGCTCACCGTGGCCCGGCAGGACCTCGCGGAGCTCGAGGTCCGCCAGCCGGCGCAGGGACGCGATGAGGGCCTCGAGGCTCCGCTCCCGGACAAGGGTCGGCCTGCCGTCCTCCGCCCGCCGGAAGTCCACGAGGGCGTTGCTCGAGATGTGAGGGAGGAGCGTGTCACCGGACAGCAGCCTCCCGCCGGCCTCGTCGAGAAAGCACAGCGACGCCGGGGAGTGTCCGGGGGTGTGGAGGACCCGCCAGGTCACCCCTCCCCCCTCTATCACATCCCCCTCGGCCAGGCAGAGGTCGGCCTTCACGGGAACGGCGAAGACGTCGGCCCCGGACCACGATTCGAAGAGGGCCGTGCTGAACCCCTCGGGAGCACCCGACCGGGCCAGGAGCTCCTCTATCGCCTCCCTCTCACCTTCGAGTCCGCGCACTCCGGCGGCCCCCAGCCGTGCGGCCGCGACGGCGGCGGCGGCGACCTCCGCCCCGGACTCCGCGGCCAGCTCGCCGGCCAGGCCGTAGTGGTCGACGTGGGGGTGGGTGAGAAAGATGCGCTCGAGGTCGCGCGGCCTGAAGCCGAGGCGGCCGAGGCCCTTGACCAGGGCCTCCCGGGCCGGCGCGTAGACGGGCCCCGGGTCGACGACCGTCAGCGGGTCCCCGACCAAGAGATAGGCGTTTACCGGACCGACCGGGAACGGCGTCGGCAGGGGCAGACGGTGAACGCGGGGCAAGGGCAACCCTCCGGTGGCCGCCGGCGGCCGGGACCGGTTCCCGGCGGCCGCCCGCCGGCGACCCGAACTAGGGTCGGGCCGGGTGAGTCGAGGCACCACCCCGTCCCCCGCCCGGCCCGACGCTCCTATCCTGCAAGACGCCGTCTAGATAGGCTTGCCGCCGAGGGCCCTGGCGATGACCAGGCGCTGGATCTCGGCCGTGCCCTCCCAGATCTGGAATATCTTCGCGTCCCGCAGCCACTTCTCCACCGGGTACTCCTTCATGTACCCGTAGCCGCCGAGGATCTGGATGGCGTCGATGCAGACCTCCACGGCCACGTCGCCGGCGTACAGCTTGGCCATGCTGCCCTCGCCCCGGGTGAACGGGACCCCGGCGTTGCACATCCAGCCGGCGCGCCAGCACAGGAGCCGGGCCGCGTCCACCTTCGTGGCCATGTCGGCCAGCTTGAACCCGACACCCTGATGGGCGATGATGGGCTTCTTGAACTGGACCCGCGTCTTCGCGTACTCGGTGGCGTACTCCAGGGCCGCCCGGGCGATGCCCACAGCCTGGGCGCCCACCCCGGGCCGCGTGTACTCCAGCATCTTGAGAGCGCCGAGCGCGGCGATGGTCCCTTCCCCGCCGAGCCGGTTCTCCGCCGGGATACGGCAGTCCTGGAGGATGACCTCGGCCGTGTGCGAGGCCCGGACCCCGAGCTTCTTCTCCTTCTTGCCCATCGAGAGACCGGGCGTGCCCTTGGGCACCACGAAGGCCGCCAGGCCGCCCCATCCCAGGCTGGGGTCTGTCGTGGCAAAGATGACGTGGATGTCGGCGATGCCGCCGTTGGTGATGAAGCACTTGGTCCCGTTGAGGACGTACTCGTCTCCGTCCTTCACCGCCGTCGTCTTGAGGTTAGAGACGTCGGACCCGGCCTCGGGCTCGGTCAGGGCCATGGCCCCGATCTTGACGTCGTCCTCATCGCAGAACATGGGGATCCATTTCTCTTTCTGTTCTTCGGTCCCCAGGGCCATGATGCCCGCCGCCGCGAGCCCGGTGCCGAGGATGCACGTGGCTATGCCGGCACAGCCCCAGGCGAGCTCCTCGGCCACGATGAACTCGGTGATCCTGTCCTCCACTCCCCCGCCGCCGTACTTCTCCGGGAAGTAGAACGAGGTCAGCCCCATCTTCGCGGCCTTCTTGACGATGTCCCAGGGGAACTCCTCACTCTCGTCGTACTCGGCTGCGACCGGACGAATCTCCTTCTCGGCGAACTCGTGCGCCAGCCTCTGGAAGGCCTTCTGCTCCTCGGTCAGGGCGAACTCAACCACGTTCCCAAGACACCTCCGTTTTCACGCGACGGCTCGGGGCAGGGCTGCGCGGGCCCGGGGCGGCGTCCTGGGGGGCCAAAGACCCCGGCCCACTTAGCCGTCGTCTGGATTGTGAGGTAACTTTGCCGCAAGTCTTAATAAACCTGCCGCATGCCGGGGCCTGGCGAAGATTATTCAAACAACCGTTAGGCAGAACCATCTGTCGGTGCGCGGGTTCCGCGCGCAGGTTCCGCCCGTTGACCTTGAGCCGTGCTCGGCGTCCGGAGGCCTGCAAGAGCCCGTGCCGCCCGCTTGCGTTCCTCAAGCGGGGCGTGGCGCGCGATGACTATCCTCTGGGCCTGCGGGGACCCGGCCCCGTGGAGGGATTCGGGAAGATAACCCACCGCTCCGCGGCCGAGAGTGAGGTTCTCGATGAGGCGGGTGATTCTCACCCTGTCGTCGACCGGTACTCCCCGGGCGCCCTTCAGGTACTTGCGGAGGGTCGGCCCGGTCTCCGGGTTGTCGAAGTCCCTCGCCGACGGCAGGGTGCAGACCATTCCTCCCGCCAGGTCCTGGGCCAGCCGGGCCATCTCGAAAGGTATCCGGGTGACGTTCTGCTTGCATACGTTGGCCAGAAGCTGGTCGATGAGGTAGGCCCCTGAGGGCGTAGCCGATCCCTGGACGGAGCAGGCGATGCCGCACGAGAAGATGGTCTCGTTGAGGTGGATCATCTCGACCAGCTTCTCCCTGACGTGTGAGGCCCCGCCCACTCCGTTGTACTCGGCGGCGAGCGCCGCGGCCCCGATGAGAACGTCCCCCATGCCGGCCTTGCACCCGCCGTAGCTCTGCCGGTGGAAGCCGGCGAACCTTTCGACGAGGGGGCCGCTCCAGGCCACCTCCCCGCACATGAACACCCGCTCCATCGGCACCTCGACGTCGTCGAAGATCGTCAGGGCCTCGTGCCCCCCGAACTCCGCGTTTCCCCTGTCCACCGCCGGGTCATAGAGGCACCTGTAGTCCGACGCCTGGCGGCCGATGACGAAGGTGATGCCCTTCGTGGTTGTCGGCACGGCGAAGGAGACGGCGTACTCCTCCTCACCGTCGCGCAGAGCCAGGGTCGGCATGACGATTATCTCGTGTGAGCACAGGGCTCCGGTCTGGTGGGCCTTCGCGCCCCGCACGACGATGTGGTCCCGCCGCTTCCGGACGACCCGGAGATAGAGGTCGGGGTCCTCCTGGTCACCGGGGCGGGCGCCCCGGTCCCCCTTCACGTCGGTCATCGCGCCCTGGCAGACAAGATCGGACTCCTGCACGTGGTCGAGGAACCGCCTGAGCCTCTCGTGGTAGGTCGTCCCCAGGTCCTGGTCCATCTCGTAGGTCGTCATGTACAGGGCGTTGAGGGCGTCCCAGCCGACACACCTCTGGAAGCAGACCCCTGTCCGCCGCCCCAGGACCCGCAGGAGCCTCACCTTCGCCACGAGGTCCTCCGTCGAGCGATGGATGTGGGTGAACCGGTTTATGACCCGTCCGTCGGGCCGTGTCGCGCGGGCGAGTTCGCGGTAGGCCGAATCGTGGGCCAGGTCGTAGGTCGCCGCCACCGCCCGGGTCGACGGACCGATGAGCGGGTGTTCGACAGGCTCGGTGAGTCTTTCCCCCAGATGGTAGGCTCTGAGCACCCGTCTCCTGAGCCCCTCCAGGTACTCCGCTCCGGTCTTGAGGGTCATCTCCGTCTCCCTCCTCCGCCGTGAACTGCTCCGGCACTGGGCCGAGTTCACCCGCCCCGCGCCGGACCCTGCCGGGAGATAGGCAGGAGTCTGAAGAAATCACGGAATTCAGGCATCGGGAAAGGAGACCCATACGGAAACTCCGAACTAGAGGTCTTACCGCCGCCCTTCCCGCGCTGGAAGCCGGGGCGATGCGGAGCAAGACCCAAACAGAACCCACACACACCAGAAGGTCGGAAAGGGGGGACAAGATGGCGACGACGGCTGAGATCTTCGAGGAGATGGAGAAGAGGATCGCGGCCAACCCCGCCGCCATCGCAGGGCTCAAGGCCAACTTCCAGTTCGAGCTCTCCGGGGACGACGGCGGCACCTATCACGTCAACATCGCCGACGGGAAGGCCGAGATCGGCCCCGGGGCCACGGACGCGAACGTCACCATCCTCATGAGCGCCGACGACTTCAAGGCGATGGTGGCCGGCAACCTCAACGCGACGCAGGCCTTCATGACCGGCAAGCTCAAGATCCAGGGCGACATGAGCCTGGCCATGCGGTTGCAGAGCCTCCTCCAGTAGCCGGAGGAGGCCTCGGGCGCCCGGTCCCGGGACGGAAGGTCCCGGGACCGGGCGTACAACAGAGCCGCACCGGAGCCGTGCGGGGAAGGTGGTCGGTATGCTGCACGGGCTCAGGGTGCTGGACCTGACCTTCTACCTCCCCGGCCCGTACGCCACCCTCTTCCTGGCCGACCTCGGCGCCGAGGTCATCAAGATAGAGAACCCGGCCGGCGGTGACCCCCTCCGGTGGCTCGGTCCCGAGGGAGGCACCCCGTCCGGTTCGGTGTTCTTCCGGGCGGTGAACCGGAACAAGAAGAGCGTCACCCTCGACCTGAAGACTCCCGAAGGGCGGGACCTCTTCCTGAGGCTGGCCGCGACGGCCGACGCCGTCATCGAGCAGTTCCGTCCGGGGGTCGCCGGGCGGCTGGGTGTGGACTACCGGGCGCTGAGGGAGCGGAACCCCCGTCTCACCTACGTCTCCCTCAGCGGCTACGGCCAGACGGGGCCCCTCGCGGCCGAGGCGGGCCACGACATCAACTACATGGCCCAGAGCGGCCTCCTTAGTCTCTTCGCGGAGAGCAGGGAGATGGAGGCCGGACGCCTGCCCCTTCCCCCTGTCCAGATGGCCGACCTCAACGGGGGGAACCTGGCGGCCATCGCCCTGCTCACCGGGATGCTCTCGGCCCGCCTCACGGGGAAGGGCTCCTATATCGACGTGTCCATGACCGACGGCCTTCTCTCCCTGATGGCCCTGACGGTCTCCAACCACCTCGCCGGCGGCGCCGAGCCGGTGCGGGAGAACCTGTTCCTCGCGGGAGGGGAGCCGCAGTACAACGTCTACCAGACCGCCGACGGCCGCTTCCTCTCCGTGGGGGCCCTGGAGCCGAAGTTCTGGCTGAACCTCTGCCAGGTCCTCGCCCGCGTCGACCCGGAGGGGAGGCCGGCCGAGGCCATCGCGCGGAGCCGCGAGGAGGCCGCCCGGGTCTTCGCCCGGAAGACGGCTGCGGAGTGGATGAGCCTCCTCGAGGGGCTCGACGTGTGCGTCAGGCCGGTCCTGACCGTGGCCGAGGCCCTGAAGGACCCCTACGTCAGGGAGCGGGGCATGGTCGTCGAGGTCGACGGGCTGCGTCAGGTGAGGCTGCCTCTCTTCCCCGCCTCCTGGCAGCCGCCCGCCCGGCCGGCACCGCGGCTGGGGGAGCACAACCGGCAGACCCTTTCCTCCCTCGGCGTCGGCGAGGCCCGGCTCGAGGAGCTCGCCGGCCGGGGGGTCATCTGTTGCGAACCGACGAGTGAGTGAGCGAGGAGGAACCACCAATGCCTGAAGCCGTCATCGTCGAGGCCGTGAGGTCTCCCGTAGGGAAGCGGAACGGCACCCTCAGCCACATGCGCCCGGACGACCTGGCCGGGCTCGTCCTCAAGGCGCTCGTGGACCGCGCCGGCATCGACCCCGCTCTCGTCGAGGACGTCATCATGGGCTGTGTGACGCCGATCGGCGAGCAGGGTTTCAACATCGCGCGCCTCGCGGCCTTCATCGCCGGCTTCCCCGTGGAGGTCTGCGGCGTGCAGATAAACCGCATGTGCGGCTCGAGCCAGCAGGCGGCGCACTTCGCCGCCCAGGCCATCGAGACCGGGGACATGGACATCGTCATCGCCGGCGGGGTCGAGTCCATGAGCCGGGTGCCCATGGGTTCGGACGGCGGCACCTTCTCCAGCCGCCTGATGGAACGCTTCAGCCTCATCCCGCAGGGCCTGTCGGCCGAGCTCGTCGCCGACAAGTGGGACATCAGCCGGCGTGAGATGGAGGAGTTCGCCCTCGAGAGCCACCGGCGGGCCATCGAGGCCACCGACGCGGGCCGCTTCCGCCGGGAGATCGTCCCCATCGAGGTCCTGATGCCCGACGGTTCCACCGTGACCTTCGAGGATGACGAGGGTCCGCGCCGCGACACGTCGCTCGAGAAGATGGCCGCCCTCCCGCCGGCCTTCAAGCCGGACGGGAAGATAACCGCGGCCGTCTCGAGCCAGATAAGCGACGGCGCGGCGGCCCTGCTCCTCATGAGCCGCCAGAAGGCCGAGGAGCTCGGCCTCCGGCCGCGGGCCCGCTTCGTGGCCAGGGCGGTGGTCGGCGTCGACCCGGTGATGATGCTCCACGGGGTCATCCCGGCCACGCGCAAGGTCCTCGCCCGGGCCGGCCTGGGAATCGAGGACATGGACGTCATCGAGATCAACGAGGCCTTCGCCTCGGTCGTCCTCGCCTGGAAGAAGGAGATCGACCCGCCGGACATGACCCGGGTGAACCCGAACGGCGGCGCCTGCGCCCTGGGGCACCCGCTCGGGGCCACCGGGGCCATCCTCATGACCAAGCTCATCCACGAGCTCGAGAGGACCGGGGGGCGCTACGGCCTCCAGGTCATGTGCATCGGACACGGCATGGCCACGGCCTCCGTGATCGAGCGGCTTGACGGATAGCCGGTAGCACGTGCGGCACCCCCGAGCGGGGGACCGAGTCGAGCGGGGCCGGCGGGATACCTCCGCCGGCCCTTCGCCGTGCCGCAGTCGGAGAGTCGGGCGTTCTTCGGGCCGCCTCCGGGCGGGGCGAACCCCCTCACCCGGGACCCTCCAGGTCGTAGACCTGGTCGAGGGGAGCTTCGCCGGCGACCGGCCAGGAAGTGCGGTTGGCCACCAGGTAGACGGTCTCATCCCCGCGCCTGACGACAAGGAGCGGGGAGAGGGCGCCCGGACCGACCACACCCGGTGGGAAGTAGGCCACCATGGCCAGACCGCGGGACGGCGTCCAGGGGAGCTCCAGAGGATGTGCGTCGGCTGGTTCTCCGATAGGCTCCCTCTCGAGACGGAGCGGTTGAAGATTCTCCGGCAAGACGACGTCGAGCACCTCGATGTCGCCGCCCTCCACCTCCTCAACGTGGAGGCTGTATGTGGACGGGCTCCTCGCTTCCGAGAAGCTCATGCCGAGGCTGAGCCTCAGGCCGTCGATGCCCGACCCGCGTTCCCACGGAACGTTCACCTGGACGGCCGTGAGGTCGATGTCCCTCGTCCGGGCGATGACCATGTTCCCCCGGCTGAGGACCGCGACCCCGGTGGCCCTCTTCAGCACGTAGGGGAGCTCCTCGTCCTCCCACAGGGCCGCGAGCGGAGACTCCCGCGGCACGAAGCAGGAGCGGCCTTTCCCGGTCTCGACATGCACCCCGTCCTGCTGGTAGGCGTGGATGACCCCCCGCCGGTAGCGCGGGAGGCCGAGCCAGGTGTCCTCCAAGCTCACGGAAGCCACCTTGAGTTCGAGGGGCTTGGCGCCGGCGAAATGAACCACCACCGACCACAGTTCCGGCGGTTCTTCTCCGGGGCGGGACGGCACCCAGAGGAAGGGCACGTCCAGGGCGGCTCTGCCGTCGACGATGATCTGCGAACACCCGATCCGGGCCAGGTACATCCCTGGCGGGGCCGGGGCGGTGAGGTGCCAGACACCCGCCCAGGCCGCCACGACCGCCACCAGACTGACGGCCAGAGCCTTGGCCAGCGTCCGCCGGAGGCGGGCCCGGGCGCGGGAGACGACGCGGACGTCCGCGTCCGGCAGCCCATCCAGCCCACCGCCACCCCCGGCTCCCGGTCCGGCCGCACCGAGCCCGGCCGAGCGGACGAGCTTGGCCCGGAGCCGGCGGCGGT
>CAJXZV010000058.1 GCA_913063835.1 uncultured Eubacteriales bacterium
CGGTGAGAGCCGTGGCCACGCCGCGGCCCTGGAAGTCGGGGTGGACCCTCATGGCCTGGAGCCAGGCCGTCTCCCCGCGCCCCGCCGCCGCGCAGACGGCGACCAGCCGCCCGCCCAGCTCCGCGACGTAGAAGCCGCCTCTCTCCTCGGCGAGCATGTCGTCAAGGGCATGCGGAATCCAGTCGTTCGGGAACAGCGACGAGAGGGCCAGGATGCGTCCACGGTCCTCGGGCCCGGCCCGCCTGAAGGCGAACGGGAGGGAAGAATATGACATGGGGGCCGACCTCCCTTCCACCCGCTTGGCTTCATGATGCTCCACTCCGCTCTCCGGTTTCGGGACCCGCCGGGACCGCCCCTGCCGCAGGAACAGGCCGGCCGCTCCCGCCTTCCCCCGGGCCCGGCGGGTAGGAAGGAGGCCCCGGCCGTAGAATAGGGGGCGCGTATGCCTCGCGCCCGGGCCGCCCGCCGCGGGTCGTCGCGGTCCGGCGGGCTGTTCCGGTCCGGCGAGCCGTTCCGGTCCGGCGGCGGGCCCTGCGTACAGGCCCGAGCCATCCGCCCGCGGCGCCTGCGAGGGGGGACCCGATTGGAGAGCTACCTCAAACATCTCGTCTCAAACCAGCCCGCCGACTATGTCGAGATCCGCGTGGAGGAGACGCGGAGGACCCGTATCGAGTTCCGCGGCCCGACGCTCGACAGCCTGGGCGAGTCCGTCGACTGCGGCGGCTGTGTCCGGGCCCTGGTGGACGGTGGCTGGGGGTTCGTGAGCTTCAACCGTCTCGAGGGCCTGGAGGAACATGTCGCCCTGGCCGTCAGGCAGGCCCGGCTCGCCGGCGAGCGGGTGTCCGGCAAGAGCCGGCTGGCCGACGCTCCCGTCATCCAGGACAAGGTCTCAGCCGAGCTCGAGGAGGACCCGCGCCAGGTGCCCCTGGCGGTGAAGAAGGACATCCTCGAGACCTACAACCGACAGGTCCTCGACTTCGGACCGCCCATCGTCTCCTCCCGCGTCGTCTACTTCGACAAGTTCACCCGCCTTCACTTCGCCAACTCGGACGGCACCTACATCGAGCAGGAGAAGCTGGACCTCGGGGGGGCCGTGGTCGCCATCGCCCACCGCGACGGCGACACGCAGATGTTCAGCCGCGGGTTCGGCTCCTCGAACACCTTCGGCGTCGTCCGCGGGTTCGAGGAGGCCGTGGAGGACGCCTGCCGCAGGGCGGCGGCCCTGATCGAGGCCCCGGTCGTCGAGGCCGGGGAGTACACGGTCATCGTCGACCCCATCCTGGCCGGGGTCTTCGTGCATGAGGCCTTCGGCCACCTCTCCGAAGCGGACAACGTCTACGAGAACCCGAACCTCCAGAAGGTCATGACCCTCGGCCGGGAGTTCGGAGGCCCCCACCTCAACATCTACGACACAGGGCTCACACCGGGGGTGAGGGGGTACCTGAAGTACGACGACGAGGGCGTCCCGACCCAGCGGACCTACCTCATCAAAGAGGGGAAGCTGGTGGGACGTCTGCACTCCCGCGAGACGGCCGGCAAGATGGGTGAGAAGGTGACCGGGAACGCCCGGGCCCTCGACTACCGCTTCCCGCCCATCTGCCGGATGAGGACGACGGGCATAGAGCCGGGCGAGGCGACCTTCGAGGACATGCTGAAGGGGATCAAGCTCGGGGTCTATGTGCGGTCGGCCTACGGCGGGGAGACGGCCGGGGAGATGTTCACCTTCACCGCGGGCGACGCGCGGATGATTCGCGACGGGGAGCTCGCCGAGGTCGTGAAGAACGTCACCCTGACCGGGAACGTCTTCCAGACCCTGAAGAACATCGACATGATCGGCAGCGACGAACGCATCCGCGACGGCGCCGGCGGGTGCGGCAAGGGCCGCCAGGGCCCTCTGGCCACCAGCATGGGTAGCCCGCACATCCGCATCCGGAACGTCGTCATAGGGGGGAAGGCCCGTTGACCGCCAGAGCCAGGGAAGGGAAGACCGCCTTCGCCTTCGACGCCGAGGCCCTGCTCGACAAGGCCCGCCGGCTGGGGTGCAGCGAGGCGGAAGTCTTCGAGACGGGGGTCGTCACGACCCCGGTCAGCTTCGAGAACAACAGGCTGAAGTCGGTTCAGACGGCGGAGACGGCCGTCGCCGCCGTGAGGGTCGTCAAGGACGGACGGTTGGGGTTCGCCACCTCGTCCCGGAGCGGTGACACCGAGGTCGTGGAGATGGCCGTGCGGGCGGCCGCGTTCGGACCCGAGGCGGCCCTCTCCTTCGCCACCCCGAGTCCCGTCCGGACCGACCTCGAGACGTACGACGAGGCCGTGGTGGACTGGCCGCTCGAGGAGATGCTGTCCGTGGGTGAGGAGCTCACAGACCATATCCGGTCTTTCGAGGAAGGCGTCCTCGGCGGCGCCACGGTCGAGAAGCACCGGGCCTACGTCCGGGTGGCGACTTCGGCCGGCCAGGACGTCGTCACCGACGGGACGGGCTATTACCTCCTGGCATCGGGCGAGCTGGTCGAACCTGACAACATGATCCACATCTTCCGCTTCAAGGCCGGACGGAGACTCGATTTCGACCTCGAGGCCATGAAGAGCGACCTCTCCCGGATGTTCAGGCACGCCCGGCACAACGTCCCCTTCCGGGGAGGGCGCTATCCCGTGGTCTTCTCCCCGATGGCGGCCATGGACCTCATCAGCCCTGTGGCCGCCTGCGTGGACGGCATGGCCGTCGTGAAGGGGGAGTCCCCCTGGCGGGACAAGGTCGGCGAGAAGCTGTTCGCCGACGAGTTCACCCTTCACGACGACCCGACCCTCCCTTGGGGCGTCCACACGACCCCGTTCGACGACGAGGGCGTCCCGACGAGGAAGCGGGCCATCATCGACAGGGGCGTCCTCAAGGACTTCCTCCTCGACCTGCGCTCCGGAAAGGCCCTCGGCCGCGCGAGCACGGGCAACGGCTACCGGGCCGTGCCGCAGGCCATGCCGGCCCCCAGAGCCTCCAACCTCGTCCTGGAGCCGGGCAAGACCCCGGCGGCCGACCTCATCGCTGAAATCAAGGAGGGCCTTCTCGTCGAGCGCCTGATGGGGGCCTGGGCCGGCAACCCCTACGCCGGTCAGGTGTCGGGCAACGTCCACATCGGCTTCAAGATAGAGAACGGCGAGGTGACCGGCCGGGTCAAGGACTGCATGGTCTCGGTGAGCGTCTTCGAGGCCTTCAAGACCGGCCTCGTGGCCCTCGGCCGGGAGCTCGAGGTGACCCCTGACGGGGCGTTGCTGCCGCATATCCTGCTGGACGGAGTGAGTGTGAGCACCAAGGCTTAGCCGGTAGGCCGGGCGGCTAGTTCCGCAGGAAGTCGAGGATCTTCATGTGGAGCTCGGCTATCTTCTCGAGGCGGAGGGTGTAGTAGATGTAGTTGCCTTCCTTCTCGCTGGAGATGAGGTCCGACTCGCGCAGGAGCTTCAGATGGCGCGAGACGGTCGGCTCGGCCAACCCCAGCTCCACGGCCAGACCCTGGGTGCACTGTCTGTCCTGCATCATGAGCTTCATGATCTTCAGGCGCGTCTCGTCGGCCAGGGTCTTGAGGAGGCGTGAGAGCTCCTCCGGCGGGACGAGGGTGTCCCTCCGCAGGTAGACCCCTGGCGGGACGGAGAAGGACATGAGCAGTCGCCCCTCGGAGAGTTCGAAGATGCTCTGGGGTGAGACGAAGAGCGACGGGAAGAGGACGATCTCGTCGAGCTCGTTCAGGGACACGTCCACCGGGGTGGGGGTGTTCTCGATGACGACGACGTTCGGCTTCATCCGCCGGACCCTGCGGTCGCCGCGCGAGATGAGGCCGCCCCCGAGCCGGGTCAGAAAGCGCGGCAGGGACTCCTGGGCGAGCCTCTTCGCCTCCTCCTTTATCCCCTTCACCAGGAGGAGCTCGACCCAATAGAACTCCTCCTCGAAGTATTCGTTCCAGTAGGAGACGAGGAACCGGCAGAGCTCCCGGCGCACCTTCTCCGGGTCCCTGAAGAAGCGGGCCATCTCCTCCCGGCGGCGCGAGTCGTCTATCTCGAGCCTCCGGCAGACGACCTCGACGTTGGACGGAGAGTCGAAGGCCGCCTCTATCTCCATCGGCGGGACCTGCTCGCCGAAGAGGAGGAAGACGAACCGGGTGATGGGCATGGCCTGGAGACGCTCGATGACCTCCCCGAAGCTCAGCCGGTCGAGGTCGGGCATGTCCAGGGCGAGGTCGATGAGGTAGAGCCACTCGCGGATGTTGTCCCCGAAGTATCTTATCTCCCGGTAGGTCTCAGGGGATATCCTCTCCTTGAACCGGATGACCCAGGGCAGGAGCGCCCCGTGGTGCTGGGGGTCGTAGAGCACCTGGAGGCTCAGGACGGTCTCGATGTAGGGCGAGTACATGAACTTGACGCGGCTCTTGGGATCGGAGTTGACGGCTATCGACAAGGAACAACTCACCACCGGCCAAAGCAGGCTGACCCCTCACCCCGGGCCCGCCGGCCGCCCGGGGCCTCAGCGATGCGCTGCGTTCCGGCGTCACCGCTCACAATAGTAGTTCGGAGGCTCTTTCGTGATTTCGACGTCGTGGGGGTGGCTCTCCTTGAGCCCGGCCCCGGTAATTTGGATGAACTCTGCCGTTTCCTGGAGCTCCCGGACGGTGCGGGCGCCGCAGTAGCCCATCCCGGCGCGGACGCCCCCGATGAGCTGGTGGACCATGTCCGCGAGCGCCCCCCGGTAGGGGACCCTGCCCTCGACACCTTCGGGCACAAGCTTCGTCTCGCTGAGTTCGTGCTCCTGGAAGTAGCGGTCTTTCGACCCCGCCTTCATGGCCGCGAGCGAGCCCATGGCCCGGTACACCTTGTAGCTCCGTCCCTGGTAGATCTCCATCTCGCCCGGGCTCTCCTCCGTGCCGGCCAGGAGGGAGCCGATCATCACCGCCTGCGCCCCGGCCGCGAGGGCCTTGGTGATGTCCCCGGAGGACTTGATCCCGCCGTCGGCGATGACGGTGACCCCGCACCGGCGGGCCTCGGCCGCGGCCTCGAGGATGGCCGTGAGCTGTGGCACGCCGACGCCGGCCACGACGCGGGTGGTGCAGATGGAACCCGGTCCGACGCCCACCTTGACCACGTGGGCCCCGGCCTCGGCGAGGTCCCTCACCCCCTCGGCCGTGGCCACGTTGCCGGCCACGATGACGACCGACGGGAAGGCCCGGCGGAGTTCTTTCGTCAGGCGGATGACGTTCTCGGAGTGGCCGTGGGCGCTGTCGATGACGATGACGTCGACACCGGCCGCCACAAGGGCCTCGGCCCGTTCCAGGCTGTCACGGGCGACCCCGACGGCGGCGCCGGCGAGGAGACGGCCCTTGGCGTCCTTGGCCGCGTTGGGATACTTCTCGGCCTTCTCGATGTCCTTGATGGTGATGAGGCCCTTGAGGCTGAAGTCCTCGTCGACGAGGGGGAGCTTCTCGATCTTGTGCCGGGCGAGAATCTTCTTGGCCATCTCGAGGGTCGTGCCCACCGGCGCGGTCACGAGGTTCTCGCTGGTCATGACCTCCCGGATGGGTCGGTCGAAGCGCTCCTCGAAACGGATGTCACGGTTGGTGATTATGCCGACGAGGCGCGAACCCTGAACGATGGGAACCCCTGAGATGTGGTACTTCTCCATGAGGGCGACGGCGTCGGCCACCGTGTTGTCGGGGCCGAGGAAGAAGGGGTCCACGATGACCCCGTGCTCCGAGCGCTTGACCTTGTCGACCTCTGCCGCCTGGTCGGTGATGGACAAGTTCTTGTGGATGGTGCCGAACCCGCCCTGGCGCGCCATGGCTATGGCCATGCGGGCCTCGGTCACGGTGTCCATGCCCGCGCTCACGATGGGGATGTTGAGGCGGAGGCCCGGGGCGAGCTCGACGGAGGTGTCGACCTCGCGCGGGAGGACCCCCGAGCGCCTCGGGACGAGGAGCACGTCGTCGAAGGTGAGGCCGAGACGCGGTGCGGGCGGGCCTGAACCCCCGCCCCGGGCGGCCGCCGGGGTGCGTTCGGACACTGGTCCGCCCCCGCGGGAGCGGTCTGGGACTCGGCTGGCTGTTCCGGGCATGAGCGACCTCCCAGCACGCCGCCTCAGGGAGGAGGTCTTCCCGGGTGGCGGCAGATTTTCTCTAGGATAACACCGCTCCTCGCACTGGACAACCTTTCGACGGAAGACCTCCGGCGGTAGAGACCGGTGCCGGGGAGGAACGCCGCCGCGGCGGCTCGAAGTTGAGCCGAGGACAGCGGGGCAGGGCGGAGGGGGAGAGATGGACGTGGATGCTGACGGAAAGTCCGGGTTCGACGAGGTCCGCGAGGGGGTCCTCTCCGGGAGGCTCGACCCGCGCATCGCCCTGGAGTGCCTGCTTGCCGTGAAGCTGGGCCTGAGGTCTACCGCCATCGTCACCATCCCGGCCGAGCTGCCCGACGGCGAGGTCCTCGGCGCCCAGGTCGACTACGAGTTCAAGTGCCGCCTGGCCGGACAGGCCCCGGACCTGAAAACGCGCCTCAGCGACACCGTGCAGCGCAAGAAGATGCCGCCGGTCGCCTTCAAGGCCTACCTCCTCCGGTCGAGCTTCGAAAGGAACGTGATTGGCAGTGAGTCCTACCGCGCCCACCGACGGGCGGCGGAGGAGCTGGGGCTCGAGGTCATGCAGTCCGAGGTCCGCCCGACCATCCGCGAGTGGTACCTGTGTCTCCCGGAGAACCGCGAGGCCGTCTCCGAGGTCCTCCGGCGCCGCCACGAGATCCAGAAGGAGATGCGCCGCAGGTTCAAGCCTGGCGACCCCATCGAGTTCTACATCTACCCCGAGGAGCGCGACCCCGAACACCTCCGGGCTTTGGGCGCTCTCCTCGGCTACCCGCCGTGCTGTGTCGAGGAGTACCTGAAGGAGCGCGTCACCGACGAGGACGCCCCGGCGGAGACCCCCGAGGAGCGGGCGGCCCGCCAGGTCGCCCGGTGGTCGGCGGAGAAGGGCTCGGACCCGCCGGCGGCCGCCTACTGGCTCAAGGACTTCTTCCCGTGCCGCCCGGACTGCCCGGAGGCCTCGGCGAAGGGAGACGGTCTGCGCCGGGCCCTCGCCGTCCTCGACCCTGAGCTGGCCCGGCGCTACGACGACATCCGCCGCGAGAACCTGGCGAGGGTCAGGACCGGACCCGAGAAGATCCGCGAGCACGAGGAGTGGCTCCGGAGCCGCTAGTCCAGGTCCAGAAGGTTCCCGTCCGGACCGAACGGGAGCGGCCGCCAGGGGCCGTCCGCCCCGGGGAAGTCGGCGGAGAGCGCCTCGGAGACCCAGACGCGGTCCAGCCGCCGCGTGTCCGACAGGCGCAGGGCCCTCACCCGCCGCCAGTCTTCGAGATGAAGGGACTCCAGCGCCGCGCGCACCGCCTCCCTGTCGCTCTGGAGGACCGGGGGAAGGGCGGCCCTCTGCGTGAAGGTCGTCGTGAGGGCGTTCCTCAAGGTCTTGGGCCAGTCGATGTCACGGGCCAGCCTGGCCGTGGTGAAGTCGGCCAGCCCGATGCCGTTGGCGTTCCCGGCCGACGCGGCCGTGAGCCTGAAGACGACGAGGCGCCGCACCCTGGGCCGGTCAGGCTCGGGGTACTCCCAGACCCGCCTCCGGCCGATGACCCGCGTGTCCATCCCCGTGCCAGCGATGTCCTTCCCCATCCAGTCGACGAGAAGGAGGTCCAGGTCGTCGACGGGGAGGCGCGGCTCGAGGCGCCGGGCCAAGGCCAGGCACCGGGTGTCGACCGCCCTGACCTCCTCCCAGCGTCCCCCGCAGGGTTCGACGGCGGCCAGCTCCCCTGCCGCGTCCTCGACGGTGGCGAGACCTCCGGCCAGGGGCAGGCGCCGCGCCAGGGCCCGGCTCATGTCGATGACGGCCGGCTCGATGCCGACGGCGCCGTGGCGGTGGACCTCGGCCGAGCCCTCCGGCCCCCCGATGCCGACGGCGAGCATCTTCAGAAGGCCGCTCTGGACCTCCCCGTCGAACGAGGGGTGGCTCCTCACGCGTCCGAGGAGGACCACCGCGTCCGCCGCGAGGGCGAGGGGGTGGGCGAAGACCCTGCGCCCCCACGGGGTCCTACCGACGAGGGCCATGCGGGCGCAGTCGCGGACGGGTGCGCCCGCCGACCGGGGCGTCACCCCGAGGGCGGCCAGGACCTCCCTCCGCCCGGAGGGTTTGGCCCCACCGTGACTGCCCATGGCCGGGAGGAGGAACACGTCGAACCCCCTCGCGCGGAGGAGGCCGACCAGTTGCCGGAGGAGGAGGGCGAGGCCGGCCAGCCTCCGGCTTCCGACGGTGACGGCCACGCGGGCGCCCGTCCTCAGGCCCGTCCTCCGGCAGAGCCTGTCCACGAGCCAGACCACGGCCCCCGGCGCCCCGCGGGCCGCGGCGACGCGCGGGGCCCGGGGATGGTCCAGGGTGACCGGGGCGAAGCGCGGCCAGGTCCTGCGCTCGGTCAAGACGCTCTTCCCCCGGCCACGATATTCAAAAGGTGAGGCCGGGGACGATGAGCCTCGCCCCGCGAGGTAGAAGGGCCTGGAGGTCGGCCGGGGGGCGCCCGAAGAGGTCGAGCCCGTCGACGCCGAAGGACACAGGGGGCAGGAAGACCAGGTCACCTCCCTGGACAGCCCGGTCGCGGACAAGAGGCTCGAGGGCGCAGGCGAAGTCACTCACGGTCAGAAGGCCGGCCGCAGCGATGGAGCCACCGAAAGACCGGGAGGCCACCGGGACCACGTGCACGGCCGGGCCCGTGCCCTCGGGATGGGCACGGACGCCTCGGCGCCGCCGGCCGGCGCCTTGCCGGCCGACGGCGTCCCACCTGGCCGCAGCCCGAAACCCCATCTCGAGGGGGCCGGCTCCCAGCGCGGAGGTGAGGACCAGCACCCTCCGGGCCCGGAGTCGGGCCGCGGTCCGGAGGACGAGGCGGATGTCCCTGGGGTCGACGTCGCGGTCGAGGACGACGCCCGGCCGGCCCGTGGGGTCGTCGGTGCGGAGCGTCACCTCGCCGCGGCCGGCGACCCTCACGCGGCAGGAGCCCGTCTGCCGGAGGGCGGCGGTGAGGCGGCGGAAGGCGTCGACCCTGGAGAAGGGGTGGTGCCCCTCGACCTCCTCCAGGACGTCCCCGGTGCGGAGGCCGGCCGCGGCCGCGGGGGAGCCCCTGATGACCCCGGCGAGCCGGGCCCGGAGGTCGGCCACCTGGGGCGGCTCGAGGGTGACGGGGAGCCGCACGGCCCGCCGCGCCTCCTCCGCCAGGCGGGCGACCTCCTCCCGTGGAGGGAGGAGGCCTACCAGGCCGGGGTCGCTGAAGGAGGTGTGGGCCGGGACCAGGACCCTCAGGGAGAGGCAGTCCGATTCGTCCAGCCGCCGGGCGGTCTCCAGGAGGTCGCCCGGTCCGGTGAGGGCCGGCACAGGCACCACGCTCGCGTGGAAGGGCACCCCGGCCTCGCTGAGGGCCCGCACGGCCGCCATCGGGTCGTGCCCGGACCCGGACCCGCGGCCGAGCCCGTGCACCTTACGGTACCCTTCCGGGGAACACGTGTTGAGGGACAGGGTGACCTCGAGCGGCCGTCTGGCCTTGAAGAGGGCCGCCATCCGGCGGTCGAGCAGGGTCCCGTTCGTGGTGACCTTCACCAGCGCCCGCGGCAGGACTTCGCGCACGGCGGCCAGGATGGCCTCGAACCGCGGGTGGGTGAGGGGCTCGCCTTCCGAGACGCGGGAGGCCGACTCCCCGATGACGATCTCGTCGAGATGCCCCATCCTCGACAGGGCCGCCCTAATCTCAGGGAGCGACCGGGGCGGGAGGTGGTGGACCCTCACCCCGGGCGGGTTGGCCCGGTTGCTGCAGAACACGCACGAGAGGTTACAGGTGGAGGTCACCGGAAGGATACCGGCCGCCTCGGCCTCGGCCAGCGCCGCAACGCAGGCGTCGATTCCGTCCACAGCCGCATTCACACCCCAAAGAGCGTGTAGCTGGGAGTTTTCTGAGTTATCCACAGTATCCACAGGATAATCCACATAACCTCTTGACGTCTCTCTTATCCCTTGCCCTGTCGGCGGAAGCGGGGACACCCACGAACGGCCGTTCCTTGGCAGGCGGACCCAACATGCCTCTACCTGCGTCTCCGCGCGGAGGCCTCACGCCGCTGGGACCCCGGCCCTCCGCCCCCTCGGCCCCGGGCTCCTCTCCTGCCCCGGGGCCTGCGTCCCCCCCCGAGGGCGAGCGAGGGCTCCACACGCAGGGGTCCCTGAAGAGACGGCCGGCCGGCCGCCAGGAGGAAGTGGGCCAGACCGGCGACCATGGCGGCGTTGTCGGTGCAGTAGCGCGGCTCGGGGACGGCCAGCATGACCCCCTCCTGCGCGGCCCTCGCCGCGAGGGCCCGGCGCAGGCCGCGGTTCGCCGCGACCCCGCCGGTCACCGCAAGGGTCGAACACCTCGTCAGGCGGAGAGCCCGGAAGGCCTTCTCGACAAGGACGTCGACGACCGCGGCCTGGAAGGAGGCGGCGAGGTCGGCCACCTCCACCGGCTCACCGCGCTCCCGGGCTGCGGCGAGGTGATAGACGAGGGCGGTCTTGAGGCCGCTGAAGGAGAAGTCGAGCCCTCCGTCCTTGAGGAGGGGACGCGGAAGGGCCACGGCCGCCGGGTCGCCGTCGGCCGCCAGTCGGTCGATGGCCGGACCTCCCGGGTACCCCAGCCCCAGGAGGCGGGCCACCTTGTCGAAGGCCTCACCGGCAGCGTCGTCGCGGGTCTCGCCGAGCGGAGCGAGTTCGACGTGACGGGTGAGTTCGGCCAGGCTCGTGTGTCCGCCGGAGACGATGAGGACCACGAAGGGAGGCTCCAGGTCCCGGGGGCGTCGGCCCGGGCCGTCCGCGGGAGGGTCGGCGTCCTCCGCGCCCTCCAGGAAGGCGGCATAGGCGTGGGCCTCCAGGTGGTTGACGGGGACGAGCCTCTTCTTCCAGGCGAGGGCGAGGGAGGAGGCCGCCGCCGTCCCGACGACGAGGGCTCCGGCGAGGCCCGGCCCGACGGTCACCGCGACCGCGTCGAGGTCGGGCGGGGAGACGGAGGCCCGGGTGAGAGCCTCGTCCACGACCGGCAGGAAGGCCTCGAGGTGTCTTCTGGAGGCCAGCTCCGGCACGACCCCGCCGTAGCGGCGGTGGATGTCGACCTGTGAGGCCGTGACACAGGAGAGGACCTTCCGGCCGCCCTCGACGACGGCGGCGGAGGTCTCGTCGCACGACGTCTCCAGGCCCAGGACAAGGCTCAATCTTCGAGGTCCTTCCACATCACGATGGCGTCTTCCCGGGTGTCTGTGTAGTAGTTGCGCCGGATGCCGGTCCCGCGGTACCCGAGCTTCTCGTAGAGGCGGCGGGCGGGGGTGTTCGAGACCCTCACCTCCAAGGTCATCCGGCGGGCTCCCAGCTCCCTGGCCCTCTGCTCGAGGGCGAGCATCGTGACCCGTCCCACGCCGCCCCGGCGGTAATCGGGGTGCACGGCGAGGTTGGTCACGTGGGCCTCGTCGAGGACCACCCACATCCCTCCGTAGGAGACGACGCGGCCGTCGAGACGGCCCACGAGGTAGGTGGCGCACCCGTTGAGCAGTAGCTCCCGGTGGTAGGCCGCGCGCGACCAGGGGGTGGTGAAGGAGACCCGCTCTATGGCCAGCACCTCGTCGAGGTCGCGCACCTGCATGGGTTCGAACCGGAGGCGGTCCAAAGCGGGTGGTTCCGACCTCCGGGCGCGTCTGACCTCACCGCCGTTCATCGTCCGTCACCCTCGGGCGGGCGGCCGGCCGGCGGGGGAGGGCCGAGCTGGGGCTCCTTGAGGTAGTCCGGGACGAGGGCGAAGGGGTCGTCACCTCTCCCGCGGGCCGCGAAGCGCCGCCGGGCGAGGACGACCAGGTCGCGGGCCCGCGGATGGACCGGAGCCGGCACGGGGCCGCCGGACGCGGCGCAGCCCGTCCGGGCCCAGGCGGCTCCGAGCCGCTCGAGGGCCTGCATCACTTCCTCCCGGTACAGGACGGCCCCGCTCCCCGCCACACCCACGACGGAGGCCGCGGTCCCGGTGAGCTCCCGCAGGGCGGCGGCGAGGCTTCGGAGGACGTCACCGACCGGGCCGACCACCCGGCGCAGGCCCGCGCGGTCGGTCAGAGGCAGGGGGTCGGGGTCCGGGCCGTACGCGGCCCCGAACACCTCCCCGCGCTTGGCGTCCACAAGGACCAGTGCCGCCGGGGCCCCGGCCAGGGCTCCCGCGGCGAGGACGTCGAGGGTGCTCACGCCGAGGAGGGGACGCCCGAGGGCGTAGGCCAGCGCCTTGGCCGCGGCCAGGCCGACCTTCACGCCGGTGAAGGAGCCCGGGCCGACGGCCGCGGCCACGAGTTCGACCTCAGCGAGGTCCCGCCCGGCCAGGGCCAGGAGCTCCCGGACCGCACCGGAGAGGTCCTCGGCCGGCTGGAGACCCCCGTGCGGGTCCCAGGTGAGCTCGACGATCTCACCGGCGGAGAGAAGAGCCAGGCTCCGGGCCTCTGTCGAGGTGTCGAGCCCGAGGACGCATCCCGGTCCGGGCCCGGCGCCGGATGGCAGAGGGCCCCGCCAGAGACGCCCGTCCGCAACTCCCTCCGCCCGTGCGCGGCCGGGCTCGGCCCGCGCCCGCTCGGTGTCGGCCTCCTCCCGCCCCCGGCCGGGGGCCGGCTCCTGCCGCGGCACGTCCGGCGGTCCGACGATCTGCACCTGACGCCGGTCGGGGTCACCTCCGGCCACGGGGGTAATGTGGACCTGGTAGCGGCGGCGCGGAAGCACCGCGGCGGCCTTGTCGGCCCATTCGACGACAGAGACCCCCTCGCCATAGAACAGCTCGCGCCAGTCGAGGTCCTCGAGGTCCTCCGGGTCCAGACGGTAAAGGTCGATGTGCCGGACAGGCAGGCGGCCTTCATAGTGGCGGACGAGGGTGAAGGTCGGGCTGGCCACCGGACCCCGGGCTCCGAGCCCTCGCGCCACCCCCCTGGCGAAGCACGTCTTGCCCGCCCCGAGGGGGCCGGTGAGAGCGACCACGTCCCCGGGCCTGAGCAGGCGGGCCAGAGCCCGCCCGAGGTTCTCCGTCTCGGCCTCCGAGCGGGTGGTCACCCGCAGAGGGAGCTCGAGGCGGGTGGAAGGGGGCTCGCTCCAGGGGGACAAGGGCCTCACCTCCGTCGGGGGCTACGTCGTAGCGTGGCCTCGGCCCGAGCCTTCAATTCTCAGGCGGTGCGCCCCTCGCTCTCCGGGGGGCCGCCGGCCCGCAGTCTCTCCCATTCCGCCCTGACGGCCTTCATGTCCTCCCAGACGGCCCGCTTCTTGGAGGGGTCGCGGAGGAGGGCCGCGGGGTGGAAGGTGGGCATGACCTTCATCGGCCCGAGGCTCTGCCAGCGCCCGCGGTCACGGGTGATGCGCAGGTCGCGGCCCAGCACGGCCCGGGCGGCCGACGCCCCGAGGCAGACCATTATGTACGGCTTCATGATGGCCAGACGGCGGTCGAGCCAGGCGCGGCAGGCGGCCACCTCTTCGGGGGAGGGGACCCTGTTCCCGGGCGGCCGGCAGAGGACCGTGTTGGTTATGTAGACCTGCTCCCGACGGAACCCGACGGCCAGCAGTATCCGGTCGAGGAGCTGGCCGGCGGGACCGACGAACGGCCGACCGAGTTCATCTTCCACGGCGCCCGGGGCTTCCCCGACCAGGATGATTCCCGACTCGGGGTCACCTTCACCGAAGACGACACCGCGACAGGTGTTCCGGAGACCGCACGCCCGGCACCGGGCCGCCTCGGCGCCCAGGGCCTCGAGGAGCGTCCGGACGTCCCTTGCGGCGACGCTTCCGTCGAAGAGCGGAACCTGCCCCGGCAGGGGCTCCGCAGGGTCCTGTCCGGAGGAGCCGTCCGCCCCGCCGGGGTCACCTCCGCCGCCCCCGCCCTGATCCGGTCCTTGTCCGTCGCCACCGGACCCGGCCGCCGGCGGGGGCGGCGGACCGAAGAGAGAGAGCTGCTCTCCAGACACCGATTCACCAGCTCCCCAGGCTGTGCTTTCGCTGGGTATTCGTCCGGCGGGCGGAAGGACCCTGCCTCGGCGGGAGCCGTCGCGACGCAACGGCGCTGGCGTGGGAAGAGCGCGGGCGGGACGGTGGAGTCCGGTCGCGGTGCGGCGGTGTTGGCGGCCTGTCGCGCGGACGCAGGAGTGAAGCGGAGGGCCGCCGGCCGGCGGCCC
>CAJXZV010000059.1 GCA_913063835.1 uncultured Eubacteriales bacterium
CCGCCGCCACTGCCGCCGGCGGCGGGGCTCCGGCGGGGCGGCTCAAGGTGAAGGTCAGGGACGCGGCGACAGGGTTCGAGTTGGTCATCCACCCGGACAACGTCATCCTGGCCGCGGCGGCCGACCCGGCGGAGGACGCCCGTGCGCTCGGCACCCTTCTCAAGGTGCCCCTCAACGACGACGGCTTCTTCCTCGAGACCCACATCAAGCTGGCGCCCATGGACTTCCCGTCGAACGGCATCTACCTCTGCGGGGCCGGGCATTCGCCGAAGTTCATCGCGGAGGCGGTCTACCAGGCCCGCGGGGCCGCGGCCCGCGCGGCGACCATCCTCTCGCGGGAGAACATGATGGCCGGCGGCGTGGTCGCCTCGGTGGACGAGAGGCTCTGCGCGGCCTGCCTGACGTGCGTGAGGGTGTGCCCGTTCCAGGTGCCGAAGATAAACGAGAGAGGGGTGGCCGAGATAAGCCCGGTCCAGTGCATGGGCTGCGGGAGCTGTGCGGCCGAGTGTCCGGGCAAGGCCATCCAGCTCGCGAACTACAAGGACGCCCAGCTCGCCGCCAAGGTGGCGGGGATGTACGCCCGGGTGTCCGACTAGCGCGGAGAGAGGGCATCGGAGGTGAGCACGTTGGCGAGCAAGGAACCGGAGGCGGCGGCAGAGCCCGTCGAGGACGGAGCTGCGGCGGGGGCCGCGGAGGACAGGGCCATGCCGGCCGAGGCCGCGGAGACCGGAGCCGCGGAGACGGGAGCGGCGGGCGGGACCGGGTCGAGCCACCCGGACTTCGAGCCCAAAATCGTGGCCTTCTGCTGCTACTACTGCGCCTACTCGGCGGCCGACCTGGCCGGCTCGATGCGCCTCCAGTACCCGGCGAACATCCGCATCATCGAGGTGCCCTGCTCCGGGAAGGTCGACCCCGTCATCCTCCTCAAGGCCTTCGAGGAGGGGGCGGACGGCGTCTATGTGGCCGGCTGTATGGAGGGGGACTGTCACTTCCTCAAGGGCAACTTCCGGGCCAAGAGGCGGGTGCAGGCGGTCAAGAAGATTCTGGACGAGATCGGCCTCGACGGGCGGCGTCTGGAGATGTTCAATCTCTCGGCGGCCATGGGGACGAGGTTCGCCGAGATCGCCGAGGAGATGACAGAGAGGATAAGGCAGCTCGGTCCGAGCCCCGTGCGCCCCGGGGCTTCGGCCGCGGCAAGGCCGGCCACGGTCCCTGACGGGGCCGCGGAGCACGAGGCGGCCGGCAAGCAGGGAGAGGTGAAGCCCGAATGATCGTAGCCGAGCCCAAACCGATTTCCGAGGTGGCCGAACTGGTCCGGGACTCGAACCACCTCCTCATCGTCGGCTGCGGCGAGTGCGTGACGGTCTGCCAGGTCGGCGGTGAGAAAGAGGTCGAGGTCCTGGCCTCCGCCCTCCGCATCATGTGGAAGAAGGACGGCCGCAAGGGGACCATCGACACCCAGACCATCGTCCGGCAGTGCGAGCCCGAGTACGTGGCGGAGCTGGCCAAGAAGGTCAAGGAGGCGGACTGTGTCCTCTCGCTCGGCTGCGGTGTCGGGGTCCAGTTCATCGCTGAGGCCTACCCGGACAAGTGGGTCGTCCCCGGTCTTAACACCTCTTTCGGCGGCGGGACGGTCCAGGCCGGCGTCTGGGAGGAGCGGTGCGGCTTCTGCGGGGACTGCATCCTTCACCTCACCGGGGGCATCTGTCCCATCATCCGCTGCTCCAAGAGCATCCTCAACGGCCCCTGCGGCGGCTCCCAGGACGGGCACTGCGAGTTGGACAAGGACATCCCCTGTGCCTGGCAGCTCATCTACGACCGGCTCAAGGGGCTGGGGCGGCTCGACCTCCTCGATGCGGTCCAGCCGCCAAAGGACTGGACGGCCAGCCGCGACGGCGGGCCCAGGAAGTTCGTGAAGGAGGAGGCGATGATCGAATGACCGCGGCGGATGCGGCGCAGGCCGCGGCGGCGGCAGGGGCCGGCGGTCAGGGCGACGGGGCGGCCGGCGCGACCTCGGGGGGACCGCGCGGCGGCGGGTGCCGGACCTCGAGCCGGTTGGAGAGGGTCCTGCGGGAAGGTCACTTCGCCGTGACCTGCGAGATCGGCCCTCCGCAGAGCTCCAAGTCGGAGGGCATCCTGAAGCACGCCTCCGTCCTCAAGGACTACTCCGACGGCCAGAACCTGACCGACAACCAGACGGCCATCGTCCGCCTCTGCAGTCTGGCGGCGGCCGTGCACGTCATCCGGGCCGGCGGCGAACCCATCATGCAGATGACGGCCCGCGACCGGAACCGCATCGCCATCCAGTCCGACATCCTCGGGGCCGCCAGCCTGGGAGTGCGGAACATTCTGTGTCTGGCCGGTGACCACCAGACCTTCGGCAACCATCCGGGCGCGAGGAACGTCCATGACATCGACTCCCTGCAGATGGTCCAGATGGTCCGCGCCATGCGCGACGAGAAGAAGTTCCAGTGCGGGGACCAGATAAAGAGCCACGAGCCGCGGATGTTCGTCGGGGCGGCGGCCAACCCGTTCGGCGACCCGTTCGAGTTCCGCGTGAGGCGGCTGGCGAAGAAGATCGCCGCCGGAGCGGAGTTCATCCAGACCCAGTGCATCTTCGACATGGACAGGTTCGAGAAGTGGATGCGGATGGTCCGTGACGAGGGCCTCGACGAGAAGGTCTTCATCCTGGCCGGCATCACCCCGGTGAAGTCGGACAAGGCCCTGAAGTATATCAGGACCGTGCCCGGGATGAAGGTCCCGGACGAACTCATCAAGCGCATGGAGGGGGCCGCCGACAAGAAGGCCGAGGGCGTGAACATCGCCGTGGAGATGATCCAGCGGCTGAAGGAGATGAAGGGCGTCCACGGCGTCCACATCATGGCCATCGCCTGGGAGTCCATCGTGCCCGAGATCGTCGAGCGGGCGGGACTCTACCCGAGGCCCGAGGTAGAGGTGGAGGAGCCGGCCGAGGCCGAGGTGGCTGTGGGGTAGCCACTGCCCCTCTGCGCGGACCCGCAGGGACCCGCATCGAACGGGCTCAGGCGGTCTTCGGCGGCACCCTGGACCTCAGCCACTGGGTGTGGTAGTCGCCGGCCACGAACTCCTCGTCCTGGAGCAGGCGCCGGTAGAGGGGGATGGTCGTCTTGATTCCCTCGACCCTCATCTCGGCCAGGGCGCGGCGGCTCCGCTCGAGCGCCTCCTGTCTGTCGCGCCCCCAGACGACGAGCTTGGCGAAGAGGGAGTCGTAGAAGGGCTGGATGCGGTGGCCGGCCTGGACGCCGCTGTCCACGCGCACCCCGGGACCCCCCGGCGTCTCGTAGACGGTGATGAGGCCGGGCGACGGCAGGAACCCCGAGTCGGGGTCCTCGGCGTTCAGGCGGTACTCGATGGCCCACCCGCGGGGCTTCACGTCGTCCTGCGCGAAGGACAGGGGAAGACCTGCGGCAACCCGTATCTGCTCCTTCACGATGTCAATCCCCGTGACCATCTCCGTGGTGGGGTGCTCCACCTGGATGCGCGTGTTCATCTCCATGAAGTAGAAGTCCTGACCGTTGACGAGGAACTCCACCGTGCCAGCGCTCATGTAATCGACAGCCCGGGCGAGGTCGACGGCGGCCCGGCACATCTTCTCCCGCAGCTCCGGGGTCACCGCCGGTGACAGGGCCTCTTCGATGAGCTTCTGGTAGCGGCGCTGGATGGACGAATCGCGCTCACAGATGTGGACGATGTTGCCGTGCCTGTCCGCGAGGACCTGGACCTCCACGTGCCGCGGGTGCTCGAGGTACTTCTCCACGTACATGCTGCCGTCGCCGAACACCGCCTGCGCCTCGCGCTGGGCGTTGCGGAAGCTGGTCTCGAACTCGCTCTCGGTGCGGACCACGCGCATCCCCCGGCCGCCGCCGCCGGCCGCGGCCTTGATGAGCACGGGGAAGCCGAGGTCGCGGGCGACGGACAGGGCCTGACCGGCGTCCGTGACCGTTCCCTCCGTGCCCGGCACGAGGGGGACCCCGGCCCGGCGGGCCGTGGCCTTGGCCCGGGACTTGTGGCCCATCAGCTCGATGGCCTGGGGGTCGGGTCCGATGAAGTCGATTCCCCATGTGCGGCAGACCTCGGCGAAGTGGGGGTTCTCGGACAGGAACCCGTAGCCGGGGTGGATGGCCTCGGCTCCGCTCTTGGAGGCGGCCTCGATGATCCTGGGGATGGAGAGGTAGCTCTGGGCCGGAGGGGCCGGCCCCAGGCAGTGGGCTTCGTCGGCCAGGGCGACGTGGAGAGCGTCACGGTCGGCCTCGGAGAAGACGGCGACGGCCTGGATGTCGAGCTCGTGCAGGGCCCGTATTACCCTGACGGCGATCTCCCCCCGGTTGGCTACGAGGACTTTCCTGTACATTTCTGTCAACCCCTGCTGCGGACGATGCTTCGGCTCGGCCCGCCGCCCCGGTTCTCTGATGGAACCCAATCTATGGCGGGAGGGCCTCGGGCGTTACGCCGTCGGACCGGTGGGCCGCCGGACGGCCGTCGGGTGGCGACACCGCCGCGTCCGGCGGATGCACCCTCCGGCTGAAACCGGCCCCGGTCTGAAAAGTTAGGTTTGCTGCAGATTTGACAAGAAGCGGGCTAATCCTGCCCGAACGGGGCCGGACCCGGGCTCGCGCGTACGAGGGTCGGCCTGGCCCGGCCGTGTATCTTCTCCGCCACATATCCGCCCAGACGCCGACCATCCTAGGTACGGTAGGGGGTCGGAAACCATGGACCAGGCTCTCGTCGTAGTGGTGAGAGGAATCATCGCCTTCACGAGTCTCTTGATCTTCGCCCGCGTCCTGGGCAAGCAGCAGATAAGCCAGCTTACCTTCTTCGAGTACGTCCTAGGGATAACCATCGGCTCTATGGCCGCCTCTCTCACGACGGACCTCAGGGCCCCTGCCTGGCCCCATTGGGTCGGGCTTCTCACGTGGGTGCTGGCCGCCCTTGCCGTCCAGTGGGTCACCCTCAAGTGGCGCTACGCTGCCAAATACATCGACGGGGAGCCGACGGTGGTCATCATGAACGGCCAGGTCATGGAGAAGGCCTTGAGGACCCTGCGCTACCGCCTGTCGGACCTTCTGGAACTCTTGAGGACGAAGGGGGTGTTCGACCTCAGCGAGGTGGAGTTCGCCGTCCTGGAGGCGAACGGGTCTCTATCGGTCCTCCGCAAGTCGCAGCACCAGCCGCTGACTCCGAAGGACCTCAACCTGCCTACGTCCTACAAGGGTGTGAGCACGGAACTCATCTACGACGGTGTGGTCGTGGACCAGAACCTCGAGCAGGTCGGTCTCGACCGGAGCTGGCTGGAGGCCGAACTGAAGAAGCAGGGCATCCAGTCGCCTGAAGAGGTGTTCGCGGCCACCCTGGAGACGTCGGGTAAACTCTACGTCGACCGCTACCGCGACCGGGTGAAGCGTCTCGTCGACGCGAGCGACTTCAAGGGCCCCAGTTAGCTCGGAGGCGGACCGGGACGGGCGCCGGGCGGGCGCGGTCTCTCCGGCTGAGCCGGGCGCCCGGCGGGCGCGCTCTCCACAAGAAGGAGGTCGGTGGCGTGAAGAAGGCCTTCTATAGCATCCTCTACTACGGCGTTCCGGTCGTCATCCTCGCCGTCTTCGTCGCCGCGATGAACTCGGCCCCTTACCTCAAGCGTTCCTTCGGGCCGCATGACGACGTTCCGGGCCTGATGGCCGCCGTCGAGGCCCACGTCGCCGCCGGACGATGGGACCAGGCCCGGACCGACGTGGAGCGGCTCATCGCGGCCTGGGAGACGGTCACCGAGCGTATCCAATTCTCCGTCGGACGAGACAAGCTAACCCGCATCAGCGCCAACCTGGCCCGCCTGCGTGGCGCCGTGATGGCCGAGGACAGGGCCGGCGCCCTTGTCGAGCTGGGCGAGGCATGGGAGCAGTGGGACTCGCTGGAGAGGTAGTCGGCCCGGGCCGACGTGACAGGCGGAGTCCGACTCTGCGACCGCCGGAGCCGTGCCTCCGAGTCAACGTCCGTCCCGGGTCCGGCGTTGCTCACGCCCATCGAAAGGGGGATTTGCCCGCGCACACAGAAGAAGAAGAAGAAGAAGAAGAAGAAGAAGAAAGTGACAGCCGTGCGGGAGGCCGGCCGCGGCTGAGCCGTGGAGAAGCCCCGTCCGCGACGAGGTATACAGGACCTGAAGAGGAGGCCCCGGTTGAGCGACCGCCGCGTACGCGATTTCACCGAAGGCAGCATCCCGCGCCACCTCGTCTCCTTCGCTGTCCCGATGCTCCTCGGCAACCTGCTCCAGGCCCTTTACAACACGGTCGACGCCATATGGGTGGGCCGCTTCCTCGGCCACCAGGCCCTTGCCGCGGTCTCGGTCGGTTTCCCCATCATCTTCGCCCTGGTGGCCCTTGTCATCGGCATCACCATGGCCACGACGGTCCTCGTCTCTCAATACTTCGGCGCCCGCCGTCCGGACCGGGTGGTCCGGACGGTGAACAACTCCCTGCTCCTTCTCACCGTGACGGGCGTCGCCGCGTCCGTCCTGGGCGTCGCCTTCCGGCGGCCTCTTCTCCGCGTCATCAACTGCCCGCCGGAGATCATCGACACGGCTGCGTCCTACCTCGGCATCTTCATGGCGGGCATCGTCTTCATGTTCCTCTTCAACGCCGCCGGCGCCATCCTGAGAGGGCTTGGTGACTCGCGGACCCCGCTGAGGTTCCTGGCCTACGCGACGGGCCTCAACATCGTCCTCGACCCCGTCTTCATCTTCGGCCTCGGCCCGCTCCCGGCGCTGGGCGCCGCCGGCGCGGCGTTGGCCACGGTCCTGGCGATGGCCGTCTCCGCCGTCATCTCCCTGCGCTACCTCTATGTCACCTCCGGGATCGTGACCTACCAGCCCGGGTCCTTCCGCTTCGATTGGGAGCTGACCAAGCTGACCTTCAGGATCGGCCTCCCGGCCGGCATACAGATGGTCCTGGTCTCGCTCAGCGCGGTCGTCGTCAGTTCGTTCGTCAACCGCTTCGGGCCGGTCGTGGTGGCCGGGTTCGGGGCCGGGACCCGCCTTGACCAGTTCGCCTTCATGCCCTCCATGAGTGTCGGCGTCGCCGTCTCGTCCCTGGTGGGGCAGAACCTCGGGGCCGGGCGGGTCCAGCGGGTCGGGGAGACGGTGAGGTGGGCCGTCCTGATTTCCGGAGGGATAACCTTCCTGGTGGCCCTCGTGGCCTTCTTCAAGCCGGATGTCCTGCTCGTCCTCTTCACGGGTGACGCGAGCGTGCTGGCCGAGGGCGGGCTGTACCTGCGCTACATGGCCCTCGCCTACGTGCCGCTGGCCCTCATGTTCGTCATGTCCGGTGTCCTGCGGGGCGCCGGCGACACGGTGCCGGCGATGGTCTTCACCTTCATCTCGCTCTGGGTCGTCCGCGTGCCCCTCGCCCACCACCTCTCTTCTCTGTCCGGCCTCGGCGTGACCGGGATCTGGACGGCCGTCGCCACAAGCCCCTATGTCGGCCTTCTCCTCTACTACGCCTACTACCGCAGCGGGCGGTGGCAGACGAAAGTGGTCGCAAGGCGCCGCGGGTCTGAGGAACCCGGTCGAGCGGGCGAACGCGGCGACCCTGAAGGGGCAGCCTGTGCGCAGACCGTGCAGGGGGCGCGACAGCGGTCATGAGGGTGCCGGCGGGAGCGTTCGGGTTGGGCCGCGACGAGGTCCACGTCTGGTACGTGGACCTGGACCGGTGGGCACCGCCGGGTAGGACCGGGCGGGGTGGGGCCCGGCGCGGCCCATCCTGCGACTTCTGGGAGCTCCTGTCGGACGACGAGAGGGCCAGGGCCTGCCGCCTCCGGTCCGGGGAGGGCAGGCGACGCTTCGTCGCGGGCCGCGCCCTGCTCCGTCTTCTCCTGAGTGCCTACCTGGCGGAAGACGCGGGGGACGACCCCGGCCGCGGCGGCGGTCACTCCGGCGGCGCCGGGAACGGGCCCGGACGGGTCGACCTCTGCGAGGCGCGGATTGTGGAGCGGGCCAGGGGCCTCCGGTTCGAATACGGCGCCCGCGGGAAGCCAACGCTGGCCGGTGACGGCGTCGGTGACAGCACCCTCACCTTCAACGTTTCCCATTCGCACAGGCTTGCGGTCTATGCCCTGGCGCGCGGGCGCAGGGTCGGTGTGGACGTGGAGAGGATTCGTCCTGGCATAAAGCACGAGCTGCTGGCGGTTCGTTTCTTCTCGCCAAGGGAGGCGGCCGCTCTGCTGGCCATGCCGGACCGATTACGGCTGCGGGCCTTCTACGCGTGCTGGACCCGGAAAGAGGCCTTCATCAAGGCGAGGGGGGAGGGGTTCGCCCTCTCCCTCCGCCGGTTCTCCGTGTCCGTGGACCCCGGCCGGACCCCGGTCCTCGACGACGTGGAGGGGGCTCCCGGGGAGGTCCTGCGATGGACCCTGTGCGACCTTGAGCCCGGCCCCGGATATGCAGGGGCTCTAGCCGTCGAGGGGCGGTCCTGGCGGCTCAGGTCTCGGCGGCTCGGGCCGTGAGTCTGCCGCCTACAAGAGCCCGCCTACTCGGCACGCTCGTGTCGCGTGAGTTACAACGTTTCCATCAACGCTAGGATTGACCTATTCAGGCATTTCGTGTACATATAAAGCAAAGGTACGTCGGAGGTTTCCGAAATGACTCCCCTTACACAAAGTCGTTATAATTTTGTTGAACGACTATCCAATAATTCCCTCGCATTATATAACACTCGAACCGGGTCTCTGATACACGTTGAGCCTAATGAAGTAAAGAAAGTTCTTAGCTTGTTGTCTGATCCTGTACCGGAAGACCCTATGGTTGTAACTCTAGAGAAGGAAGGTTTTTTGGTCCCATACGACTGTGATGAGCTTGAGATTGTCAAGCAATGGTACTATGAATGGCGTGATGACAGGTACCTAATTCATCTCACCATGCTTCCGGCTGAAGCTTGTAATTTTGGTTGTCCTTATTGTTTTCAATTCAACCGTAGAAACTTGCTAATGAAACCGTCAGTTTATGATGGCGTTTTCAAATACCTTGAGAACCTTGTTAAAGAGAATAAGCGCACAGATGATAATCGCTCTACGATGATAAAAATCAGCTGGTTTGGAGGTGAGCCGACCCTAGCCTTCGATAACATTGTTGCATTTCACAAAAAATTAAAGTCTTTAGAGGATTATGGTGCTAAGATTCGTGGCATCATGGTCACTAACGGATATCTACTGACAGTTGATAAGTTCTTGAAATTGACCTCTGTCGGCATCAAGGAGTTTCAGGTCACCCTGGACGGAGATGCAGAAAATCACGACAAACTGCGCCGTCTCAAGAATGGAAAGCCTACATTCCAGACAATTTATGACAATCTCTTGCAGATATCACAGTTGCAACAGGATGTCGAATTCCGGTTCTCGATACGTGGTAACTTCCTTCGTACAAGCATAGACAGTATGCATCGTCTTCTTGAGATGTTCCACTCAGATTTCGGTGACGACCCGCGATTTGAAATCTATTTCAGGCCTGTATACAACTTCGAGACCACGCGTGATGACATAGATGAAGTCTCTAGCGAAATATGCGGATACCAGGAAGGACTGCAACTACAACTAGCCTTGGCTTTGAAGACGATGCGTATGCAAAGGATCAACTCCACAGTGAGAATGTTCGACCCCTTGCCAAGGCCGACTCCAAGCTGGTGCCCGGCCGAGAGGAATTACGCGTTCATCGTGGGGGCCGACGGTCTCCTGTTCTTATGTGACACATGGGTGGGAGATGAAGGCCTTGCCCATGGGCGCGTATCGGAAGACGGTCGAATTCTCCTCAATGAGGACGGCAAGAAGTGGCGAGTTTCGTTCTTCGAGGAAAACCGGAAGCGTTGCTACGAGTGTAAGCTGCTTCCGGTATGCATGGGAGGATGCAAACGAGAAAGGTTGTCGCGGCTCGGACGGCCTGCCTGCTACTGGTCTGAGGAGGACATCCGTTCGGCCATGCATCGAGTAATAGAACTGAATACCCTCAACGATAAAGCTGAGCCGAGCCAGAAAAGCGTTGACATCCGCTAGCATAAGGTGCATGGGCTGATTCCCCGTGAAAGGAGGTGTCGATAATGACCGTGCTAAGGGCTGCCCGTGACATCCGTAACCGTAAGGATGATTGGGAGTGCGGTTGGTATGGCCTGTGCTGCCTTTCGGGTTTCTGTTGTAAGCACGAGTTCACGTGATCTGGATAGTCCGGAACGCCGGTATAGCGGGCAGGTCTGCCGATGGTCGCGAGAGTCGATAGATGAAGGGTGGGAATAAAGTGAAGGTCCTGAGGAAGGGCATCGATATCCTTGTTCGTAATAACGACTGGGAGTGCGCCTGGTTCGGTATATGCTGCCTCACGGGTGTGTGCTGTAAGCACGAGTTCGACTGACGCTTAGGTGCACTTGCCACTATGGAGTAGGAGGCAGCCGGTGCGGGTTGCCTCCTACTCTATCGGGGAGGTTCGCCGGTGATTGCCAATATCCGAACGATTCTTGCTTTTTACTCATTGCTTCCGCGTCCCCGGCTCGCACTCGTCCTTATCGGAGGCCTGATGGCGTGTACTCCGTTCATCGCCGGCTTGGTCTCCCCCCTAATAGTAGGCGACATCATCGATGGGTTGGCCGCTCGCCGGCTTGATAGCCAAAGTATCCTGTACCTCACACTGCTTTATGTGGTCTCTTTCGGCCTATCGTATTTTGGTGAAGTCCTTTACGTTCGACAGAAGTTCCTAGCGGCTCAAGAGCTCAGAAAGAGCATCTTCGCGACGATTCCGTACATTCCGTTGAAGAGAATCAGGGAAAAAGGAAGTGGTTATTACTCGAAGTTAATTGGAGACCAAGTCAACGATGCCTTCATTGTCCTTGATTATGCGTTCATACGAGGCATCATACTTCTTGTTCGGATGTTGGCCGTCTTAGTCATTGTTTTGATATGGGATGTTGTTTTGTTCTTTATCTTTGGTTTTAACATTATACTCATCATCTTTTATTCGAAACTTGTACATCGTTTCACCCATGAGCTTTATTCTCATGGCTTCGAGTTGTTGCGTAAAGCTATGGCGTATATCGTAGAGACCCTGGCAAATCTTCCCGAGATATTGGCCGGTCAGGCCTTCGCTCCTCGTTTAAAAAAGTATGAAGAAATATCACAAGAGACAAGTGATTGTGCAATTAAAGTTGAGACGAGGAAGGTGACTCTTGATAAGATTGTCATAGACCTGGCTAGGTACGTTTCCCAGGTCGTCCTTCTGCTTTACTGTGCCATTCAGGTAATCAACGGGCAAATGACTGTAGGCCTGGTGTGGGCTGTCTGGTCCTACTTCCTAACAGCAACTGAACCGGTGTACATACTGCGTGAGCTCACACGTGTTGCAGTCCAAAGCGCTGCAAACCTCGAAACCATCCTCAATCATTTCAATGAGGTGGAAAACTGGAAATCCAAGTACGACAGTGTGCCGGTCGTCCCGAAGCCCGGTCCTATACTGGTAATCCAGAACCTGACCGTCGACCACGGGGCCGACCGCCCGATCGAGGGCCTCGACCTCGTGGTCCATGAGGGAGACGTCATAGGTGTAGTCGGACTCTCGGGGGAAGGTAAGTCCACCCTGGTGGATACACTCCTAGGTTTCAACCGTTCGTTTGAAGGAAACGTTCTCATATACGGGAGAGACATCCGTACACTCCCTGCTGAGTGCGTCTTCGACATAATCGGCTACGCGGCACAGACAATCGGCATCATCAACGATACCTTGGAAGCGAACATCGCGATGGGGCGGCCTCTGGACCCGGCGCGATTGTCAGGTATCATAGAGAGACTCGGACTGGGTCACCTCAGGAATCGAAACCTCGGAGAAGCCGGTGAGTTCATCTCAGGCGGTGAAAGACAGCGGATACAGCTTGCGCGCCTGATGTATGCTGACAAGCGAATAGTCATAATCGACGAGCCGTTACTGAACCTTGACCTGCTTAAGGAGCAGGCATTGATCAGACGACTGAGGGAGTTCTTGCAGACGAAGTCCGGAATCCTCATCTCACACAAACCCCCCATCTTGAAGCTGGCGGACCGCATCGCGGTTCTCCAGGAGGGCCGAATCGTGGCCGAAGGCTCCTTCGACAGGTTGGTCGATACCAACGACCTCTTCCGCTCCATCGTCCAGGCGTACGTGGAAAGTGCCAGAGAGATTTCTTCACCGCAATCGTCGTAGCCTCCCGGCAGAGGCAGGTCCGGTCGGGATTGTGGGCCGCCCGCGCCGGCCCGGCCGTCCGCCACGCACCGGCGAGGGGACCCGGGTGGAGCCGGGTGGGGCGCCTCCGTGGCACACCGTCGTAGGGATATGCGCTCTTGGCTGGGTCGTCCTCTACGCGGGGCGCGCCGTGCTCGCTCCGGTCCTCGGAGCCCTCGGCGCGGAATGGGGCCTTGACGAGGCCCGGCTGGGTCTCGTCTCTTCGGTCTTCTTCCTGGCCTACGCCGCGGCGCAGGTTCCCACCGGCCTTCTGGCGGACAGGTTCGGTAAGAAGAGGCTCCTGGTCGGAGGGCTGGTCGCCTTCGGCCTGGCCACGGTTCTTCGCGGGCTCGCCCCGAGCTACACGTTCTTCCTCGTAGCCGCGGGACTGGCCGGCCTTGCACAGGGCACCTACTACCCGTCCCAGTTCGCCATCTCGTCGGCGGCGATACCCCTGTCCCGCCGGGGGCTGGGCTCCGCCGTCATCTACAGCGGCATGGCCGTCGGGACGTCCGCCGGCCTCATCCTTGGCAGCACCGCGGCCTTCACGTTGGGCCTCGGCTGGCGCGCGCCCTTCTGGCTCCTGGCCTTCCCCACCGCTGCCGTAGCGCTGCTCTTCGCCCGGAGGGTCGAGGAGCCCCGGGGCGGGGGCGACCGGTCGGCGCATGTCCTCGGGCCCCTGCCGGCGGGAATCTCCGCCGCGCTCTCGCCCCGGCTCCTGGCCGCGTACGCGCTCAACTTCACCTCCCTCTACGCGTTCTTCATGCTCCTGACCTGGCTGCCCTACTACCTGCAGTACGAGCGCGGCCTCGACGCCTCCGCCGCCGGGCTGGCATCGTCACTGACGGCGTGGGCCTCCATCCCGGGGGCTCTCATCGTGGGTGCACTGTCCGACCGTGTCGGCGACCGCATGCGGCCCCTCCGGGTGCTCCTCCCGGCGGCGGCTGTCAGCGTCGCCGGTCTCGCCTATGTCCAATCGGTGGGAGTCCTCTGCGTGCTTCTCATCCTCTACGGCCTCGTCGGGAAATCTACGGTCGACCCGCTCCTGGTGGCCAGGGTGTCGGAACTGGCCCCGCCGCAGAGGTCGGCGACGGCTCTGTCCTTCCTGAACTTCGCCGGGATGCTCGCCTCCGTGGTGGCCCCCTACGCAACCGGAGTCATGGCGGAGACCTTCGGCACCATGCGTCCGGGCTTCTATGTTGCCGCCGCCGTCCTTCTGGCGGGGTCTGTGGTCGCGCTGGCCGTTTCGCCGGGACCTGCCGGCCCTGGAGGACCGGAGTTCCCGAGAGGACGGGGGTCCCTGGAGTCCCCGAGCGGACCGGAGCCGCCGGAGCCCCCGAGAGGACCGGAGCCCTAGCGAGGGGCTCCGGGTTCCGGCGGCAGGGACGGGGAGCGGGCGGGGTGAAGTTCCCGCGGAGCCGAGAGCGTGCGGGGAGAAGTTCCCGCCGAGC
>CAJXZV010000060.1 GCA_913063835.1 uncultured Eubacteriales bacterium
CGGTAGCTCCACCCGTAGAAGGCCGAGGCGTCCTTTATGGCCACGATGTCGCCCAGGCGCAGCCGGTCGAGACCGAGTTCGGCCAGGACGGAAGGCTCCTGTGTCGTCATGTCGTAGTCGCCGCTGGAGGCGCTCGTCGACCCGAGACCCGAACCCATGAGGTGGGCCGGGATCTCGGCCGTCACCGGAAGGCTGAGCCTCCGGTCGTCGCCGTCCCCGACCACCTCCGGGCCCATCTTCTCGAAGAGGTCCGGGTCGAGGTTGTAGACCTTGACCCCCGGGAAGCCCTCGACCTCCAGGCCCTGGCCGTAGGCCCTGACGAGGACCTTGTCCCCGATGACGAGCTTGTCGAGCACCTCAGGGTCGAAGTCCACGAGGACGTGCTCGACACCTCCGTGCTTGCCGGTGACGACCCCTGTCGCCCCCTTGGCGTCGCCGGAGACCACCCGGACCCTGTTCCCGACGCAGGAGAGGGTGTTGTAGGCCATGTTGATGTGTTCGTCCTTGGGTTCCTTGGTGCTGACGCCCGGTTCGACGTGGTCGCCCGCCCATCCGAAGGCCGGGTCGCCGACCCGCACGTTGTAGACGATGCCCCCGGTGGCCGGACCCACGCGGGCCACCCCGTCGTGACCCACGCGGTACGGGGCGCGCATCTTCGGCGCCGAGACCTCGCCCATCACCGAGATGGCCACCAGCCTGTCCCTGTTCGTCCTCACCTTCGCCTGCTTGGTGGTCATACCTGAGAGCCTCCCCGGTCGGTCATCGTGTAGCTGTTCGACTTGATCGGGAGCCGTTCGTCCACGGCCCGACGGTCCGACTGTCAGTAGGGTCGTCAGGCGTCCGCGATGTGGGCCAGACCTATCATCGCCCGGGCGGCCTTGAAGGCGACGATGTAGTCCTCATGGGTGAAGGAGACCGTCACCGGGTCGACAAGCCGGGTGCCGGGAACGAGGGTGGCCGCCTCGGCCTGAGCCGTGTTCGTGAACCGGATCTGGAAGGTCACCGGAGGCGGCACCACAAAGGGTTTCACTTCCCGGGCCGAGGCCACCGCCTCACGGGCCGCCTCCCTCACGAGCCTGTTGGCCTCCTCGAAGGGAAGGCACAGGGCGGCGTAGCGCCCGACGGCCTCCTTCACCGCCACCGTCCTGACCCCCTCGAGCACCTGCGAGGCCTCGGCGGCCGCGGCGGAGTCCCCGGCCACCATCAGGACGGGGACTCCGTAGTAGCCGGCGATGCCCGCGTTCATGAGGGTCTCGCCGGCGACCCTGCTCCCTATCCTCAGCTCCTGGACCGTCCGGCCGCTGTAGGTATGGCTCAGGACCCCCGGGACACCCGCCCGGGCGTGATACCCGACGAAAAGGGCCCCGCTCGAGCCCTCGACCCCCTGCATCATCGAGAGGGGCTTCGGCGACCCGGTGACGAGCCGCGCCGCCGGGTGCAGTTCCTCGATGAGGATGTTGCGCATGGACCCGTGGGCGTCGCTGACCACGACCGTCTCCGCGCCGCCCTCGAGGGCCCCGGCCACGGCCGCGTTCACCTGCCTCGTCATGAGGAGGCGCGCCCGCCGGTACTCGTCGCTGCGCCCTCCCTCGGAGTCCGGGCCCGTGTGGTCCCTGTGGACCACCCCGCTGATGCCCTCGATGTCAGCCGAGATGAAAATCTTCATCACGCCGTCAACTCCTTTCGGAGCCTGAGGACGGTCTCGATGGCCCCGGTGACCTCGCCGCGGTGGTTCTTCATCAGAGGGCGGGCGAACCCTTCCAGTGCACGGGCGGCCTCGGGGCTGAGGAGCCCGAGCTCTTCGAGCACCCGGAGGACGACCGGGCCGACGGCCCGATAGTTGCCGTCCTCGATCTTCACCGCCACGCCCAGGCCCCGCTCCGGCACGCCCAGGCAGTAGACCGCCTCTGCGCCGCCCTTGGCGAACACGGCCGTGTGAGTCATGAGGGCCGTGCAGAGCCGACCCGTCCCGGCGACCATGTCCGGGTGGGCCCGCATGGACCGGACGACCAGAGAGGCCGCGCTGGCCCGCTCCGGTGGGAACCCCGAACACGGGTCCTCCGGCCGGGCCATCCGGGCGAAGGCGAGGGCCATGTTCCGGAGGGGAAGGGCGAAGACCGCCGCCCCGCAGCCGTCGGCGGCCACACCGATCCCCGAGGCCGGATATCCGGCGACCTCCGCCAGGTTCTCAAGGCAGAGACGCTGAACGGGGTGGTCCTCACGCCAGTAGTCGTCAAGGCTCCACCCCATGTGCCGGGCCACGGCCAGCATCCCGGCGTGCTTCCCGGAGCAGTTGCAGTGGACCGCGGTCGGCTGGCGCCCCCGCCGGACCAGCTCGTCGGCTGACGGCCGGTGGACGGGGCGGTGGGTCCCGCACTTGAGGTGGGCCTCCGAAAGCCCGGTCTTCTCCAGAATGCCGAGCACCGTCTCGACGTGCGCCGGCTCGCCGCTGTGCGAGCCGCACATCACGGCGAGCTCCCGCTCGGTGAGCCCGAAGGCCTCGTAGGCCCCTGTCTCGACCACGGCCAGGGCCTGGATGGGTTTCGCCGAACTCCGCATGAAGGTGTGCATCTCGGGGTCGCCCGCCGACCACAGGACCGTCCCCGCGGTGTCGACGACCACGACGCTCCCGCGGTGGACGCTCTCCACGAAGCGGCCCCGCCTGACCTCGACCAGGATTCCGGTCATTTCCTGTCTATCGCTCTCCCTTCCGGCTTCCCGCTCTCCCCGGCCCGGCGCCCCGGCCGCCATGCCGGCCGCGCGGTCACCGTGGCACCCCCCGGACCGCCGCCGCCCCGAACCCGGTCAGCCGCTCTTTCCGAGGCGCCCGTGCCGCTCCAGTATCTCGAGAACCGTTCCCACCGGCAGAGCCTCTCGGACGTGACCGTCCCGCCCCACCACCGTCCGGGCCGCGAAGAGGGAGTTGATGAT
Organism: uncultured Eubacteriales bacterium; assembly: GCA_913063835.1. Lineage (GTDB taxonomy): Bacteria > Bacillota > Sulfobacillia > UBA995 > UBA9673 > UBA9673. The sequence goes on from CAJXZV010000060.1 coordinate 2,932, forward strand.
GGCCTCCTCGGTGGCTTCCACGGCCGCCTGGAAGATGGGCCCGAAGTGCCGGTCGTCCTCGGCCAGCCGTCTCGCCGTCAGCACGGGCTCAGCCGGGTAGGCCGGCTCGGGGTCGGCCGTGCTGAAGGCCAGGATGAAGTCACCGCTCCCGTGCGCCCCGACCGACCCGGTCCGGGCGAGGCCCAGGGCCGCCCGCCGCGCGACACGGGTGAGCTGGCGGGCCGTGAGGGGCAGGTCGGTGGCCAGGACGACCATTATGGAGCCTCCTGAGGAGCCTCCTCCGCGCTCCTCCTGGTCCTGCTCCGCGCCGCGCCCCTCAGCCTCAGGAGGCGGGGGCCCTGCCGGGGGACGGCCTTCCTCTTCCACGGTCGCCGGCGGCCCCGCCGGCCTCCGGGGCCACCCCAGGGCCTGGAGCTCGGCGCCGACAGGCACCCCGTCGAGCCGGAAGTCGCCGAGGCGGCCGAAGTTCGAGACGACCAGGCAGCCCATGACGAACACGGCCTCGCGGCCGGCCCGGCCCCGGAAGGTCAAGACGCGGGAGGACGTCCCGACCCCGCCCTTGAAGCCAAGACAGGACATGCCCGTGCCCGCCCCGACCGCGCCCTCGGCGACCGGTCCCCCTGAGGCCGCTTCCAGGGCGGCCAGGCAGTCCCGCTCGGTGACGTACCGCCCGCGGAGGTCGTTGAGGTAGGCGTCGGAGCATTCGCCCACCACGGGATTGACCGTCCCGCCGGTGAGTCCCACTTCGGGGTTCCGCTCGAGAGTGTAGGTGACGAGGGCGTCGGCCGCCGTCCACACGCTGAGGGTGTTCGTCAGGAGGATGGGCGTCTCCAAGACGCCGAGTTCCCCCAGTTGGGCGAGGCCTGTCGTCTTCCCGTAGCCGTTGAACACGAAGTGCCCGGCCCGAACCCGCTCGCGGTAGACGTTGCCCGGGTGCGGCACGACGGCCGTCACCCCGGTGCGGACCACCGTGCCGGGCGGGTCACCCCTCATGATGGTGGTGTGGCCCACCGCCACCCCACCGACATCGGTTATGGCGTTCAGGGGACCGGGAGGCAGGCGCCCCAGGACGACACCCAGTTCCCTGGCCCGCGGCCGTCGGCTCCCCCGGTCGTCCTCGCGTCCTCTGCGTGTCGTCACCGTCCGCCCTCTCTTCTCCGCGGCCCCCCGCAGGCCGCCGCCCGGGCCTCCCGGTAGGTCCGGGCCGCATCCACCAGGCCCTCGAAGAGCCTGAGGAAGAGGGGCTCGGTCCTCCACATGCACTCCGGGTGCCACTGGACCCCGAGGCAGAAGCCGCCCCCTGACGCGGGCCCGCCCGACGCGGCCCCAGCCGGCTCCAGCCCCTCGACGACCCCGTCGGGGGCGACGGCCGAGACCTGGAAGCCGTCCGGGACCCGGGCCACGGCCTGGTGGTGGAAGGAGTTGACCTTGACGCGGTCCACCCCGAGCAGCCGCCCGAGGAGAGTGCCGGGTTCGACCCCCACGAAGTGGGTCGCCGTCGGCCGCGGAGCCTCCTGGCGGTGCTTCAGGCAGCCCGGGTTCTGGCTGGCGAGGTCCTGGCAGATGGTCCCCCCGGCCGCCACGGCCAGGACCTGCGCCCCGCGGCAGATGCCGAGAAGAGGCGTCCCGGCGGCGAGGGCTCCCCTGGCCAGGGCGAGCTCGAAGATGTCGCGCGGCCAGTCCACCCGTCCGAGGCCCCTGGTCGGCGCCTCCCCGAAGGTCTCCGGGTCCAGGTCCGGGCCTCCGGAGAGGAGAAGACCGTCCACCACGGCCAGGACCTCGGCCGCCGCGGCCTCGGCGCGGGCGGCCGCCTCACGCTGCAGACCCTCGCGCACACGGTAGGGGACGGGAACGGCCACAGCTAGCCCGCCGGCCTCCTCCACCCCGCCGGAATAGTCGAGGGCGAGCTGTGTGGTCCGCCTGTCCTCCGCGTAGCCGCAGGTGACACCTATGACCGGGCGGGGGCCTTGACGGCGACCCGGCGGACGGCTCGGGCGCGGGGAGCCGCCGGCCCGGTTCACTCCTCCCGCCCCTCTCTTTGGGAGAGATACCCTTCGAGGGCCTCGGCCTGAGCCATGAGCCCCGGGGCCCCGCCGGTGTGGACGAAGAGGACCCTCTCCGAGGGCCCAAGCCGGCCCGTGCGGATGAGGCCGACGAGACCCGAGAGGGCCTTCCCCGTGTAGACGGGGTCCAGGACCAGCCCCTCCGTGCGGGCGGCAAGGACGATGGCCTCCCAGCCCGCCTCGGTCGGGATACCGTAGCCCTCCCCGACGTAGCCGCCGTGAACGACCGCCGGCGGAGCCGGGTTCGAGGAGAGCCCGAGGAAGTCGGCCGTGTCGGCGACGAGCCCGTCCACCCGCCGGGCGCTCGCCTCCGCCTCCCGGCTGACGGTGACCCCGTGCACCGTGACCCCGGGCATGAAGAGGGCCAGACCGAGGTGGAGCCCGGCCTGGGTCCCGCCGGAGCCCGTGGCGACCAGGACGTGGTCGAAGACGATGCCGTTGGAAGAGGCCTGCCAGGCGATCTCCAGAGCCGCCTGCACGTAGCCGAGGACGCCGACGGGGTTTGTCCCGCCGAGCGGGATGACGTAGGGGCGCCGTCCGCGGGCGGCGAGGGAAGAGGCCACCTCGTCCATCTTCTCGGTGAGGGCCTCCTCAGAGTCGTCCTCGGAGATGACCACCTCCGCCCCGAAGAGCCGGTCGAGCAGGATGTTGCCCTGGAGCGGCGGGAGGTCCCGCGGGTCGCGGGGCCGGCCGGAGGGGTCGACCCCGGGTTCGAGGACGAGCGTGACCTCCAGGCCCAGGCGGCGGCAGGCCGCCGCCGTCAGCCGAGCGTGGTTCGACTGCAGGGAACCGGTGGTGATGACCGTGTCACAGCCCTTGCGTACGGCCTCGCCCAGGAGGTACTCGAGCTTGCGGACCTTGTTCCCCCCGAGTCCGAGCCCGGTGAGGTCGTCGCGCTTGACCCACAGGTGAGGACCCCCCAGGGCCGCCGACAGCCTGGGGCACTCCTCAAGAGGGGTCGGCCAGGGGGAGAGAGGGACGCGGGGATGCCGCGCGAGGTTCAAGGAAAGCCACCTCCGACAGGAGCCGAACCTAGAATCGAGCGAACGGCCACCGGGCGCCCGCGCTCGAGGAAGACCCGGGGCACGCGGCGGCCGACAGTGGACACCATCTCGTAGACGATGGTTCCACAGGCCCCGGCCAGCTCCTCCGCGGGGATGCCCGCAACCGCGGGCCCCGCCTCCGCCGGACCGGCCGCCCCGGGGTCGGCGTCCCGCCCAGACGACCCCATCAGGACCACCTCGTCGCCGGCCCGGGCCTCGGGCACGTCGTCGAGCCCGACCATAACGTGGTCCATGTTGACCCGCCCCAGGACGGGACAGCTCCTCCCCCGCACCAGGACCCGCCCCCGCCCGCTCCCCAGGCACCGCCGGTAGCCGTCGGCATAGCCCACCGGGAGGGTCCCCACAAGAGCGGGGGCTTCGGTCACGTGCTCCCTGCCGTAGCTTATGGGCGTCCCGGCCGGGACGCGCTTGACGTACATGAGCCTGGTCTTCCAGGTCAGGGCCGGCCTCAGGGCGACCCGCGAGCGGTCCACGTCGTCCGAGGGATAGTAGCCGTAGAGGGATATCCCGACCCGCACGAGGTCGTACCGGGTCTCCGGCAGGTCGATGAGGGCGGCGCTGTTGGCCGCGTGCCGCCAGCGGAAGCTGAGCCCGGCACGGCGGGCCAGCTCGAGGAAACGCTCGAAGCGGCCGGTCTGCAGACGGGTGAAGGACTTGTCGGCCTCGTCGCTTGTCGAGTAGTGCGTGTAGACCCCGTCGAGGACCAGACCCTCGAGGGCGGCGAGCCTGGAGGCCAGGGCCGCCCCGTCATCGTCCGGGGTCACCCCTATGCGCCCCATCCCGGTGTCGACCTTGAGATGGGCGTGGACCGGCCGCCCCAAGCGGCGGGCGGCCGCGGCGAGGGCCTCGGCCGTCTCGGGCTCGAAGACGGCCGCGGTGATGTCGTGCCTGGCGATGACCTCGGCCTGGGCCGGGGTGGACGGTCCCAGGATGAGGATGGGACAGGTGAACCCGGCCCGCCTGAGTTCGACCGCCTCCTCGAGGGCGGCGACGCCGAGCCAGGTCGCCCCGCCCCCCAGGGCCGCGCGGGCGGCCTCGACGGCGCCCAGACCGTAGCCGTCAGCCTTGACCACGGCCATCAGTTCGGCCGGCTCCGCCAGGCGGCGGAGGGCCCGGGCGTTCTCCCTGATGGCGTCAAGGGAAACCTCCGCCCATGTCGGGCGGTGGCCGGCCTCCCATCCGGAGCCGGCCCGGTAATAGCCCATGAAGCCCTTCAACGTAGCACCTCCCCCTCCCGCTCTGGGCCCCCTTCCCGCTTGCGGTCCCGCTCCGGCCTTGCCTGCCCCGCCGGGTCCGGCCCCCGCCCGGCGTCACCGTTCCGGAGCCGGCCTCCGCCCGGGAAGCCTATCAGGGGCAGCTCGACCGGTCCGTAGCCCTCGGCCGAAGAGAGAACGTCGAGGGCGACAGGAAGCCCGTGGGCGATGTCGCGGGCCAGGAGCCCTCTCCCACCGATGTCCCGGGCGGCGAGGTCGCCCGCGAGCCCGTGGGCGCAGACTGCCAGGCAGGCCGCTCGGTCCAGCGGGAGCCCCTGGGCGAGGAAGGCCCCGAGCGCCCCGGCCAGGACGTCGCCGCTTCCGGCCGTGGCCATGGCCGGGTTCCCGGTGGCGTTCATCCAGACCTCCCCGTCAGGCGAGGCGACGACCGTCCCGGCCCCCTTGAGGACGACGACCACCTTCCAGAGCCTCGCGGCGTCCGAGGCGACGGTGAGCCGGTCTCCCTGGATGTCCGTGACAGACAGGCCGGTGAGGCGGGCCATCTCCCCGGGATGCGGGGTGACCACGGTCCGCCCCGCTCCCGAAGGAAGCACGGCCGCCGCGGCCTCGGGTCCCTGGAGGGCCAGGCAGTTCAGGGCGTCGGCGTCCAGGACGGCGGGGACGGGGGATTCGCGCACCAGCGCCGTGACGAAGCGGGCCACTTCGTCGGACACCCCGAGGCCGGGCCCGACCACCAGCGAGGCCCTGACCCTTCCCTCCCGCTCCCCCGCGGCTCCCCCCAGGTCCGCGAGGAGCCCGGCCGCGGCCCCGGCGGCGACCCGGCCGTCGGGGCCCTCCTCCAGGCCCTTGGTGAGCGCTTCGGGGAAGGAGCCAGCAACGAGAGCCCGGCTTCCCTCCGGCACCGCGGCGGTCGCCAGTCCGGCGCCCGCCCGCAGGGCCCCCAGGGCGGTGAGGACGGCCGCGCCGGTGAAACCCGGCGACCCGGCGGCCACCCACACGTGGCCGAAGGTCCCCTTGTGCCCGTCGGCCGGACGCGCCGGAAGCCATGCCGCGGCCTCCCGCGGCAGGAGCCACCAGCGGGCCCGGCCGGCCCGCTCGAGGCAGGAGGGCGGCAGACCGATGTCGGCCAGGTAGAGGCGGCCGGTGAAGGCGGCCGCCCCCGGGAGGGCGAGCCCCAGCTTGACCCCACCGAAGGTGACCGTGGCCCGGGCCCGTACGGCCTGCCCCGGAGCCCGGCCCGTGTCGGCGTCAAGCCCCGAAGGCAGGTCCACGGCCAGGACACAGGCCTCCGGGACCGCCCCCAGGAGGGATATGAGCGTCGCGACCGGCTCCCGCGGGGCTCCGCTCACACCTGTCCCGAGAAGGGCGTCGACGACGACGGCGGCCTCCTTCACGAGAGCCGAGAAGGCGGGACCCTCGAGTTCCCGCCCGAACACGCGGGGCCGCACGAGCCCCTGTGCCTCAAGAGCCCGCAGGTTCGTCAGGGCGTCCCCGGTGAAGGAGTCTTCCGACCCGGCCAGCACCACCTCGACCGGGAGGCCCAGACCGGCGAGGAGCCTGGCCGCGACGAGGCCGTCGCCCCCGTTGTTCCCCTTGCCGGCGAGGACGAGCAGGCTCCCCCTCCGGCCGGGAGGGACTTCTTCCAGAAGCCTCGTCGCCAGGCGGGCCACGGCCCGCCCGGCGTTCTCCATGAGGATGAGCGAAGGGACCCCAGCCTCCACGGCGAGGCGGTCAGCCTCCCTCATCTCCGCCGCCGTGAAGAGCCTGACCACGTCACGAACCCTCCCTCGTGCGCCCCGGGGCCGACCGGACCCGCGTCTTCCCCACGGTGGCCACGTAGACGACGAACTCCCGCTCACCGTCGAGCCCGAGGACCCGGTTCATCCGGTCGTCGTCGAAGGCGGCTATGGCGCAGCAGCCGGCCCCCACGGCCTGGACGGCCAGGTAGAGGTTCTGGCAGACGTGGCCGGCGTCGAGGAAGAGGTAGCGCCAGCCGCGCTCCTGGTAGCGCCATGAGGTGCGGTAGGGCACGGCCGCCCAGATGAAGGTGACAGCGCTGGCCAGCACGTACTGCCCCAAGGTCGCCTCGTGCACCTCCCGTGCCACGCCGTCGGCGAGGTCGTGCTCCTGCAGTCTGTGGGAGATGGCCAGGAACCGGTAGAGGCCGGGCTCGAGGCCCTCCACCCGGTTGGCCAGGAGGTAGGTCTCGAAAGGGTGACGGGCGCCGGCCGAGGGCACCGTCCTAAGGGTGGCGTGCCGGGCGGCGACCTCCTTGACCCCTTGGGTGCACCAGAGAAGATACGACACCTCATCGAGGGTCACGGGTTCGGGGGCGTACTTCCTCACGCTGGTCCTGGCGGCAATGGCCTCCGTGAGGTCCACCGGCCTGACCCTGACCGAAGAGGGGTCGGGAAGGTCGACGATAGGTTTCGACGGGTCGGCCGGCTTCTCGAGAGGCGGCGGGGGCACCCCCTTCTGCTGGTCGGACACTCCCAGCCACCTGTACTTGGTCTTTTCGACGAACTCCGCTCCTACACCCGTCATCGCTCACCTCACTCCTCCCGGAGCGGCCCCTCAGCGGACATCCCGCCGCCGCCCGCGCCGAGGAACCCCCGGGTGCTCCATGCTCACCCGGGCGCCTTGAAGGCCAGCTCCAGGGCACTCTTCCACATTCTTCCCCATGGCGGCCGCCACGGCCTCCTCCTCGGCTCTAGCCCACCGGTTGACGTAGCGGAGCACCTTGTCCGCGTCGGCGAACCAGGCCGAGACGGCCAGGTCCTCGAGAAGCGAACCCTTGTCGATGTCCGTCCTGAAAGTCTTCCCTCCGCATCCGCCGGGGAAAGGTCCCCGGCCCCCTTCGGAGAACTCCCCCCGGGTCTTTCCGCCACGCCCTGAAGGGCACACTACCGAGTGGAGGTCTCGTGAGTGAAACGCGTTCTTCCCGTCTTCCTGGCTGTCGGAGCGGCCTGTCCATGGCTCTACCTGCGGCTCGTCGGTTTCCACGGGTCACCGGCCGTCCAGGCCGCCCTCTCGGGGGCGGCCATCCTGGGCGCGGCCTTCCTCCTCTCGTGGGCCGCCGAGCTGGCCCAGCTCGACATCTCCGACGCCCTCGCCGTGGCTCTGCTCTCGTTCATCGCCGTTCTGCCCGAGTACGCCGTCGACATCTACTTCGCGTGGCAGGCGGGCAAGGACCCGACCTACGCCCCCTACGCCGTGGCCAACATGACCGGGGCGAACCGCCTGCTCATCGGTGTCGGCTGGAGCGCCGTGGTCCTGGTGTACTGGTGGAAGACGCGGAGCCGCGTCCTGCGCCTTGCCAAGCGCGACCGCCTCGAGCTCGGGGCCCTCACCCTGGCGACGGTCTACGCCGTCGTCATACCCCTCAAGGGCTCTCTCTCCCTCCTCGACACGGCCGTCCTCCTCCTCCTCTTCGCCCTTTACATCCGCTCGGCGTCGGCCCAGAGCGTTGGAGAGCCGGAGCTCATCGGCCCGGCCGCGGCCATAGCCGCCCTCCCCCAGACGCCCCGGCGCCTGGTGACCGCATCCCTTTTCGTCTTCGCCGCGGGGACCATCCTCCTGTCGGCGGAGGCCTTCTCCGAGGGGCTGGTGGGAACGGGCAAGCTGTTCGGCATCGACGAGTTCTTCCTCGTCCAGTGGCTCGCCCCGCTTGCCTCGGAGTCCCCGGAGTTCATCATCGCCGTCCTCTTCGCTCTTCAGGGCCGTGCGAACCTCGGCCTCCGGACGATGATCTCCTCCAAGGTCAACCAGTGGACCCTCCTCGTGGGCATGCTCCCTCTGGCCTTCGCCGTATCCTCCGGAAGCCCCGAAGCGATGCCCCTCGACTCGCGCCAGGTCTCGGAGGTCTTCCTGACCATGGCCCAGAGCCTGTTCGCCGTGGTCGTCCTGGCGCGCTTCGAGTTCTCGGTGTGGTCGGCCCTGGCCCTCTTCGGCCTCTTCGCGACGCAGTTCGCCCTGCCGGCCCTCCACCCGCCCTTCATCGCCCTCTACTTCGTCCTCGCCTTCGCCCTCCTACTGCGGGACCGCGGCCGTCTCCACACGCTCGGCCGGGCCGTGCAGAACCTCACCGCCCGGGAGCGTCCGGTCGAGGAACCCACAGTCGGGCCGCAGGAGCGGTAGGCGGCACGGACGGCCGAAAGACCGCCGGACCCCACGGCCCGACCGGTGGGGCCGCGGGGTCCGGCCTCTTCTCCACGGGAGCTGCCCGCAGGGGCTACTCGACCGTGACGCTCTTGGCCAAGTTCCGGGGCTTGTCGACGTCACACCCGCGCTCGACAGCCGCGTAGTAAGCGAGGAGCTGGAGCGGGATGGCGGCCAGCACGGGCATCAGGAGCGGGTGGGTCACCGGCAGGCGGATGACCTCGTCGGCGTGGTCGGCGATCTCCTCGTCGTCGGCCGCGGCCACGGCGATGACGTGGCCCCCGCGGGCCTTGACCTCCCGGATGTTGGAGATGGTCTTCTCCCGCAGGTCGGGCTGGGTGACGACGGCGATGACAGGCACATCCTCCTCGATGAGGGCCAACGTGCCATGCTTGAGCTCGCCGGCGGGGTAGGCCTCGGCGTGGATGTAGGATATCTCCTTGAGCTTGAGCTGGCCCTCCATGGCCACGGCCCAGTCGAGCCCCCGGCCGATGTAGAAGACGTCGTCCCAGCCGGCCAGGAGCCGGGCGGTCTCCCGGATGTCTCCGGCCCCGTCCAGGACCTCCCGGGCCAGGGACGGAAGCGCCTTGACCTCCTCCAGGAGGGCGGCGGCCCGCTCCGGGGCGAAGGTCCCGCGGGCCACGCCGAGGTGGCAGGCCAGAAGGACCAGGGCCAGGAGCTGGGCCGTGTAGGCCTTGGTCGAGGCCACGGCTATCTCCGGCCCGGCCCGCGTGTAGATGACCTCGTCGGCCTCACGGGCCACGGAGGAGCCCACGACGTTGGTGACGGCCACCGTCCGCCCGCCGCGGCGGGCGGCTTCGCGCAGGGCGGCCAGAGTGTCGGCCGTCTCCCCCGACTGGCTGACGACGACGAGCACGTCCCCGGGCCCGAGGACGAGGTCGCGGTAGCGGAACTCGGACGCGATGTCGGCCTCGACCGGAAGTCTGGCCAGCCTCTCCATGAAGTGCTTGCCGGCTAGGCCGGCGTGGAAGGCGGTGCCGCAGGCGGTCACGAAGATGCGGTCCAGAGCCCTGACCCGCTCTGTGTCCAGGACACCGCTGTCGAACACCAGGCCTGTCACCGACGGGCTCCTGGGGCCCCCGGGAACGAGCCGGCCGGCGAGGGTCTGACGGAGGCAGGCCGGCTGCTCGAAGATCTCCTTGAGCATGAAGTGGGGATAGCCGCCCTTCTCGGCCGCCTCCACGTTCCAGTCTATCTCCAGCGGGGAGCGCGCCACCGGGGCGCCCCGGGGGTCGACCACGACGACCCGGCCGCGCTCCACGACCGCGGTCTCGCCGTCCTCCAGGATGATGACCTTCCTCGTGTGGGGGAGAATGGCCGGGATGTCGGAGGCCAGGAAGTTCTCGCCTTCGCCCAGCCCGACGACGAGAGGGCTGTCCTTCCTCACGGCCACCAGGCGGTCGGGTTCGTCCACGCGGAGGGCGACGAAGGCGTAGGAGCCCTCCAGCTCGGCCGTGGCCCGTCTCACCGCCTCGACGAGGTCGCCGTCGTAGTGGCTCTCGATGAGGTGGGGGATGACCTCGGTGTCCGTCTCCGAACGGAACCTGTGCCCGGCCGCCTCCAACCTGTGGCGCAGGGGCAGGTAGTTCTCGATTATCCCGTTGTGGACGACCGCCAGCATCCCGCGGCAGTCCGTGTGGGGGTGCGCGTTGGCGTCAGAGGGTCGTCCGTGGGTCGCCCACCGCGTGTGGCCGATGCCCACCGTGCTGTCGGGCACCCCCTCGCGGGCTATCTTCTCGCAGAGAGTGTCGATGCGGCCCTTGGTCTTGGTCACCCCGACCCGTCCGTTCGCGCTCACCGCCACGCCAGCCGAGTCGTAGCCCCGGTACTCCAGACGCCTCAGGCCGTCGATGATGACCGGCAGGGCCGCACGACGACCGACATAGCCGACGATACCGCACATTATGGGAGAAGCCTCCTCGTATTCTTCTCAGCCAACCTCTGAAACGAGCCGAGCAATCAGAGCAATGAGAAACCGCGCCCCGACGGGA
>CAJXZV010000061.1 GCA_913063835.1 uncultured Eubacteriales bacterium
GCCGCGGCTCGGACCTGTGAGCGAAGCTCCTCGGCCTCCATGGCCCGCAGGGCCGCGATCTCGTCGTCGGATACCACCCCCGGGACCCACTCGATGCCTTCGAAGTAGGCGTCGACCAGGGTGGGGTCGGCATCAGGCGGGAGTTCGCTCCCCGCACCGCGCAAATCCGAGAGGGCTTCCTCCAGTTCGGCGTCTGAGGGCCCTTCTTCCGCGAGGTCGGACAGGATGCTCCGGAGTGTCCAGGTCGCGACCTCCCCCAGGTCGCGGAACCAGACGTCGGTGTCCTCTGTCTCTTCCGGCCACCCGGTGACCGTGCAGGCCACCGTGAGGCCCTGGGCTCCCCGTACGGCCCAGCGGGTGGTCCTCTCCCGGTCGAGGACAAGCCCGTCCGGCAGCGTGTCGGCCAGCCGTCCCCGGACCAGGGACACAACCAACGAAACGTAGGTTCCACGAGCGGGAGCCTGAGAAGCGGCGGACGTTCCCACACCGGCGGTCGCCCCCGGCCCGTCAGAAGCCGGCAGACCGTCTATGCCGAACCCCGTGATCACCTGCCGGGAGGCGGCTTCAGGTAGGACTAGAAGCCCGGGCTCCCGGGGCAGGAGGTCGACACTTCTCGCCTCAGGCGGAGCCCCGGGCGGCACGCCGTCAAGCGCTTCGCGCAGAGCGGCTATCACGCTCTCCCGGTGGATGTCGGCCTCGACAACGATCACGAGCCGCCGTGGCGTGTACTCCCGGGCCAGCCAGTCCAGGAGCTTGCGGACTGTAAACGGCGCCCGGTCCTCCTCCCCGAGGGATTCTTCATAGACAGTGCCGGCGAGCATCCGGTCCATGAAGATCTGCGGCGGGGCCGCCGACTCGTCTCTGGTCAGTAACTCAATCTCGGCAGGGAGATTGTGCTTCAGCAGGGCAAACACCCCGCCGGTCTCCTGACTGAACAGAGCATGAATGAGACGCTGCAGAGCCTCGACAATCTTGCCGTGCGGCAAGGTGATGCGGAACTCGGTATGGTCGCGGCCCGTCCAACCACTGCTGGTACCGCCCGCTTCCCAGACCCATCTGGCCAAGCTCTTGTCGCCTTCATCCCAGCCCCAGCACAGAAGCACAACGTCCCGGGAGAGGCGGGCACAGTACCACTCCTCGGGGGTCTGGTCGCCCGTACCTGCCAGCATCACGGCGAAGATGGAGCCGTCCGGCCCATCGTGCGGCGACTCTCTGAAGAGCAGGACCGCGCCTCCAACCTCGGTCCGCGAAAACTCGCCTGCATCGGCTGGGGTCACCGGTCCCGCGCCGGGAGCGTAATCCGGCCCGGAGAGCGAACCGTAGGTCAGGAGCAAGACCCCGGCCGCGGCGACGAGCAGGGCCAGGGGTGTCCACCGGGGGAGTCCGAGCGCTGCCGCTGGAGGGCTCGAAGGGGCCGGCCGCGCTCCGGCCCGGCCGCCCGTCTTCCTCCTGCCATGCTCCTCTCTCATGAAATCGTAGTGCTGGGCCACTCCCATCAGGGCCGTCGCGAGCACTATCAGCCCCCAGGTCTCGATTCTGAACTCCGAGGGCCAGATTCGGAGCAGTTCGGTGACTATCACCACGGTGAACCCCACCATCGGGCCGTCGACGGGCAATCGTCCGTAGAGAGCGAGAGTGACCCAAAGGAAGAGCACGAGGGCAAGCGTGGGCCAGAGAGGGGCCTCGAAGGCACCGGTCACTATCAGCAGGGCGAACAAGCCGGGCAGGATGGCGCCCCACAGCCAGAGAAAGCGCCGGACGCTGGCCAGTTCCTTGCGGTCCTCGATATGTCCCCGGGAGCGGTAGAGGTGGTGCCAGATAGGCCAGCGGAGAACGAAATAGGCCCCGTAGAGTAAGAGGACCACGGCGAGGGTCGGCAGGAGCTCCCCCCCGAAGAGTTCGTAGGCGGCGTACATGAGACCGGCTATCCCGGCCTGCACCACAAAGAGAAGGCCGCCCTTCATCCTTTCGAATCCAGCGTAGGTGTGTCGTGCTCCAGGCTCAGGGTCGGTCGAGTTAGGTCCCCCTCCAAAGATCGCGATTGCGATCTCCTCACCTCCGATCCTACGCATCTCAATTGACTCAAAAGTCAGGCCATTCATCTTAAGTGTACGACTGTCAAGTCGTCATGGGCAACACCCTTTGGGCTCAGTTCTCATCGTCTCTGAAGGCGGAGGTCGGCCGGGCAACCTAACCACCGCCGCGGCCATGCCCGTCATACCCGCAGCGAGGTCAACGCGTCGCCGTCTTTCCCACCGTGGCCGGAGGGTAGGGACCGGGGCAGGCCCGTGGTAGACCCGTGCGGGGGCGGGACGAGAGGCTGACCCCTACCCCGCCGGTCCCTTGGTCGTGCCCGCCGCGCCGAAGGCCCTCTCTCCCAGGAGCTTGACGACGATGCCGAAGACGGCCAGGGTGATGAAGGAGTCCATGATGTGGTGCAGGGCCGTCCCGACCCCGGTGATGAGGAAGGCGTCCCTCAGGGTCGGCACGAAGGGCCAGACGACGAGGGCTTCCCCCAGGGCGTGGACGGGAAGCATGAGCACCAGGACGAGCCAGGGCTTCATGCCCCGCTGGTAGAGGATGGCGCCGAACACGCCGAAGATGATGTGGATGGAGGCCCTGAGCCCTATCACTGGGCCCAGAACGACGAAGAAGCCCAGGGCTGAGCCCGCCCCCACGGCTCCGGCCACGACGGGGCTGATGAACATGGCCAGCATCGAGGGGACGTGGGAGGCAAGGGTGGCCGTGAAGAAGGGGGGGATGACCACGCGGAGGAAGCCGAAGTAGAGGGGGATGACGAGGGCGAGGGCGGTCAACATCGCGCCGAGGGCGACATGCCGTCTGTTCATTCCGGTTTCTCCTTCCGGTTATCCACTCTGCTGTCTCGGCCTGCCTTCACCCCCATTATGACATGACACTTGTCAAGACAGCAACAGTCTTCCGGGTGTGGGCCTCAAGGTTCGGAGGGGCGGGCTAGCCGTCAGCCTTCAGAAGGAAACCGGCTCTCTCGAGCGCGCTCTCGATGCGGTCGAGATGTTCCCCTGACGGCGCCTCGACGGTGTGCAGGTGCGGGCCGCCGGTGAGGGTGAGGAGCGGGAGGGCCCCCTGCTCGTTCATCTTGGCGACGAACTGCTCGACGTCGCGCCTGGACCGGACCATGAGGAGCCCCCGGAGCTCCCCGTAGAGGGGATGCTCGATGACGACGTCGAGGACGTGCCCGCCGTTGTCCACGATGATGTTGAGCTCCTCGGCGATGTCGGCCCGCGTGTGGACGCTCGCGAAGGTCCGCCGCACGCTGCCCTCGGCGGCAGGGGCCGGCAGGAGGTAGCCGCGAAGGGTCGCGATGATGTCATGGCCCTCCGCCCGCAGCAGGGCGATGTCCTGCACGATGACCTGTCTGCTCACGCCGAACTCCTCGGCCAGTTCCGTTCCTGTCACCGGCTCGCCGGCGTCCTTCAACCGTTCCACTATCCGTCTGCGACGCTCCTGCGGCCGCATCAAGCCTCACCCCGCTCGGCCGTCAACTCCGGTCGGAGGGCCTCCTCCTGTCTGAGGGTCCTTCGGTCACGCGCCAGCCCCCCGGGACGGGCGCGATCTCCCCGGCGGCCTTGAGGGCCTCGAAGCGTCGTGCTGCCCTCCGCCAGACCCCGGTGTCGACCACCGGCCGCCCGTCCTGGAGCATGTCCCAGATGATGGGCCTCCTCATCTCCAGGAGTTCGGTCGTTGTCAGGGGGAAGAAGTCGGCGGCCTTCATCACCGGCCACGCCTCGGCGACTCTTTCCCTTCGCCTGATGGGGTTGACGCCTTCGAAGTCGTCCGAGACGACCACGAGGTCGTAGTCGCTCCAGGGGCGCTCGTCCCCCCGCCCGCGGGAGCCGAACACGACGACGGCCTCGACGGTCATCAGCCGTCTCAGGTTGGCCACGAAGTCGTCCAGGATGCTGTCGTCAGGGCGAGTCATCGCGAGCGCTCCTCGACGAAGCGGCGGATGGCCTGGGCCGCCTCGAGCGTCTCTCGAGCGATGGCCTCGTCGTAGAACTTGTCCGGGCGTCCCCCAGCAGCTCCGCGGCCAGGGCCTTCAACATCTTCTCGGCCGCCTGCTGACAGTGGAAGGCGGTTCCCTCGTGGAACCCACCGCTGTGAAGCTGACGGGCCATGGCCAGGTCGCGTTCACCGGCGCGCATCCACCACCGCGGGTCGATTCTCATGGCGCGGCCTCCTTCGGGCCTGCTCGGGTCGGTCGCCCGGACCTATCCGTCTCGAGGATACCACAAACGTTGCCGGAGAGCGGCACCGCGCCCTGCCGTTCCGGGAGGCCCCGGCCGTCAGCGTCCCCGATCCATCGGACTCACGAACCCCTTGCCTGGCCTGCTTGCTCAGGAGAGCCCGACAATGGTGTAGCCCGAGGGGAACGAGACTTTCGTCTCAAGGGGCTCGGCCCCGTTGTCCCTCGGGCTGTCGATGATGGGAACCTTCAGCCTTCCGTTGAGTTCTTCGTAACACAGTTGCGTCAGATGCTTCTCGATACCCTTGAGACGCTCTTTGGTAGGGTCCTCCACCTCGGCGACGAAGCACCGGAAGCCAGCGAGGAGCTCTATGATCGAGTCCATCAGGGCGCAATGCTCCAGACGATACAGGAACTTCTTCTTGAAGTCCTTCGGCTTATAGAGGTAAAACTGTTCCTGCTTCGGCCTGGAACCGCTTTCGCACGCGGAGCTGAGCATCTTGGGATTCGGAATCCAATATGCTCCTGACAGGAAGCCCTGCATGTGGGCCACGAGGCGGTCTGCTATGACTCCCTGAGTCTCACCGATGTAGTACGGGTAGAGCAGATCTTGATGACGCCACGCCAGGATGTAGACCCCGCCTCGCAATAGAGACGCTTCCTCATCCGCGAAGAGAAGAGGAGCGTCGCTCTCGCCGCCCCTCTCATAGAGGCAGTAGGGCCCCCGGAACTTGACCTCTGCATCTGGCATTCCCGTGCCTCCTCCTGGGTCCCGGTCGCTCGTGGACAGCACATCACACGGCTATCCGCACCTTGTAAGATGAAATTCACCACCTTACTTCCACGCCCCTGCCACCCGCCACCAGCTCAGGATGTGCCTCCCACCGACGGCAGAGCGGTGACGCCGGCTCCATCCGGGCTCTCAGCTGGCATGTCTTCTGAACTTGTACACTACGGACTCACCGACCGGACGGTACCCGATCCTCCGGTAGATGCGGTTGGAGGTCGGATTGGCGAGGTCGGCGTACAGACAGCAGAAATCGAGGCCCTCATCCAGCAGCAGTCGACTGAGGGCGG
Source organism: uncultured Eubacteriales bacterium (assembly GCA_913063835.1). Taxonomy (GTDB): domain Bacteria; phylum Bacillota; class Sulfobacillia; order UBA995; family UBA9673; genus UBA9673. The sequence goes on from CAJXZV010000061.1 coordinate 5,303, forward strand.
CGACGCAGGAGGTGGCGTAGCCCTTCCTCCTGAATTGCGGCGGGGTGTAGACACTGCTGATGGCCATGCCCCTCTGAGTGCGCCGGGCGGTGGTGGCCATCGATACCGGTTCCCCGTCCTCCCAGAAGAAGAGCCGTCCCTGGCGGATCGACCGCTCCACCCTGCGCCATACATCGTCCGCCCGCAGCTTCTCCAGGAGTGCTTCTCTCGCGAAATCCTCGAGCCACGTTGCGGCCAGCTCGCTGTCAGCCGCGTCCGCCCGGCGGAGACGGCCGGGACTCCTGCTCACCTGGCGGACCTCGTCCAGCCGGTAGATTTCCAGCTCCACCTGTAGCTCGACGCCGTCTCCTGTCCCGTCGGACCATAGTCTCGCGAAGGTCTCGGCGGTGGGGCGGGGACCGATGACGCCCGGAAGGGCGACCTGGCTTTCACTCAGATGCTCGACCGCGGTCTGGACCGCCGCCTCCAGCCGCCGGCCGCAGCCGGCGAGCACCAGGTTGTGCGGCGGCGTCCTGAGAGCGACGAGCGCGATTTCGCCTCGGTCGTCCCTGACTGCGCCTAGCAGCGGCCTGCCGGCTTCGGCAACGGGGTCCTCCAGGGCCAGGACGATTCCCAGAGGCAGATTGTTGACGGCCTCATCCTGCTCCAGAAAGGAGACCACGTCCTCGCGAAAACCTTGGGCTGATTGATATTCTTGGAAGAACAACTTCCCGACTCCCTTCCGCGTCCGGCCCGGTCCGCGCCGTGTCCGGCGCAACCGTATCCGGCCAGCCGACAGCCGGCCCGTGGCGGGGCCGCCCGTCCAGCACCGGTTCGCGCAAGGCGGCCCAGACCCTTGTCTGAAGGGCCGGTGGTACGGGTGTCCGACGCCTACTGACGGAGCCGACTGGTAGTATTGACGGGGGGGCGGAGGGCCCCCATCTCATCGGGGGAGAGAGGTCATTTCACCGGGAGCGAGGTGTCGACCATGTCCGGCAAGAGGGTCACCCTCAGGCAGGTCATCAGCGAAGTCAGAGAGCTTGAAAGGGAAAAGTGGGATGTCACGGTCACGTGGTCTGGCCTGGAGATCCGCGCCGGTAGGAAGAGACTTGAGGGGGTCGTCACGGACGGGCCGGCCAAGGGGTGCCGTTTCGGGTTCACCCGCCACGGGCTGGCCTGGGTCTGCGACCGCCTCGGGATGCCCGTCGAGTATGTCAGCGGGCTCGACCCGAAGATGGCCGCCCGGCTCATCGCCTACGAGCGGAAGAGGAAGAAAGTCGACGAGTTCGACCGGGCCTTCGTCCTCCGGGGCTGGCGCGACCTGGTCCGGGGCGTCGTCTCCCCGGCCTATGTGCCGATCGACGACCTCGAGGCCCTGCTGGCCCTCGAGGAGGCCCTGGCGGGCAAGCCCGTCACGGTCCGGGATGCTTTCGTGGGCCTGACCCGCACCGAGGTGCGGCTGACCCTGGACAGGGTCTCCAGTGACCTCGGCCGGTCGCGCCGGGGCAAGGACAGGGCCCATGCCGGCCTCTACTTCGTCAACTCCGAGGTCGGAGCCGGTTCGCTCACCCTGTCCGGTTTCGTCTTCCGCATGGTGTGCAGCAACGGGATGATCGGCGGCGGGTGGCAGCCCTTCTTCCGCCAGAGGCACATCAACGTGAAGCGCGAAGAAGCCCTCGCACGGTTCAGGTGGGCCGTCGGCGAGGCCGAGCAGGCCTCCCGGCAGGCCATGGAGCAGCTCGGGGAGGCGGTCGACCGTCCCGTCAAGGGCGGAGCACGCTTCGCTCTGAAGCAGCTCGCCGTTCGCCTCCGCCTCAGCCGTCAAGCCACCGAAGAACTCCTCCGCTGCTATGAGTGGGACCCGCACGACTCCCTCTTCGGGGTTGTCAACGCTCTGTCCCGCCTGGCCCGAAGCAGGCCACAAGAGGAACGGTTCCGGCTGGAGAGATTCGCGGCGGAGGTCCTGTCTCGTCCCGACGAGGCCTTTGCGGCCTGAGTGAACGGCACAAAGAGGATTCAGGAGCTGGGGGGGCCCCCTCCCCCCTCGGGGCTAACCCGGGACCTTGGTCCACGGCCTGCAGACGGCGATGATGCACCTGCTCGGCCCCTACCTCGTCCTCTGGATGAAGGGGAAGGGCCTCACCTTCGTGGAGATCGGCCTCACCCAATCGCTCTTCATGGCGCATCGGGCTCCGCGGCGGACTTCGCGCCCAGCTTCGCTCTGGCCGACGGCGGGGCGGCCTTCACCAGCGGCAGTCTCACGGCCTGGTTCTACGACTCGGTCGACGACCAGAGGACGGCCTACAGCACGTTCAGCAAGTCCAGCATCGTCGAGGGCGTCGTCGGCCCGGCCTGTGGGGTCCTGGCCAGTCTCATCTCGACCCTGGCTCTGAACCTGCCCATCATCGTGTCGGGCGCGATGGCCGTAACGGCCTCTTTCGTGGCCGTCATCTGGCTCAGAGAGAACTACGGCGGGGAGCGGGAGCGGTCCTACGCCCGCATCCTCCGTGAGGGCGTCTCGGAGGTCGCCGGCAGCAAGGTTCTGCTCTACCTCATCCTGTCGGGCCTCTTCATGAGCTTCGTCCTCCCCACGTTCATGCTCTACTGGGTGATGATCCTCAGGGACTGCGGTCTGCCGGAGGCCGGCTCGGGCGCCGTCTACACCCTCCTCATCCTGTCGATGTCCCTCGGCGGCCTGATATCCCACCGCAAGGGCCGACTTCCGCCGGGTCATGGTGCTCTCCACCCTAGGCTGGGCCGTTCTTTTCCTGGGCATCTCGATGTCCCGCTCCCTTTTCCTGTCCGCCGCCAGGAGCCGGAAGCCCTCTACCCACCGGCGGTTTCCTCGGCACTGGGTATGACCTGACCGCATTCGTATCAGCCCGCCTGCTGGCACAGAGTACATTGGCCGGGAGGAATTGGTACAGCAGGCTCTAATATACACACCGCCCAAGGGTTCTCTCCCGGGTGGACCCGGGCGATCCGCGAGAGTGAGGAGGTGGAAGTGTGAGGAAAGCATGCAGGCTCTTGGCGGTGGGGCTCGTGCTCGCCCTGGCCGGGGCGTTCCTCCCGGCGTGCGCCGGCCCGGCCGAGGGCAAGATTCTGGTCGTCGGGACCACCGACTCGGTCACGACCCTCGACCCCGCGGACGCGTACGATTATCTGTCAAGCAACATCCTCAACAACGTCGCCGAGACGCTCGTGGCCTATGAGCCCGGCACGACCAACCTTGCTCCCTGTCTGGCGACAGAGTGGGACATCAGTGAGGACGGGCTGACCTATGTCTTCAAGATTCGCGAGGGGGTGAAGTTCCACGACGGGACCGAGCTCGACGCCGAAGCGGTGAAGTTCTCGCTCGACCGGGCGAGGACCCTCGGCGGCGACCCCGGGTTCCTCCTCAGCGACATCGACACCATCGAGGTGACCGGTGACTACGAGGTCACCATCAAGCTCAAGGCCCCGTGCTCGCCGTTCCTCTCCAAGCTCGCCTACACCGTCGGGTGCATCGTCTCTCCGGCGGCCTACAAGGCCGACGAGAAGCTCGAGACGGATGTCGTGGCGACCGGCCCCTTCAAGTTCGTCGAGTGGGTCGAGGGCGACCACCTGACGATGGTCCGCTTCGACGAGTACTGGGGCGACCCGGCCCTGCCGGACAAGGTCGTCGTGAAGTTCTACGCCAACAGCGCGGCCCTGAAGCTGGCCGTCGAGAAGGGCGAGGTCGACGTCGCCTACCGCACCTTCTCCCCGCTCGAGGAGGAAGGGCTGAAGGGCAACCCAGACCTGGTCTGCCTCGACGGGCCGAGCCCGGCTATCCGCTACCTCGTCCTCAACGTGACGAAGCCGCCGTTCGACAACATCCACGTCAGGCGGGCCATCGCTCTGGCCATCGACCGCAACGCCATCGACGAGCAGGTCTTCCAGGGCACGGTCACCCCACTCTACTCCATGGTCCCCGACGGGATGTGGAGCCACAAGCCGGTCTTCAAGCACGAGCCCGAGCCCGACATAGAGGGGGCCCTGGCCGAACTGGCCGAGGCGGGCTACACGCCGGACAACCCGCTCTCGTTCCAGCTCTGGTACACCCCGACCCACTACGGTGACACCGAGGACGACCTGGCCCAGGTCCTGAAGGCCCAGTTCGAGGCCACCGGAGCCATGCAGGTCGAGCTCATGAGCTCGGAGTGGGGCCGCTACACGGACGACCTCGTGGCCGGCAGCATGGGAATCCTCCTCCTCGGCTGGTACCCCGATTACTTCGACCCCGATGACTACCTCTACCCGTTCCTCTCGACCGAGGGGGCCAAGTCGCTGGGGTCGTTCTACTCGAGCGCGGCCATGGACGCCCTGCTGAAGGATGAGGTCGCCCTGTCGGACCAGGAGGACCGGACCCCGATCCTCGAGGCCGTCCAGGACCTCCTGGCTGAGGACATCCCGTACATCCCGCTCTTCCAGAAGCCGCAGTTCGTGGCCTTCCAGAAGGACGTGAAGGGAGTCATCCTCGACCCCCTGCAGATCTTCCGGTACTACCTCATCGGCAAGGAAGGCTGGGAGTAGCAGGACGGTCGGGTAGAACGGACGGGGAGCCGCTTGCCCGGGGGCGGCTCCCCTTGTTGGGAGGGTTCAGATGGCCGCCAGAGCCAAGCCGGGTAGCCTCATCAACTACATCATCGTCAGGCTTCTCCTGACCGTGCCAATGCTCTTCATCCTCCTGACGCTCGTCTTCATCCTCCTCCGGGTGGCCCCCGGCGACCCGGCGGCGGCCATGCTCGGGGCCCACGCCTCCATCGAGGTCATCGAGCAGATGAGGGAGCAGATGGGCCTCAACCGGCCGCTCTACGTCCAGTACTTCGCCTTCCTGGGCGATGTCCTCACCGGAGACCTCGGCAAGTCCTTCCGGTTCGGGATACCGGTGTGGGACCTGATAAAGCACCGCCTGACGGCGACCATAGAGCTTGTGCTCTTCGCGTTCACCGTCGCCGCCCTCATCGGCCTGGCCGTGGGTGTCTTCGCCGCGAGCCGGCGCGGCACGGTGTGGGACGTCTCCGGCGACTTCTACGGCATCCTGACCTACGCGTTCCCCATCTTCTGGCTCGGCATCATGTGCCAGATGCTGTTCGCGGTGGAGTTGGGGTGGCTCCCCACCTCGGGACGGTTCAGCGGCTTCATCGACCCGCCGGTCATGCGGACAGGACTCTACGTGGTCGACAGTCTCCTGGAGGGCCGGCTCGACAAGCTCGTCGTCGCCCTCCGGCACCTCATCATGCCCGGGGCCGTCCTCGGTCTCTACATCTCCGGCATCTTCGCCCGCATGGTGAGGACCAACATGCTGCAGACCCTGAAGTCCGACTACGTGCTGGCCGCCAGGGCCCGCGGGGTGAGGGAGCGGTGGGTGCTCTTGAGGCACGGCCTGAAGAACGCTCTCGTCCCGGTGGTCACGGTCCTCGGGCTGCAGTTCGCTCTCCTTCTCGGCGGGGCGGTCCTCACCGAGACCACCTTCAGCTGGCCGGGCGTGGGGAGCTTCCTGGTCGACCGGCTTCTGGAACGCGACTACCCCGCCGTCCAGGGCATCGTCACCGTCTTCGCGCTCGGGGTGATACTGGTCAGCATTCTCATCGACATCGTCAACGCCCTCATAGACCCGAGAATCCGCTACTAGAGCACACAGGGGGGGAGGACCTTTGCCCAGGACCTGGGCTCTTCTGAAGGACGAGCTCTTCACCGTGAGCGGGCTCCGGATATGGGTCGGAGTGGCCATCGTCCTCTTCTACGTGTTCGTGGCCGTCTTCGCCCCGGTGCTCTCGCCGTTCGACCCCGAGGAGCTCGGGGTGGGCCCGCCGCTGGCCCTGCCCGACTCCACCTATCGCTTCGGCACGACCTATCTCGGGTACGACCTGTACAGCCGGACCATCTACGGCACCCGGACGGCTTTGTCGATTGTGGCGGCGGCCTCGCTCATGGCCGTCTCCGTCGGGGTGCCGCTGGGACTCGTCTCCGGCTATCTCGGAGGCAGGTTCGACCGGGCGGCCGTGCTGGTCATGGACTCGGTCTACTCCTTTCCGAGCCTCATCCTGGCCATCGTCATCGCCGCCGTCCTCGGTGGCGGGATGTTCAACGCGGCCGTGGCCGTGTCGGTCATCTATGTGCCGCAGTACTTCCGGGTGACGCGGAACCACACGCTCTCGGTGCGGGAGGAGACCTTCGTGGAGGCCGCCCGGGCCCTGGGGGCCTCCAGGGCCGACATCATCAGGCGCTACATCTTCCCCAACGTCTCGCAGTCCATCCCCGTCATCCTGACCCTGAACTCGGCCGACGCCATCCTGACCCTGGCCGGGCTGAGCTTCCTGGGGTTCGGCATCACCCCGCCCAAGCCGTTCTGGGGGCTGGACATCAGCGAGGCCTGGCGCTACCTCACCCTCACCGCCGACTACCCCCAGGTGTGGTGGTGGACGGCCGTCCCCGGCCTGGCCATCGTCATCCTCATCATCGGGTTCACCCTCCTCGGGGAGGGCCTGAACGATGTGCTGAACCCCCAGCTGAGGGAGGGCCAGCGTTGAGGGGCGGGGAGGGGGTGGAGGCGCGCCGGCTACAGGCGGCCCGGGGCGGCGCGGACGAGGTCGTCCGGCCGGAGGCGGCTCGGGGCGGCCGGGACGAGGTCATCCTCTCCGTCCGCGGCCTCAGCACCCACTACCGCACCAGGCGCCGGACGGTGAAGGCCTGCCGGGACGTGAACCTCGACATCAGGCGGGGCGAGGTCTTCAGCCTGGTCGGGGAGAGCGCCTGCGGCAAGTCGACCCTGGGGGCGACCATCATGAACCTCCTGCCGGACCGGACCGAGGTCTCAGGCGAGGTCGTCTTCAGGGGCCGGGACCTTCTCACCCTCGGCCGGGAGGAGCTCAGGCGCATGAGGGGCAGGGACATCGCCCTCATCTTCCAGGACCCCATGACCCGGCTGGACCCCTTGATGTCCATAGAGGACCACTTCGTGGAGGCGCTCCTGTCTCACGGGGAGGTCTCCCGGGAGGAGGCCGTCCAGAGGGCGGCGAGGGCCCTCGACGCGGTCGGGGTGCCGCCGAGCCGTCTCCCCGACTACCCGCACCAGTTCAGCGGGGGGATGAGGCAGAGGATCATGATCGCCCTGGCCCTGGTCTTCGAGCCGAGCCTCCTCATCGCCGACGAGGCGACCACCTCCCTCGACGTGATCGTCCAGGCCCAGATTCTCAGGCTCCTCAGGGACCTCAGGGACAGGTACGGCCTGGCCATCCTGAACATAACCCACGACCTGGGCGTGGTGGCCGAGATAAGCGACACCGTCGGGGTGATGTACGGGGGGAGGCTGGTGGAGCAGGGCCCGGTGGAGGGGGTCTTCGGCCGCCCGGCCCACCCCTACACGCGGGGCCTTCTGGGTTCTGTCATCCACATGCGGAGCACGGCCCTCTCCTGGATCGAGGGGACTCCGCCCGACCTCGGGGACCCGCCCCCC
>CAJXZV010000062.1 GCA_913063835.1 uncultured Eubacteriales bacterium
CGAGAGGGTCACGGCCATCCCGGGCGCGCGGTCCTTGATGGCGCCGACCATGCGGGCCAGCGTCTCGCGGTCGTAGGCCGGGTCCTCGCCGGACTGCAGGACGACCGTGGCGTAGCCGGCCCGGGCCGCCCGGACGGCGAGCCGGACCACCTCCTCCGGGTCCAGTGCATAGCGCTGCAGGGAACGGTTGTCGCGCCGGAGGCCGCAGTAGAGGCAGTTCCGGATACAGCGGTTGGAGAACTCGACCAGGGCCCGCAGGCGGACGACCGGGCCCTTGGCCTGCTCCCGCACGGCGTCGGCTCGCCGCCGCAGCTCGGCCTGCTCGGGTCCGGTGGCGCGCAACAGGACACGGAAATGGTCACGTCTGACACGTCTGGAAGGAACGCCACGGCCCCCACCGCCGGCGGTTTCAGCGGACATCTGGCTGCATCACCCTCCTCCGGTCCTCTCCGGCCACGTCGGCCTCTCCGCGGGAGCGTCATCAACAGAAGAGGCCCTCCCGCAGGGGAGGGCCCCGATACCTCATGTCGTCGACGGTGAACGCGTCTCCCGTGACTCGCTAGCGCTCGATACGGCGAGCAGCGTTGGACCTTTGTTCGACTTTGAACGCGAGTTCGGCGCGGGTCCTCGTGGCCGCCGCCGGAGGCGACCGCTCACTCAGACCGTCCGCCGGCCCTCCCTTGACGTCAGCCGGCTCCTCTGCTCCGGCCTCCGCCGCAGGTCCGATATGGTTTTGCCGCCGTCAGCTTAACATCGGCGCCTCCATCAGTGCAAGACCGGGAGGGAGCTGGCGCCGCCCTCCCGGCGACGGCCTCCGAAGAGGTCTACGGGTAGTCCCTGAGGAGCGCCTGCACCAGGCACGTCGGCCCACCGCCCATGTTCAGGCCCAGTTCCCGGGCGGGAAACTCCTCGACGGCCACACCCCGGCGCTCGAGGTCCCGCCGCACCCGAGGGTTGCCGGCCGCGACCACACAGTGGCGGGGAGCCAGGGCCAGCACGTTGCATCCCAGCGTGGGGTACTCCTCATCGGGCACCTCGACGAACTCGATGCCCCGTGCGCGCAGGAACTCGACCGTCTCGACCGCCAGGACGGGCAGATACGCCACGGCCAGATCCACGTCGACAAGGCTGATTGCCGACAGAAGGTGCATCACCGACCCCGGCCCCTGCCCGTGGACCACCGGTGCGGGCACGACCGTCACCCCCAACGGCCCGAGCAGCGCGCGGAGTTCGTCAAGACCCGAAGCGTTGGTCCGGTATGAACGACCCACCAGGAGAAGGTCTGGCGCCAGCCACAGGAGGTCGCCTCCTTCGGCCGTCGCCGGCCTCCTCATCCGGTGGAGAACGGGGACCCCGGCGTCGCGGAAGGCCTCCTCCGCCAGGTCGGCCTCGGGCTGGCGGGCCTCCTTCCCAGGGGCGAAGACGACGGCCCCGGCGTCGGTGACGACGCCCCAGTCACAGGCGAAGACGGAATCGTAGAGGGCGTCGCGCGGACTCCGGCACTCTTCGACCTCCACGCCGGCCCGGACCAGGATGTCCACCAGGGCGGCGTGCTCCTCGCAGGCCCGGCCGAGGTCCGGGGGTGTGGTGTAGCCCCAGCGCGTCTTCCAGACGGCAGGGTCCTCGCACGCGGCGGCCTCCGGCGACCAGCAGGGCGGCCGGACGAGGGCGCGGCGGAGGGGGCCGACGGCCGACTGAGCGCCGAAGCGCCTTCGACCACCGGCCGGCCTCGTCGACCGGCTCATAGGACGTTGAGTCGTCATGGGTCCATTCTACGCCGGCCACGTGGTCGACCCTGCCGCGAGGCGCAAGTTGCTTTCCGTGGCGGGAGGGAGTCCGGCCGGCCGACTTGAAGATGTCTCCAGCAACGACCCTTGGCCGCGGGTCTCGGAACCTCCGGAAGGTAGGTCGACTGCGGATGAACCAAGACGCTTTTCCGGTCCTGCAGGTTCCCTGGGCCGCTGGCGACAGGTGCCGTCTCGAGGTAGCCCAGGGAGCGGAAGCCGAGCCCGTCGCAACGTGGGAGTTGGAGGTTGCCCGGGGAGGCGAGGAGAGCTGGCTCCTGACGAGCCGCGTTGTGGCCCATGCTCCGGCGGGAGCCCCCTCAGAACCCCCCTCCGAAGAGACGTGCACGGTCGAGGCCCACAAGACGACATTGGCCCCTCTCCGGGTGGAGTATCTCTTTCGGCACGGTTCCAGGCAGGCCACCTACGAGGCCGTCTACGGTGAGGGGAAGGCACGCATCCGAGCGGACGTAGGGGGTGAGAGGCGTACAGCCGAGGTCGTCCTGCCCGACCCTCCCTACTTCGACAACGAGCAGTTCGTGATGGTCCTCCGGGCACTTCCTCTCGCGGTGGGCTTCGAGACAACACTGAATACCATCATCACCAAAATCGGCAGCAAGATGCCTGTGAGCATCCGTGTCGTGAAGACAGAGGACCTGGTGGTCCCGGCAGGCTCCTACCGGTGCTGGGTGGTCGAGCTGAAGGGTGTCGGCCAGCGGGCGTGGATAGCGTGCGACCCGCCGCGGCAACTCGTGCGCTTCACGAACGAGGACGCCAAGACTGACTCCAGGTTGGTGGACCACGTCGGCGGGCTTCCTCCTGGGAGGCCATGAATTGACCCCCGCGGAACGGGGTTGCTAGAATACAGCACAGTCAACGGACGCTTCCGAGGAGGCAGGGAAATCCACATGGAAGCCGCGCGGCATGAAGCCCCTAAGGTCGGCGTGATAATGGGGAGCCGGAGCGACTGGGAGACCATGCGGCACGCCTCCGCCGTCCTGACCGAGCTGGGGGTGGCTCACGAGTGCCGCGTCGTGTCGGCCCACCGCACCCCTGACCTCCTCTTCGAGTACGCGAGCACCGCCGAGAGCCGGGGCCTGCGGGTCATCATCGCGGGAGCGGGAGGAGCCGCCCACCTGCCGGGCATGACGGCCAGCAAGACCACCCTTCCCGTCCTGGGAGTCCCGGTCCGGTCCCGGGCCCTGCAAGGGCTCGACTCGCTCATGTCCATCGTCCAGATGCCGAGGGGCGTCCCGGTGGGGACCCTGGCCATCGGGGAAGCCGGAGCGGTCAACGCGGCTCTGCTGGCCGCCTCCATCCTGGCCCTGTCAGACCCCGCCTTGGCGGAGAGGCTCAAGTCCTACCGGGAGCAGCAGACAAGGCGCGTCTTGGAGGAAAAGCTGGAGGAACAGCCGTGAAGGCGGTCCTTCCAGGAGGCACCATCGGGGTCCTGGGCGGCGGCCAGTTGGGGCGGATGCTGGCCCTCGAGGCCAAGCGCATGGGATACAGGGTAGGTGTGGTCGACCCGACGCCGGACTGCCCGGCGGCCCAGGTGGCGGACTTCCACTTCGAGGCCTCTTTCGACGACCTCGAGGCCGCGCGGGAGTTGGCCTCACGCGCCGACGTCGTGACCTTCGAGATTGAACTCATCCCTTCCGACATCCTCGCTCAGCTCGAGACCCAGGTTCCGGTCCGGCCGAGCGCGAGCGTCCTGCGAACCATCCAGGACCGCCTCGTCCAGAAGGAGTTCCTCAAGAGGGCCGGCTTTCCTCAGCCACCCTTCACGTCGGTCCGCGACTCCCGCGAGGTCCGTGAAGCTGCCGGACTGGTCGGCTTCCCCGCCGTCCTCAAGGGCCGGCGCGGCGGCTACGACGGAAGGAACCAGGTCTTCGTGGCCGGACCTGACGACCTGCAGGACGCCTGGCAGACCATCGGCTCTCGGCCGACGGTGCTGGAAGCCTTCGTCCCCTTCAAGATGGAAGTCTCGGTCATCGTGGCCCGTGGGGTCGAGGGAGAGATGCGGGTCTTCCCTGTGGCCGAGAACGTGCACCGGGAGCACATCCTACACACCACCAGGGTGCCCGCCCGGGTGTCAGAGCAGGTGCAGCGGGAAGCCGAACACATAGCCTGCGGCATCGCCGAGGCCCTCGGGCATGTCGGGGTGATGGCGGTCGAGATGTTCGTCCTGGACGACGGGAGCGTGCTGGTCAACGAGATCGCCCCGAGGACGCACAACAGCGGGCACTACACCTTCGGTGCCTGTGTGACGTCCCAGTTCGAGCAGCACCTGCGGGCCGTCTGCGGCCTGCCGCTTGGTGACCCGTCGCTCTTGTCGCCCGCGGTCATGGTGAACCTCCTCGGAGACCTCTGGCTCGAGGGCGCTCCACCGTGGGATGTCGTGCTCTCGCAGGGGAACGCCCGTCTCCACCTTTACGGCAAGGCAGAGGCCCGGGCCGGACGCAAGATGGGTCACGTGCTCGTCTTCGACGCCGACACCGACCAGGCCCTGCGGGAGGCCGAGAGCATCGTGGCGGCGCTCCGCCGCGACCGGTCGTCACCCTCGTGCCGCCGCCCCCCTCGCTGAAGGCTGAAGGCTAGAGGCCGGCCCAGACGGCCGTGCTCCCGCCGTCGACGACGAGGGTCTGACCGGTTATGAAGTCGGCCGCGTCCGAGGCCAGGAAGAGCACGGCACCGACCACGTCCACGGGCTCCGCGATGCGGCCGGCGGGGATGCCGGCCACGATCTTCCTGTAGAGCTCCTCGTTGGACCAGAAGGGGGCGCTGAACCCGGTCCTGACCATACCGGGGACCACCGCGTTGACCTGGACGTCGTAGGGGGCGAGCTCGGCGGCCAGGACCCGGGTCAGGGCCTCTATCCCGGCCTTGGCCACCCCGTATATCCCCATCCCGGGTGCGGCCTGCCGTGCGGCGACCGAGGAGATGTTGACGATCTTCCCCCGCCTTTGCCCACGCATGATGCGGGCCGCCGCGCGCGAACAGATGTAGGTCCCGGTGAGGTTCGTGTCGATGATCTTCCGCCACGTCCCGAGGTCCGCGTCGACCACGGACGGGGTGAGAAGGTTCATCCCGACGTTGTTCACCAGGATGTCGAGCCGGCCGAACCTGTCCAGGACGGCCTCGAACAGGCGCTGGACCTGGTCCTCTTCAGCGATGTGCGCCTGAACGGCCAGGAGGTCGCCCGGGTCCGGGTCCCCTCCCGGCCCCGCCGGGCCCGCCGACCCTCCCGCCGCCTCGAGCTCCCGTTTCGCCGCCTCGAGTCCTTCCGGCTTCCGGGCGCAGACGGCCACCTTGGCCCCCCGGGCCAGGAGCTCCCTGGCCAGGGCCAGACCGATGCCCCTGCTCCCCCCGGTGACGAGCGCGACTTTCCCTTCAAGGCCGTACCGGATGTCTCCCATGACCCTTCCTCCCCACCGAGGCCCACCGAGGCTCACGGCCCCGGGGCCTGTCCCGGACGACCGGCCGGTCCGTGAAGGGTTCTTCCGACGCCCGGCCGTTCCTGCGTTCGGCGGCACCTACGGGGCGTCTTCTGGGCCGCTCCGGCCGCCCCCCGCGGCCTTCCTGGACCTGGGTCCAACGGGCCTCTGGCCCAGGGTCTGTTGCCCCGGAACGCCGGGCCGGGATAGGATGCCACCGGCTCCCAGGCGAAGCAGGCCGGGAGCATCGGTCACGTGCAGGAGCCGTCGACCGAGACCGAAAGAGGCAAGGCAGGGAGGCGAGCCTTCACCATGGCCCTTCACCCTTCCCCTCCGGTCCTGGAGATACGCGGGCTCACCAAGACCTTCCCGAGGCGCGGCAAGAGGCCGCCCGTCACCGCGGTCGACAGGGTCGACCTGACCCTGGAGGCGGGCGAGATCGTCGGGCTCCTGGGCCCTAACGGGGCCGGCAAGACGACCACCATCAAGTGCGTCCTCGGGCTCATCCGGCCCACCGCCGGCGACATCCGCGTCTGCGGGTGGGACGTCCGGACCCATCACCACAAGGCCATCGAGCACGCCAGCGCCGTCCTGGAGGGAGCCCGCAACGTCTACTGGCGCATGACCCCCAGGGAGAACGCAAGGTTCTTCGCCGGGCTCCACGGCCTCGACCACCGCGCCCACCGCTCCCACATCGAGGAACTCCTCGAGAGGTTCGGCCTGACCGACAGGGGCGATGAGCCGGTCATCAACCTCTCGACAGGCATGAAGCAGAAGGTCGCCGTGGTCTGCGCCCTGGTCAAGCAGACCGACCTGGTCTTCCTCGACGAGCCCACGCTCGGTCTGGACATCGAGACCTCCCTGGAGCTGCGCGGACTCCTGCGCGAGCTGGCCCGGAAGACCCGCCGCACCATCGTGGTCTCCAGCCACGACATGGACGTCATCCAGGACGTCTGCGAGAGAGTCGTCATCCTCAAGGAGGGAAGGGTCGTCGCCGACGACAGGGTGGACAGCCTCCTCGCCCTCTTCCGCACCCGCGCCTACCGCATGGTCCTTTCCGACGGCCTCGTCGGCGAGGTCGTCGAACGGCTGGCCCGGGCCGTCTCCGGACTGTCCGTCACGGCACGCGGTGAGCGAACGGAACTCGAGTTCGAACTCCCCGCGGCCGAAAGGCTCTACGAGGTCATCGACATCATCCGTGAGGGAGGCGCCGTCATCGAGACCATCACGCAGAAGGAACCCGACCTGGAGGAGGCCTTCCTCAGGGTGATAAACGACACTGGGTCGGAAGGTGGTGCGGGGGCATGAAGCGCTGGACGGTCTTCAAGGCCGTGTTCGTCAAGAACCTTATCGAGCTCAGGCGCTACCTCTTCAACCTGGTGACCGGTCTCGTCACCATGTACATCTTATTCCTGCTCCTCTTCTTCGGAGCCCGGGCCATCGGAGGGGCCGCGGTGAAAGTAGGCGACACCCTGGAGGGACTGGTCGTCGGCTACCTCGTGTGGCTCTTCGCCATCATAGCCTACCAGGAGCTTGCGTGGAGCATCTCGACAGAGGCCGAGATAGGGACCCTTGAACAACTCTATCTGACCCCGGCCGGCTTCGGCTGGGTGAACGGCTCGTTCCTCGTGGCGCGGTTCGTCACCAACCTCGCGGTCATCACGCTCATGCTCCTGGCCGTCCTCCTCACGACCGGCTACCGGCTGAACCTTGACCTGGCCAGCCTCCTTCCCCTCACCGTCATCACCATCCTCGCTCCCTGCGGCTTCGGCTTTCTCATGGGCGGCCTGGCCCTGGTCTTCAAGCGCATCCAGAACTCCTTCCAGATCCTCCAGTTCGTGTTCGTGGTCTTCCTCATGGTCCCCGTCAGCGAGTACGTGTGGGCGAGATACCTCCCCCTGTCCCTGGGGAACCACCTCCTGAGGAAGGTCATGGTGGAGGGATACCGGCTGTGGGAGCTTCCCGCCGGGGACCTCGCCACGGCCGTCGGCGTCGGCCTGGCCTACCTCCTCCTCGGCGTCGCGGCCTTCGGCTACTGCGTCAACGTCGCCCGGGACCGCGGGCTCATGGGGCACTACTGAGGGTGAGGTCCCGCCCAGTCTCAGGGCGGCGGAGCAGTCGCCCGAGCCTCCCAGCCGGTCAACGGCAGGTCCGTTGACACGGATGCGAACAGGGGCTGGCGGGCCTCGTCGCTCCTCACGGCAGGGAACAACGGTGGTGAAGTGGAAATCCAGTCGCGGGAGAGCCATTGGACACTCAGTCAGACGACACGCGAAACCCGGAAGGACCCCGAACCCGGTCCGCCGCGGCCAGGGATGCGGCACAGGGCCTTCTTCTCTCTCTCATCAGGCAGGAGGCCCTGGAGTCCGTAGGCTGCACCGAACCGGCCATGGTCGCGCTTGCGGCGGCCCGCGCCAGGGCCCTGGCCGGCGGTTCCCCGGTCTCCATCGAGGTCACCGTGAGTCTCGGGGTCTTCAAGAACGCCCGGGCCGTCGGTCTCCCCGGAAGCCGGCTCAAGGGCCTTGACGCCGCCGCGGCCCTCGGGGCCGTCGCCGGAAGACCGGACCTCGGACTGGAAGTCCTGCGGGAGGTCCGCCCGCCTGACGAGAAGGACGCCCTCGCCCTCCTCTCCAGCGGGAGGGTCACCGTCACCGCCGACCCCGACCGTCCGGGCGTGTTCGCCCGGGTCATCCTCAGAACATCCCGCCATGCGGCCGAAGTCATCATCGAGGGCTCTCATGCCAACGTGACCCGCCTGGCCCTCGACGGAGCGGAGGCCCCGCCGCAGGCTCCCGGGTCGGAAGGTGCCCCAGCCGCGGGAGGGGCCCTCACCGCGGAGCACGTTCCTCTCCAGCGCCTCGCCGACCTCCCCTTCCGCGAGGTCTACCAGGCCGCGGTGTCGGCCCGACCCGAGGACACCCTCTACCTCGTCGAGGGCGCCGAGCGCAACCTGGAACTCGCCGCCAAGGCGCTGGCGGGCGGGTGCCGGGAGGCGGCTCCCGACCTCACCCAAGCCCTGCGCCGGGCGGCAGGCGGAAGTCCCTCCACCCGGCCGTGCGACGCCGCCGCCACGGCCCGTCTCTGGTGCGCGGCCGCCGTCTCGGCGCGGATGGGCGGCACACAATGGCCGATCCTGACATCCGGAGGCAGCGGGAACCAGGGTATCCTGGTCAGCATCCCGGTCCTTCTGGCGGCACGGGAGCGGGAAACGGCCGGGACCCCCGAGCCGGCCCCAGCACAGGCGACCTCCGGTCCGGCGGACGAAGGCACAGACCGCTCTGCCCTCGCCCGGGCCCTCGTGCTGGCTCACGCGGTCAACCTTTACTTCAAGGCCTTCACCGGCGGGGTCTCTGCGCTGTGCGGGAGCGTGACCGGAGCGGCCGGGGTCGCCGCGGCCGTGTGCCACCTTGCCGGCGGGAGCCCGGAGGAAGTCGAGTCCGCCGTCCAGCTCGCCGCCGGAGGGCTGTTCGCGATGGTCTGCGATGGAGCCAAGGGAAGCTGTGCCCTCAAGATAGGGGAGGGAGCCGCCGTCGGCGTCAACGCCGGCCGGCTGGCCCGCCTCGGCGGGTCCATTCCCGTCGGTGAAGGCATCGTAGGCCGGACCGTCGAGGAGACGGCCCGAACCCTCGGCCTCCTCACCCGCGAGGTCCTGAACCCCGCCGACCGTTTCATGGTCCGCATGCCGCCGGACTGACATAGGAGAGTGGTCCAGGTGTCCCACACCGGCAGGAGCGGCTCTTCGGCCGCCGACCCGGAAGCCCGCCGCGCCGGCGACCTCACCCGTGAACTGGAGTCTGAAGCCAGCCGGCTGGAGCTCGACCTCTTCGGCGTGGTCGCCCCCGAGGACGCCGACCGGTACGCCGGGATCGCCGTCGACTACTGGGAGATACGCCGACCCACGGTCCGGCCCGCCGACATCATGCCCGAGGTGCGGTCGGTGGTCGTCGTCGGCTTCGCCCTCTGGGACCCTGTGCTGGATGTGGCCGCCTTCGACGGGCGGCGGGGCGCATGGCGCTACCCGGCCTACGCCCTCATGGCCCAACGGGCCGAGAAGCTGGCCGCCTGGCTTCTCCGCCGGGGGTTCAAGGTCCGTTCCGCCACAGGCCGCCTCCCCTACAAGCGGCTGGCCGTCCTCGCGGGCCTGGGGAGGTTCGGCAAGAACTCCCTCGTCCTCCACCCGCGTCTCGGCTCGGACTTCCGGTTGGCCTGCCTTCTCACCGACGCCGAGCTCCGGTCCACGGGAACATCGCCCGCGGAGAACGGGCTCGACCCCTCCTGGGACCCGTGCGGCTCCTGTGAGCGCTGTCTCGAGGTCTGCCCCATGGGCGCCCTCTCCCCCTACACGGTCGACCCTGAAGCCTGCCTGGTGGCCCTGACCCTCCGCGAGAGGGCCGGCGACATCGACGAGGCCGACCCCGACGTCCTGCGGCGCTTCCGGGCGCTGGACGTCCCCCTCTACGAGCCCCGGTCCAGTCCGAACGTCCACCTCATGTGCCGGGCCTGCCAGGACGTCTGTCCCTGGAACGCCAAAGCCGCCGCGGCCGGCTGAACCGCCCACCACGCCGGATGGTGGAGGCCCGGGCGGCGCCAAGCGGCATCGACTATCCCCGGGGAGACGGCATGAATCGGACCGCCCCGCGGTGAAACTCCTGCGTGGACACGGAACTCACGTGCGGACCGAAGGTGGGTGTGGTCTGTGGTCTGGGAGTGGGAGATAGACGAGGACGAGGCCACGGAGCTTCTGACGGGTCTCATCGCCATCGAGTCGGTCAACCCGTCGCTCGTGCCCGGCGGGTCCGGCGAACTCGAGGTGGCCCGGTACATCGCCGACTACCTCCAGGGCCTGGGCTTGCCCGTCAGGCTCGACGAAGTCGTCGCGGGCCGCCCCAACGTGGTGGCCGCCATCCCGCCCGGGAACCGGGAGGGGAGCGAGGCCGTCCTGGACCGGCACCACGGCCTCATCCTGAACGGCCACACCGACACGGTGAGCATAGAGGGCATGGCGCACCACCCGTTGCGGCCGCCCGTCCGCAAGGGGAAGGTGTACGGGCGCGGGGCCTTCGACATGAAGGGAGGAGTGGCCATGGCCCTCCTCGCCCTGGCCGCGGTGAAGCGGGCCGACATCCCCCTCCGCCGTTCCGTGCTCTTCACAGGAGTCATGGACGAGGAGTACGCCAGTCTCGGGACACAGGACGTCGTGAAGCGCTACACGGCCGACGCCGCCATCGTCACCGAGCCCACCGGACTCACCCTGCACCTCGCCCACAAGGGGTTCGCCTGGGTCGCGGTCGAGACGACCGGACTGGCCGCCCACGGCAGCCGCCCGCAGGAGGGCATCGACGCCATCACCAAGATGGGCAAGGTCCTTATGGCCGTGGAGCGGCTCGGCCAGAGCTACCTCAGGACAAGGCCCCACCCCCTTCTGGGACACCCCTCCATCCACGCTTCCATCATCCAGGGCGGGCGCGAGATGAGCACCTACCCGGACCGCTGTGTGACACAATTCGAGCGGCGGACCCTTCCCGGGGAGGACCCGGCCGTGGCCGCGGAGGAGCTCGACGAGATCTGCCGCCGTCTCGCCGCCGAGGACCGCTCCTTCCGGGCCAAGGTGACCCTGGGGCTCACGCGCCGGGCCTACGAGGTCGACCGCAACGAGGGCATAGTCCAGGCCCTGGCCAGCGCCTACCGGGCCGTGACCCGGCGTGACCCTGAGTACGGCGTCTCGAGCGCCTGGCTCGACTCGGCCCTCCTGGGCGAGGCCGGGATACCGACGGTCATCTTCGGACCCGATGGGGGCGGCCCCCACACGGCCCGGGAGTACGTCACCCTGTCGAGCGTGATGACCGGGGCCAAGGTCCTGGCCGAGGTGATAGTCCAGTTCTGCGGGTAGAGCCC
Organism: uncultured Eubacteriales bacterium; assembly: GCA_913063835.1. Lineage (GTDB taxonomy): Bacteria > Bacillota > Sulfobacillia > UBA995 > UBA9673 > UBA9673. The sequence continues at coordinate 11,114 of CAJXZV010000062.1, forward strand.
GCATCAGAGACCCAGACGCTCGAAGATGACTCCGGCGTTACGGAGGTACCACTCCGGGTCGAAGCAGGCGGCAAGGGCCTCCGGGCCGAGATGCCGCCTGACGACGGGGTCGGCGGCCAGCCGCTCGTGGAAACCGTCGACGGGCCGGCCCTCTTCGTCGGTCGGCCCACCCGCCTCATCCATCTCCCGCCACAGCTCCATCGCGTGCCTCTGCACTATGTCGTAGGCCTCCTGCCGCGGAAGCCCCGCGTCGACCAGCGCCAACAGGACCCGCTGGGAGTAGACGAGGCCCCCGGTGGCCTCGAGGTTCCGGAGCATGCGCTTGGGGTGGACCCGGAGGCCCTTCATGATCCCGGTGAAGCGGGCCAGCATGTAGTCGACGAGGGTCGTGGAGTCCGGGATGATGACCCGCTCGACGGAGGAGTTCGAGATGTCGCGCTCGTGCCACAGACCGATGTTCTCGAGGGCGGCCGCGGCGTTGGCCCGCACGAGCCGGGCCAGCCCCGAGACCTGCTCACACCCGACCGGGTTCCGCTTGTGGGGCATGGCCGACGAGCCCTTCTGTCCCTCGTGGAAGGGCTCCTCCACCTCGCGGACCTCCGTCCGCTGAAGGTGCCTGATCTCCACCGCGTAGCGGTCCAGGCACGACGCCAGAAGGGCCAGAGCGGAGAGGTAGGCGGCGTGACGGTCGCGCTGGAGCACCTGGGTCGAGACGGCCGCCGGACGGAGACCGAGCTTCTCGCAGACGTAGGCCTCGACCGACGGGTCGACGTTGGCGTAGGTGCCGACAGCCCCGGCCAGCCGGCCCACGGCCACCTCCTCGCGGGCCCTCAGCAGACGCTCGCGGTTGCGGAGACTGTCGGAGTACCACAGGGCCATCTTCAGGCCGAAGGTGGTCGGCTCGGCGTGGACGCCGTGGGTCCGGGCGACCATCAGGGTCCGGCGGTGCCGGACGGCGAGGTCGGCCAGGACGGTGCTGAGTTCGTCCAGGCCGGAGCGGATGATGTCGACGGCCTCGACCATGAGGCTCGAGAGGGCCGTGTCGACAACGTCGTAGGACGTCAGGCCGTAGTGGACGTAGCGGCCGTCCTCGCCCAGGCGCCGGGCCACGACGGTGACAAAGGCGATGACGTCGTGGCGGACGACCCGCTCCACCTCTTCGACCTCGGCCACGAAGGCGTCGTCGATGTCCATCGCGGCGGCGCCACGGGTGATGCGCTCCGCGGCCTCGGCCGGGATGCGCCCGAGCCGTGCCTGAGCCTGGCAGGCCAGAACCTCGACCTTGAGCCAGCGACGGTAGCGGTTGGCCGTAGACCAGAGCTCGGCCATGACCGGGCGCGTATAGCGCGGAATCACAAGGGGTTACCCCCCCACCCCCGGGGGTGGCCGGGTGCCGGACCGTCCTTTCCCATCCCCAAGACGGCCGAAACATGGCCCCGGACTACGAGGATGATACCAGTCAGCGATTTCCCGGGTCAACCGGGCCGCCCTCCGCGTTGCTGTCAAGCAAACGTGGGCACAGCCCCATCGGCCTTGGTTTTTCAGAACCTCGCCACAGGTTCGCAGGCCCGCGGC
>CAJXZV010000063.1 GCA_913063835.1 uncultured Eubacteriales bacterium
CTTTCTGTACCACTGCCCAAACTAGCTCCAGGTCAACATGACCATAGTCATGAATGAGCTTGTTCCGCATGCCCTTGATGTCCTGCCACGGAACCTGTGGGTACTGCTCCTTCAACTCGGCGGGTAAATGGCCGACGGCCTCACCCATGACCCCAATTCGCCTGAGCACGGCATCCTGCACGAGATCATCCTCTTGGAAGCCAGCTAGCTCCATACCCTCGGTATATCTCCGAATGCGCTGTATGCTGTCCAAGATGTCGTGCAGGTACGGACGAGGGTCGCGCGTGCGTCTCATAGCACGCACTTCCTCTCGGCCATCACGCGCTCAAGAACTGGAGGATGCAGGCTCTTCGGAGTCACCACATCCACGTGAAGCCCTAGAGCTTCTTCGAGCGCTCGCTCAAGACGAACCAGGTCGAGAAGCGACCGACCGGGTTCCAGCTCCACGAGAACATCGAGGTCACTGTTCTGGTCAGCATCTCCGCGAGCGAAAGACCCGAAGAGCGACACCTTCAAGGCGCCGTGCCTTCGGGCAATGCTCACCAGCTTGTGCATGTCCTCAGGTGAGAGACGCATACCATCGCTCCGACAGTCCATAGATTCCTTGTGCCATTATACCCCAGTCAAGACAGGCCGGCTCGCAAGCTTCCGCAGGATGCCTAACGGGTTGCGGTTAACCTGCGCCGGCCGCGGCCAGCCGGATGGGCGCTCGTTAGGCCGGCGTCAGGTTGAACCGCTGGTTAGCCGGCCTAGTTCTCTTTGGCGGCCAGCATGTCAACGTAGGCTCCTTCTACGAGTTGGCTCTCCACTATGCCGAGTCTCCTCATGACATCGAGGGCCGTGGCTTTGCCATCCTCAACAGACTCGCCGTCCTCAAGGACGACTTCCAACTCAACGAAGGCTCCAAGTTCGTCCACCTGGTCAAGATGGATGCGTATGCGGCCGGCGACAAACAGTAGGCGGCGCTTGCTGACTTGCCCGGCTACCCCCAAAGCGGCCGCTAGGGTGTCCCGCAGGGTACCGGGGCTTGAAGTGGTGGAGATGAGGTAGGTTGATTCCTTCGGACCAGGTGTGTCATCCCGGCGATAGAAGATGAGTTGGCCATGTTCTGGGGAAAGCTCTCGGAGCTTAAGGCGTCCTCTTGGACAGCAGAAAAACGTGTCCCTCTGCACGATCTCAATCGGGCCCTCATCCGCTAGGCTCTGAGCAAGAGCCTGCAGACGTTCTGGGTCATGGACCCGAGCCTTGATTTCCACATTCCTTGCCATGAGACTCCTCCAACGGCAGCCCTCGCAGAGCCCCGTACGCCCGGCTAACCAATGATTCGACTGGTCCCTTTAACCTGAAATCCTCACTTGTTTGTCCACCTAACACGCGGCGAAGGGAGTTCAGGCGGCGTGGCATGCCCTCTTGCAAGCCCTAATTCCGACCATCCATCCCTTATCATGGTGTCTTATGCGGAACCGCGTAAGACTCCTTCCTCTCTAGAGACAGTCGATGGGACTCCGAACCCCGGCTGGCCCGCGGTTGAGGACGTGGACGTACACCATCGTGGTCTTGACGTCGCTGTGGCCGAGGAGCTCCTGAACCGTGCGGATATCGTACCCGGCCTCGAGCAGGTGCGTGGCGAAGGAGTGGCGCAAGGTATGGCATGTGACCCGCTTCGGCAACCCCGTCCTGGCCGCCGCTTCCCTGACGGCTCTCTGGACCAGAGACGGGTCGACGTGGTGCCGGCCTTGCTGCTTGGTTCTGGGGTTCTTCCACCGGCTGGCCTGTGGAAACACCCACTGCCAGCGCCAATCGGACGAGGCGTTCGGATACTTCCGGCCCAGGGCACCCGGCAGCGGCACCCGGCCCCAGCCGTCGGCAAGGTCCTGCCGGTGAACAGCTCTCACCTTCTCGAGGTGATTCCGAAGGGGACCTTTCAGGCACCCCGGAAACATGGTGACCCTGTCCTTGGCGCCCTTTCCGTTCCTGACGACTATCTCGCTACGGGCGAAGTCCAGGTCCTGAACCCTCAGACGGAGACACTCCATGAGCCTGAGTCCCGCCCCGTACATCAATGAGGCCATCAGCCACTTCTCGCCGGTCAGGTTCGCCAGCAGAGCCTTCACTTCCTCACGGCTCATGACCACCGGCAGGCGCCGGCGTTTCCGCGCGCGGACCACCTCACCCAGCTCGCCGAGCTCCCGCCCGATGACGTTCCGGTAGAGGAACAGCAACGCTGCCAGGGCCTGGTTCTGCGTGGATGGGCTCACCTTCTCCTTGACCGCAAGGTGCGTGAGGAAGGCGTTGATCTCCCGTTCCCCCATCTCCGCGGGATGCCTCACGTCGTGAAAGAAGATGAACCGCTTGACCCACATACAATAGGCCTGCTCGGTCCTGGGGCTGTAGTGGCGGGAGCGAAGAGCTTCCCGCATCTTATCCATCAGCTTCGGTCTGCGCGCATGTGGCCGTCGCGAGGGGTCCCCCTCTTCCGGGCCGTTGGGGAGTTTGGGCGGTTGCCCTGACCGGTCGTCAGATTCCAAGGCACAATCCACCCCCTGTGTATCGCATGTGTTGGAAGGCTTGGCCCCGTATGACAGGACCTCGTCCGGGCGAAACAGCAGACCCCGATGTGCCTCAAGGTGGACGATACGCCTGAAATTGGCCGGCGGAAGCCTGTCTCCTGCCATTTCATGGGAGGCGACCGTTCACCCTACTACGCTAGACGCAGGCTCGCCGAACTCGGATACGGTGACCCGTCTTCCCGCGAACGCCTCGATTCCCGCCTTCTGAGAGAAGCTCTTGGTCGTTGCCGGTGAACACCACTCAGCGGATCCGGGACGGGCGCGAGAAGGAGTGAAGGCCCATTTCCCTGACACCACCGCCTTCATAAAGAGGTACCTGAACGAGACGGGGTCGGACGTCGTTGACAGCCTGTTTGAGGAAGAGGGCGAAAGATACGTCTCCGGTCTTTGCCTCCTCGAGACACACTCGAACATCCAACGGCTCAACGCGGTCGGGGGCCTTCTGACCGGGGAGCAGGTTCGAATGCTTCACGCCGCAGTAGCCTCGGACATTGAATCCGGAAGAGTGACGGTCGTCAACGCCACGGCCGCCGACATCGAAGAGGCGGCCCGGATGCTGACCCGGCGGCACCTCACGGCGGTGGATGCACCCCAGGTAGCTGTCGCCAAGAGTCTTGGACCGGAGGTGGTGTTCGTCTCGTCCGACCTGAAGCTCAACCGGGTGGCCAGGGAAGAGGGACTCACGGTGCTGGACCCGGCCCGGCGGTCCGGCTGACCCCACCGCGCTAGCCCGGCCCCAGCCGGCCCACGAGGAACTCGAGTCCGGCGACGAGGGTCCGGTCGAAGTCGTTCGGAAGCTCGTGGCCCAGGCCCGGCCGCACCTCGAGGTGCACGGCCATCCCCGCCGCCTTCGCCGTCTCGTAGAAACGTCTCGCCCGGTCGAAGTACTGGTCCTTTTCGCCCACCACCAGGTACAGGCGCATTCCCCGCGCGGAGGCCTCGGCGAGAGCCGCCCGCACCCTGGCCGAGTCGCCCGGCGCGTAGGCGACGCTCATGACCCTGCGCACCGGTAGCAGTCCGAAAAGCGCCATCAACATCGCCTGCCCTCCACCCTGGGAGAAGCCCGCGATGACCACGCGGCTGAGGTCGACCGGACGGCGACCAGCCAGCCGTCGACGGTCGCCCAGTGCCAGTACTCCGCGAACCCCTCGGCCCTGCCTCCCGCCCCGTGCAGGGCGATCAGCAGCGGCCACGGCGGCTCCTTCCTGGGGGAGAACACAAGGAGTTCCGGCCTTGCGCCGGCCTCAGCCTCCGCCTGGCGCTGTCGGCAGACGGAGACCAGCGCCTCGAACTCGGCCCTCCCCTGCAGCGCTTCAAGGTCCGGGTCGCCGCGCAGCGACGCCTCCGACCACCAATGACCTCGCTCGACGGCCTCCTTCAGGAAGCGGAGGGCCCTGTCGAGGTCACCGGCCCGCGTGGCGAGGCAGCCTTGCCAGTAGAGGCTCTCCCTCCACCGGTCGGGGAAGCGCACGGCCTCACGTTCGAGGAGCGCCAGCGCGTCACGGTACCGACCGGCCGCATGGAGCCGGAAGACCTCCTCTCGAAGATGCGCGAAACTCAGGTCGTCCGGCATGGACCTCCGTCCTCGTTCAGTACGGCACTACTTGAACCTGTCGTCAGACCGGCGCTCGGCCACGGTCCTCCCGGTCCGTTCGAGCCATCCGGTCCGAACCCGGTCGGGCTGGTCGAACTCGGGGACATAAGGTTTGATGTCGAGAAGGGGCGTGCCGTCGAGGATATCGACGTTCTGAACGAGCAGGACGCCGTCCTCGACCCCGTCCAACTGGACGACGGAAAGGCCGATAGGGTTGGGCCGCCTCGGGGCTCGCGTGGCGAAGAGCCCCCGAGGCTCCGAATCCATGAACGGGACCACCTCGAGCTCGTACCCCCGGCTACGGTGAAAGTAGTAAAGCAGGATGATGTGTGAGAACCCGTCGAGGTCCTTCAGGCCGGCCCGGTACTCCTCGAACACCTCGACCCGGCCCCTCACTCCGGCGGCACCGGCCGGTTGGATGGGCATCCCCTCAAGGTCGGTGAAGGGGGTGTGGATGACGCCGATAGGTTCCAGTTCTATACCCATGGTTCTCACGAAGCCTCTCCCCCCAGGAAGCCAGTCATGGTGGCCGTGCCGGCAGGCCGGCGCCCCACGCCGTCATGTCCCCCGCCCGGCCTCCGGCGACCCGCAGCCGGGGACGCTGACAGCGGCGGTACGCCGACGAGAAGGCACAGACCACAGGCCTTGGAGGCTTTCGGGCCCTGCGCGCGGAAACCTCCGGGCAACCGCCCACCAGGCGACCAGCCACGAAGGAAGAGGTGTCGCTCGATGAAGACACGCCTCGGCCGGCGGCTGACGAAGCTCTTCGGCCTGGACCACCCCATCTTCCTCGGAGGGATGGCCTGGCTGGGCACGGCCGAGCTGGCCGCCGCCGTCTCCGAGACCGGGGGCCTGGGCATCATCGGGGCCGGCAACTGCGACGCGGCCTGGGTCAGGGAACAGATAGAGCGGGTGCGCCGGACCACGGCGCGCCCCTTCGGCGTGAACATCCTCCTCATCTCCCCGCACGCCGGCGACATCATGGACCTCGTCTGCCGGGAGAGGGTGCCGGTGGTCACCACGGGGGCGGGCAACCCCGGGCCATACCTCAAAGCCCTGAAGGCGGCCGGGGTCAAGGTCGTCCCCGTGGTCTCCTCGGTGGCCCTGGCCCGGCGCCTGGTCCGGGCCGGAGCCGACGCCGTCGTGACCGAGGGTTCCGAGGCCGCCGGCCACATCGGCGAAACGGCCACCATGACCCTCGTCCCCCAGGTGGTCGACGCGGTGGGCCGGGAGGTGCCGGTGGTGGCCGCCGGAGGCATAGCCGACGGCCGGGGCCTGGCCGCCGCCCTGGCCCTGGGGGCCGACGGTGTGCAGATGGGCACCCGCTTCATATGCAGCGAGGAGTGTATCGCCCACCCGGCCTACAAGGAGGCCGTCCTCAAGGCCGGCGACCGGGCCACGGCCGTGACCGGCCGCTCTACCGGCCACCCGGTGCGGGCCCTCCGCAACATCCTCACCCGGGAGTTCCAGAAGCGCGAGGCGGCCGGAGCCTCCCGGGCGGAGCTGGAAGAGTTCGGGGTCGGCCGCTTCCGGGCCGCAGCCGTCGACGGCGACGTGGCCCGGGGCACCGTCATCGCCGGGGAGGCCTCGGGGCTGGTGCGGTCCATAGAGCCCGCCCGGGTCATCATCGAGAGGACCGTCCGCGAGGCCGAGGAAATCCTCAGGCGGTTGGCGGGCGGCGTCTCGTAGGACGCCCGGGCTCCGGCATCGCCGGCAGGGCCCCCGAGAGCGGACAGACGCCGGCCGGACCACGAGCAGCGTCTCGAACGTCTTGGAGGTGGGCTCACATGGTCACCGCCGCCTGGGTCGTCTCCGCTCTCGCCCTGGCTCTGAGCGGCCTTCACTTCTACCGGGTGCGCTCGGCGGCCGGGTTCCTCCTCATGGTCCCCAAGCTCATCGCCGGGGCTCTCAGCCTGTACATCGCCCTCGCCGGCGCCGCGGTCGCCTTTGTCGCCTCCGCAGCCGCCCTACCCGCCGTCGAGGGCGCTCTTCCCGGCCTTCGCGCCGGCCTGGCCGTGCCGGGCGCGCTCGGGGCTCTGGCCGCCTGGCTCTCGAGCCTCTACGCCGTACGGGCCGGTTCGCCCCGAGCCGACTTCGCCGAGGTCTTCGGGCCCGAGTGGCTGGAGAGGATTCCCGCCGAGACGCGCCGGCGCCTCCCGCGGCGCGGCTGGAACTGGCTCCTGCCCGGCTCCCCGCCGCCGGTGTGGCACCGGGACGTGACCCTGTGGCGTCTGCCGGACACGGACCGCCCCCTCCTCGCCGACATCTGGGAGCCGGCCGAAGGAGTCGAGCGGTCGGGCCTGGCCTTCCTCTATTTCCACGGCAGCGCCTGGCACTTCCTGGACAAGGACTTCGGCACCCGGGCCTTCTTCCGCCACCTTACCGGGCAGGGCCACGTGGTCGTGGACGTGGCCTACCGCCTCTGCCCGGAGACCGACCTCTTCGGCATGGTCGCCGACGTGAAGCGGGCTGTGGTCTGGATGAAGGAGAACGCGGACCGGTACGGGGTGGACCCCTCGCGGGTGGTCGTGGGCGGCGGTTCGGCCGGGGCCCACATCGCCCTCCTGGCCGCGTACCTCGCCGGCGACCGGGGCCCGGCCCACCGCTTCACCGAGCCCGACCTGGCCGGGCGCGACACCTCGGTGGCCGGGGTGGTCTCCTTCTACGGCCCCACCGACATGCGGGCCTGCTACGAGCACACCGGGGCGCGCATCTTCAACGAGACGGCCCGCCTCCTCGGTGCCGGCGGCGCCCCCCCCGGCCCGGCCGGCCGCTTCCTGGCCCGGTTCCTCCGGGCCGCCCCGCCGCGCCTCGGCCACGTATCGGTCCTGGCCGAGGGCGTATCCGGCATCGTCCGGAACGCGCTGGGGGTCGCCCCCGAGGAGGCCGGCGAACTCTGGGACCTCGCCTCCCCGACGGCCCACGTGAGGGCCGACGTCCCGCCCACGCTCATCTTCCAGGGGGACGCCGACTGCCTGGTGCCGGTGGAGGCGACGCGGGAGTTCTACGAGAGGCTGCGCCGGGCCGGGGCGCGGGCCCTCTACGTGGAGTACCCCTGGACCGAACACGCCTTCGACCTCGGGGTCGTGCGCCTGTCGCCCCCGGCCCAGAACGCCGTCTACCACCTGGACCGCTTCCTGGCCTTCCTGGCCTCCTCGTCCTGAGATGGGACCTCCGGGGGGCCTGCGGGACTCGGCGCGGCCTAGGAACCTCCGGGGCCCCCGGGGGCCCCTCGCCCCCCTCCAGCGGCTCCCGTCCGAACCGGCGCCAGGCGGGAGGGACGCTCCTGCCGGCGCCGAATGCCCGGGAAGCCGGAAGGACCGGCTAGGCCCGTAAGGCCGGGAAGACTTCACGCAGGACGGAGGGTGAGGCGTGTGAAGCTCAACCGGCTGGCCGAAGGAGTGTTCTACCTCGACGGCGCCGTCAGCCTCGGGCTGGTGACGCTCGACGGAGGAGGTGCCCTCCTCGTCGACTCCGGGCTCGACGAGAGCGTCGGCCGGAGGGTGCTGAACATCCTGAGGTCCGAGCGCCTGCGGCTGGAGGCCGTCCTCCTCACCCACTCCCACGCCGACCACTGCGGCGGGGCGCCCTACCTCGCCGGGGCCACGGGGGCCCGCGTGCTCGCCCCGCCTCTGGAGGCGGCCATCGTCGCGAACCCGCTGTTGGAACCGCTCTACCTCTTCGGCGGTGCCGCCCCGCCCGCGCCGCTCCGGACGAAGTTCTTCCTCGCCCCCGGGGTCCGGGTGGACGAGGTGGTCACACCGGGCCCTCTCACGTCTCTGGGCACGGCGGCGGCCGGCGCCCTGGAGGTCATCCCTCTCCCCGGGCACTCCCTCGGACAGGTCGGCCTCAGAGCCGGGGAAGTCCTCTTCTGCGCCGACGCCGTCCTGGCCCCTGAGGTGGCCTCAAAGCACGGCGTCCCTCTGAACGCCGACCTTTCCGCCACCCTGGCGACCTACGACCTCCTCCTCGCCCGCCCCGAGCGCTGGTTCGTCCTGGCCCACGGCGGACCGGTCCGGGACATGCGCCCCGTGGTGGAGGCCAACCGCCGCATCGTCCTGGAGACCCTCGATCTCATCCTGTCCTTCCTCCACCAGGCCCGCTCGGCCGAGGAAGTCCTGACCGAGGTCGCGCGGCGCAGGGGCGTGAGCCCCACGGACCTCGGCCGGTACTACCTCCTCCACCTCACCGTCCTCGCCTACCTCGGCCACCTCGTGGACGAGGGCAGGGCGTCCGTGACCTACCATAAGGGGCGGCAGCTCTTCCGGGCCGAGCCTTCGCCGGGCGGGGTCAAGCCCCGCGACGCGTCCCACGGGCACCACGGAAGTGAGGGGGGCCCGTGACCTGAAGGACTCAGGGGAAGAGCCCGTGCAGGAAGGCGGACGCCGCAGGACAAGGTGAGCCGCCGAGAAGTGAAGAGGGGGTGCTCCACATGGAAGTCCGCCGCCTGATGCGGATGTGGGAGCAGAGCCGCGAGATGACCCGGAAGCTGGCCGGGGCCATCCCGCCCGGGAAGGAGATGTTCCGGCCGGCACCCGGGGCCATGCCGGCTGGGCTCCAGGTCCTCCACTGCGTCTCCGTCGAGAGGACGGCCGTGGCGGCGCTGACGGGCCCCGACGGCCGCTGGGAATGGGACCAGGGTCTCGACCTCGAGCACTACCCGACCGTCGAGAGCATCCTGGAGGTCCTCGAAGAACAGACCGAGGCGACCAGGCGCTACTTCGCGGGCCTCTCCGACGAGGACCTCGGACGCGAAGTGAAACTGCCCTGGGGTGAGGTGTGGACTCTCGAGGAGTTCTGGGCCAACTGGGTGAGCCACGAGGCACACCACCGCGGGAGCCTGGTGACGACCCTGAGGGCCATGGGAGTCGAGCCGCCGAACATCTGGGCCTGACATCTGGGCCGTGAGAGCTGCAGCGAAGGGCCAACGGGATGCCGAAAACTGGGCCAGGCAAGAGGAGGAGGTATGTCGTGAGCCAAGCGAAGCTCGCCCGTCTTCGTGAACGGCTCATCTCGGAAGCCACCGACCGACTCTCCCAGCCGCGCGCCTTCATGAGTTTCGTTGGTGTGGCGGAAGCTGACGAGTTGCTTAACGACATCAAGGGACACCCCCATGCTTTTGTCATCGCGTGCATCATGGACCGGCAAATGAGCGCCCAGAAGGCGTGGCGCATACCCTACGAGCTCAAGCAGCGCATCGGTTCCTTCCGGTTCCCGCGTCTCGCCGAACTGTCCCTGGAACAGCTGGAGCGAGTCATGGCTCAGCCCGAGCCTCTCCATCGCTTTCCGAAGGTGATGTCCAGAAACCTGTACGCGGCAATCCGTCGCATCGAGAGGCAATACCGCGGTAACGCGGCCGAGATCTGGACGGGAAGGCCCTCAAGTGCGACAATCGTGCGCCGTTTCCTTGAGTTCGATGGTGTCGGCCAGAAGATAGCAACCATGGCGGCCAACACCCTTGTGCGGGATTTCCGCATTCCCGTCAGCGACCGCTACTCGATTGACATCTCTGTGGACATCCAAATCAGAAGGGTCTTTGCCAGAATGGGCTTCGTTCCCGAAGATGCTTCTACAGAGTACATAATCTACCGGGCTCGGGAGCTGCATCCGGAATACCCCGGCATCTTCGATCTGGTCCTCTGGGAGCTCGGGCGCACTGTATGTCGACCGAGGCGGCCGGCCTGTGACGATTGCCAGTGGCGTGAGCTCTGCGCCCACGCGAACAGGAAGGGGGCGCATTGAACTCCTGACGGAAGGAAGCCGAACGATCTCACGAAGAAGTTCGTCCTTCGTCATGTCCTCGAGGGCGGTCTATCACCCCGGAGGACGCGGCAAGACCCGAGACGTACCGCTCGAGCACGTCAAGGAAGGCCGGGTCATAGCCCTGCTCGGCGTGGTTCACGTTCCACAGCCCGGACTCGCGGACCTTGGGCGACTCCGCCCACCGGCCGAGCCAGCCGGCTGAGGGCGGGTCGATGGGCTCCCGGCCGTAGTTGCTCAGAAGGCCGATGGCGTTGGCCTCAAGGTAGCCCCGGTCGCCCTCCCTCCCCGGGGCGTCGGGCACGGCCAGCCACAGGAAGGGCATGCGCCGGATGTGTTCGCTCACCGCCCGTTCCAGCCGGTGTTCGATGTCCCTGATGCGGCCGTCGGCGCGGGGGCTCGCCCATGCGCGGCGCACATCCTCCGGGTATCCGTCCCGGGCCAGCAGGGCGGTCCCGACGTGGTGGCGGAAGACGGACCCGCGGTGGTTGCCGCCGCCGGCCCGGGAGCCGGAGAGGGTCCCGCGATGCTGGGCCAGGCGTTTCCACAGGGTGGTCCGAGAGCTCCCGGAAAGGGCGTGGGTTCCCACGCGGAGCACGCGGGGCCGGCGGCCGTCCTCGCGCATCTCCCCGTCCTCGAAGAAGAAGTAGACGCCGCGTTCGGGCCAGCCGTCGCGGCCGCCGCAGTCCCTCAGTAGGCGCGGACCGCCCAGCCTCTGTGACAACACGTCCAGGAGGTGGTAGAAGCGGTCCAGGTCTTCCCGGCGACGGCTGTCCCTGCTTGGGCTCACAGAACCCCCTCCTCCTCCCTCTCCTATTCCCGGTCCAGACCCAGCTCCAGCGCACGAAGAAAGGCCCCGGGCGTATCGTCCCTCATCACATCCTCCAAGAGCGCCTTGCCGGTCCGGGCCACGGCGGAGGCGAAGAGCCGGAACATCCAGCCCTTGAGAGCAACCAGGCCCGCCCCGTACCTGGTTTCCGCCTTCCCCGCCGGGACCACGGTCACGCCGGGTCCCACCAGCCGGGGCGCGTCGCTCGGCTTGGCGAGAAAGATCAGACGCTGACCTGGGGCGGTGGCTATGGGCGGGTCCAGGGCGTCGAGGTAGCGGCTCCCCAGCAGGAAGATGACCAGGTCGTAGCCGCCACAAGCCCGCCGGACATCGTGGGGAATTCGCAGGTGCCTGGCCCAGGCGCGGGCCTCCGACCGGGACATGGTGTTGAAGGTGACCTCGTAGGGGACAACGGGGGTGTCCTCGTCGAGGAGGCCGTAACCGGCGGAGATGATCTTAAGGCTCACGGCGCCGGGTCCGAGCCGCCGGCGCAGAGCGTCCACGCCGTCCCGGACGTGGAGGTGCTGGGGGCCGGTGTACATGTCCACCGCCCGCAGACGCCAGCCGCTCAGCCTGGCCTCTCCATCCCGCAGCTGTGCCGCATCCCGGAAATCCTCGATGGACAGGGGCGATGGACAGCCCTCGTCCGCCTTCTTCGCCGTGCAACTGCTTACGACCAAGATGCGCCTAGACATCGTACCTCAGCCTCCAGTGGCCCCCAAGCCCCGGCCGAGCCTGTCATGGCCGGGCCAAAGGGCAAGCCTACCGGTTTTCCCGGCCGCGCCGCTCGCCCGTGCCTGCTCTCCCCGCGCCTCCAGCTCCCACTGCATGGCCCAGACCGCCAGGGGCCGCATGTAGCCGATGGCCCGGTAGACCCCGTCGACGTCGATGGCCTCCGGGGTCTGGAACCAGAGGGGGAAGTCCCGGTAGACGGAGAGGTAGACGCCGCGGGCGGTGGCGAAGGCCTCCTCCCTCATCCCCTCCTGGAGCATCGCCGCGGCCAGGCTGAAAGTGGTCCCCGTCCAGACCTCGGCCGACTGCATGCACGTGCGGTCGGGCCGGCCGTCGGGGCGCATCCCGTTCACGGCCCCCCGCTCGCCCGGCACCCCCACGGGCGGGTCGCCCCGCCGCCCGCGCCCACCGCCCCGCCAGCCCATGACGTTGAGGTCGAACACCTTGCGGAGGACCGACCGGGCGTGCTCGCTCGGCACCACCCCGGGGAGCCCGGAGGCCCTGGCGAACCAGTGGCCGGCGAGCTGGTCGGCCATGACGCTGTCGCTGTGAGGGCCGCCGGAGGCGTCGTAGAGGTAGTACTCGCCGTTCCAGAGGCTCTCCTCGTAGGCCTCGCGGGCGCGCGCCAGCAGGCCCTCCCACTCAGCCGCTTTCTCCTCACGACCCGTGGCCCGGGCGAGGGCCGCGCCCGCCTCGAGGCAGGCCAGCCAGAGTCCTCCCGTGTAGGCGCTGGGGCCGCGGGCCGACCAGACGTCGTAGGTCTGGTCGGGGTAGCCTTCGTTCTCGATGAGCCCGTCGCCGTCGCGGTCGAAGCGGAGCATGTAGTCCACGGCCTTCTCGACGGCCGGCCACACGTCCGCGAGGAAGGCCCCGTCTCCCGAAAGGACCCAGTCGCGGTGGACCTGGAGCACGAACTTGGGGTTGAGGTCCTTCCAGCGGCTCACGTCCTGGGCGTCGTAGGCGTTGACGAGGCGCCACGGGTCTTCGGACGGGGACCCCAGGTCGTGAGGGACGACCCCGGCCACCTTCCGGGGGGCCCGCCTGCCGGAGAAGAGGTAGGTCA
>CAJXZV010000064.1 GCA_913063835.1 uncultured Eubacteriales bacterium
CGCCAGAGTATCTGCGCCATGATACCAGACCTCCCTGGGGCACCCGTATCCGCTCCCTCGACCCGGTCCTAGGTTTCCCCGTCCGCGCAGACTCGGTCCCTCCCGTTGCGACACCGCTCCGCTCCGGGCGCGCAGCCCGCCCAGGCACCGCGGGCCCGGGGCGCCCGCACGGACCCCGGAGGCCAGCGGATAAAGGTCGCCGGGCGGCCGCACAATAGGAGGCGCCGAACCGGGCGTCATCCGCCCCACCAAGACGCAGCCATGGGCGGAAGGGAGGTGGACCATGGAGAGACGGCTCCCCGTCACGCGTGTGCCCCAGCCCTGGAGCGCCATCGACCGTTTCTTCGACTACGCCTGGGACAGGTTCTATCGGCCGCTCTTCAGGCTGCCCTTCGGCGAGGAGCGGGACTACGGGGTCATCGAACCGGCCGTGGACGTCTTCGAGACAGACGACCATATGGTCGTGAAGGCGGAGCTCCCGGGCATGGACCCGAAGGACATCGAGGTCAGGGTCACCGAGGACTCCGTCGCCTTCCGCGGCACGCTCCGCGAGGAACACGAGGAGCGCGGGGAAGGCTACCACTACCGCGAGCGTCGTCACGGGCTGGTCCAGAGGCTCGTTCCTCTGGCCCGGCACATCGACCCCGAGGCCACCCGGGCCTCGTTCCGCCACGGTGTCCTGACCATCAGGGCCCCGAAGGTGGAACGAGAGCGCGGCCACGTGGTGACCGTCGACGTGGAGAGCGACGAGACCGGGTACGGCGGCCGGCGTCTCCAGCAGTGAGGCCCGGGGCCGCGCAGGCCGCAGACTGAAGGCAAGAGGGCGGCCGCCGTGTGGCGACCGCCCTTCCTCCTCCTGTCCCTTGACCTGAGTCCGGCCCTCTGGAGCCTGACCCTCTCTTCTCAGAACCTCTGGGGCCCCTGAGCCTGGGGGTTCATCCCGTAGCCCGAGGTCTGACCGTACTGCCCTTGACCCACGTTGGCCGGCCCACCGAGCAGGCGCGAGCCTACCGGACCTGTCTGCTGCTGACCCTGGAACTGACCTGTGGTGGGGCCGCCGAGCAGCCGCGAGCTCACGCTCCCGGCGTACTGCTGCGGCCCGCCTCCGGCGTACGCGCCCTGGCCGGCGTAGGCTCCCTGGGCGTACCCGCCCTGGCCGGCGTAGGCCCCCTGGCCGTAGCCGCCCTGGCCGGCGAACGCACCCTGGGCGTACCCGCGTTGGCCGCCGTAGGTCGCTTGCGTGTAGCCGCCCTGGCCGTAGGCCCCTTGGGCGTACACGCCCTGCCCGCCGTAGGCCCCCTGCGCGTAGCCGCCCTGGCCGTAGCCGCCTTGACCGTAGCTGGCCTGAGCGTAACCGCCACGGTAGCCGACATCGCCGAACCGGGCTTCGGTCCTGCGTTCCTCGCCGGGGCCGTAGCCGACGAACGCACTCTGCTGCCCGCCCTGGAACTGCCCGGTGGTGGGACCGCCGAGCAGGCGCGAGCTCACGCTGCCGCCGTACTGCCAGGGACCGGGACCCTGCCCGTACTGGGCCTGTTGGCCGGACCAGTTCTGACCGTACTGGCGCGCCTGTTGGCCGGACCAGCTCTGACCGTACTGGCCCTGGCCGCCCATGCCCTGGCCGCCCTGTGGGCCGGGCCCCTGCTGGAACCGGTCCTGGCCCTGAGGTGCGCCTGCCGTCTGACCGCCGAAGGTGCCTTGGATGTTGCCGATCACGTCAAGCTCAACCCCTTTCAAGTCCTGAAAGCCTCTATCCTTTGACCCCCTGAAACGTAGGGTGACCTTGGCCGTGGGGCGTATGCGAGGGTGATGTTGGCTGGAGAGGGAGCGGTCAGCAGGCACAGGGACCGGTCACCGGTCTCGGGACCGGACCCTGTGCCTCACGACGACCGGGCGGCGCAGACCTGCGGGCGCCTGCGGTGCCCCGGCTACCGACGCAGGAGGTTGCCGAGGAAGAACAGGACGTTGGCCGGACGCTCCGCCAGGCGCCGGGTGAAGTACGGGTACCACTCTGTCCCGAAGGGCACGTAGATGCGCACGGGGTGCCCGGCGTCGGCCAGCCGCCGCTGGAGAGCGGGTCTGATGCCGTAGAGCATCTGGAACTCGTAAAGCTCCTTCGGCACCCTGTTCTCACGGATGTAGGCCTCTGTCCAGGAGATGATCTTCTCGTCGTGGGTGGCGACGGCCGTCCTGCCCCCCTGGCCGAGGTTGAGGGCGATGAGGTTCTTGAAGTTCTCGTCGACATCGACCTTCCTCGGGAAGGCGACGTCGGCCGGCTCGAGGTAGGCGCCCTTGCAGAGGCGCAGGTCGGGTCTCAGCGCGGCCAGGGAGCGGACGTCCTCCTCGCTCCGGTACAGGTAGGCCTGGATGACCAGACCGACGTTGTCGAAGTCGCGGCGCAGCTCCCTGTAGATGTCTATCGTAGCCTGCGTGTAGGCCGACCCCTCCATATCGATCCGGACGAAGTTACCGAGGTCCGCCGCCTTGCGGACGATGGCGCCCACGTTCTCAAGGCAGAGTTCCCGGGATATGTCGAGGCCCATCTGGGTGAGCTTCAGGGAGACGCTGGCCCGGACGCCCGAGGCGTCGATGTTCTCCAGCAGCGCCAGGTAGGTGTCCCGTGCCGCCCGCGCCTGGCCCGTGTCTGTGACGCTCTCACCCAGGTAGTCCAGTGTCGTCGACATCCTGGAGTCGTTCAAGGCCTTCACCTGAACGACGGCCTGCTCCCAGTCCTCCCCGGCGACGAAGCGCCGGGCTCCGAGCCTCATCCCATAGCGGGAGACAAAGCGTGTGACCAGCCTGTTGCCGGCCAGGGTGAGAATGAGCCTGCGGAAGAACGAGTGCAACCCAGTCACCACCAGAACGTGTTGTGGAAACGCCGTTCGGCGCGGCCGACGCCGCGGTCGAGCCGCGGCCGGCCCGGCCTCGACACAGGCCTCTAATCGATGTCCACTGGAGTCCCCTCAGGGATGGTCTCGTAGAACCACCGGGCGTCCTCCATGCTCAGGCGCACACAACCGTGTGAGGCCGGCTGTCCGAGCTTGTCGGCCTCCTCCGAGATGACCTCCCCGGTGCGGTCCACGGGCACGCTGTGGAAGAGATAGATCCCCCAGTCCCGGAAGGACACCCACCACCTCGCGCCCTGCTCGTAGCGCTCCGAGAAGAAGTACTCGCCGCGGTTCTGGATGTAGAAGCGACCCGTCGGTGTCGCCCAGTCCGTCCCCGGCACTCCCGTCGAGCACACCATCCGGCGGATCTCCACGCCGTCGAGGAAGACCCTCACGAGCTGCTCGGAGATGCTGACGTGCACGTAGTACCCTGCGGCGGCCTCAGGCGGGACATCCGGACCTGTGCCTAGGACCTCGACAGTCGGGTCCTCCGGAGCTCCGGGGTCGAGGCCGCCCCCGTCCAGACCGATCTCCCCCCCGACGGCCCCCGGCACGGCCGCGGTCGCCGGCATCCCCGCCACGGTGAGCACGACCACCGCAAGGAGAAGCGAAGGCACGGTCAGAAGTGCGCGGTGCAGCTCCGCCAAACCGACAACCTCCACACCAATAGCGTACGGTCCGACGCCATCGGGGAACTTTCGCCGGGACACAGGCCTCACCCTGCATCCCCCGGATTACGTCTGGTGGGACAGGGACAGCGTCCAGTTGCATATCCTGGAAGGGAAGGTTGCCCGTGGAAGGCGGATTTATTCCCGGCCTCGAGCGGGTCATGAGGCCATCCCGTTGAAAGGCCGGAGGCCCGGCCTATGAGCCGGGCCTCCGGGCACGCGCGGTGACCGGGCCCTCCCGAGACCGCTCAGGCACGATAGGCGCCTTCCTCGCGCCCACCGACACCTGCGGGGGTAAAGGTCCTGCAGCAGGTCTCCGCACACGTGCCGGTGGGCGTGGCGTCCAGGGTCGAGGCCTCGAGAGAGCTGATGGATTCAGGGCCCTCGGAGGCCCTGGCGTCGCTCACGACAAGTATCCGGTCAGCCTGGCACCTGTTGCCCTGCTCCCAGTAGCGGCAGTTGTTCACGGTGCAGTAGACTTCCAGCCTGTGGGGCACCGGCCTTCCTCACCCCCTTCCGCGAACACATGCACAGGGGCCCCGGCGGAGGCCCCTGCGGGTTCAGGCGATCCCGAGTTCACGGTGGACCTGTCTGAGATGGGCCGCCGTCTCCCTGAGCTTGGTCATCTCCTCCTCGTTCAGAGCCAAGGGCAGAGGGCGGTGCCTCCCACGGGCGTCCACCACGGCCGGAAGACTGAAGCAGTTCGGCCCCTCGAGCCCGTAGACACCTTCCACCATGCCTGACACGGTCAGCACCGACCGCTCGTCCCTCAGGACGGCCTCGACGATCCGCGCGACGGCGATGCTCGCCGCGAACTGCGTCAGTCCCTTGCGCCCGATGATCTCGTCCGCTCTGCTGAGCATGGGCTTCAAGAGTTCGGCACGGTCCGGGAGAGGCAGTCCTTGCTCGCGGCAGTAGTCGTCGAGGTGGAAGCCGGCGACCGACACGCGGGACCACAGGGGGACCGGGTCCCCGTGCTCCCCGACCACGTACGCGTGCACGTTGCGGGGGTCGACCCTCAAATGGCGGGCGAGCATCCGCTTGAAGCGGGAGGTGTCCAGAACCGTTCCCAGGCCCACGACCCGCTCGTCCCCGATGTCGGCGAGACGGTTGGCGGCGAAGGTGATGATGTCGACGGGGCTCGTCACGATGAGGTGCACCGCGTCAGGGCAGTAGCGAAGAACGCGCGGGAAGCCCTCCTTGAGCACCTCGAGGTTGGTCCTCGCGAGTTCCAGGCGCGACTGCCCGACGGCCCTGGGCTGTCCCGCCGAGAAGACCACGACCCGCGACCCCGCGCTGTCCGGGTAGTCGGCCGCGTAGATGTGGACCGGCTTGATGAAGGCCGCGGCATCGTCCAGGTCCCAGGCCTCGCCCTCCGCCCGGCGGCGGTCGGTGTCGACGAGGACGAGTTCGGTGGCCAGTCCTCCCCAGGCCAGGGCGAAGGCTATGCCTGAGCCCACCGCCCCCACGCCGACGATGGTGACCTTGGCCCCAAGGCCGCCCATTGGCGTCACCCCGGGCTAGTATGTCCCGGATGTCTGGGAGGACGCGCCGCACACCCCGGGGCCGTGCCCGGGGTGTTACTTCTTCTCCGACTCGGCCTCCGGCTTGGCCTCGCCGGTCTCAGGTTCCTTCGCGGCGCGGCGGAACTCGCCGATGGCCCTCCCGAGGGCCTTCCCGGCCCCCACCAGGCGGTGCGGTCCGAGGATCATGAGGATGATGACGAATAAGATGACCAGTTCGAGCGGGCCGAGCCTGCTGAAC
Organism: uncultured Eubacteriales bacterium; assembly: GCA_913063835.1. GTDB lineage: Bacteria > Bacillota > Sulfobacillia > UBA995 > UBA9673 > UBA9673. The sequence continues at coordinate 5,321 of CAJXZV010000064.1, forward strand.
ATCAGGTTGACCTCCCAGAGCAGTCTTGACTATCAGTCCTTGCCTGCCGTGCCCTCCGCCGCCGCCTCCTCGGCGGCCAGCTCCGCCTCGAGTCGGGCCAGGGCCCTCTGCCTGCGGCGGTGGATGACGTTGGAAACGCCGATGCTGGCCTCGAACAGCCCGATCAGGGGTAGGGCGAGAAAGCCCTGTGACACCACGTCCGGCGGGGTGAGGAAAGCCGCCATCACGAAGATGATGAGGACGGCGTACTTCCGGTAGCGCAAGAGGAAGGACGGGGTCACAAGTCCCATCCCCGTCAGGAGGGCGATGACCACCGGAAGTTCGAAGACGATGCCGAACGGGAGGACTATCCCCGAGACGAACGAGATGTAGTTCCCCACGGAGATGAAGGGCTGGAGCGTCTCGGACGTGAAGCCCATGAAGAACCGGTAGATGATGGGGACGACCGTGAACCAGGCGAAGAGCACCCCGCCCACGAAGAGCAGGATGAGGGGCGGGATGGAGAGCCAGACCCACTTCTTCTCGGACGGGGTGAGTCCCGGGAAGATGAAGGCGAGGAGCTGGTAAAGGAGGACCGGGATGTTGACGACCACGGCCACCGCCAGGGAGACCTGGAGATGGGCGTAGAAGGCCTCCGCCGGCCTCAGCACGACGAGCCCGTCCTTGACCGGAGCGGTGAGGTAGTCGATGATGTCGCCCGCAAAAGGGAAGGCCGCCATCATGGCCAGCACGAAGGTGACGAGCACGGTGATGAGGCGCCGCCTGAGTTCGGCGATATGGTCGAGATATGTCATCTCCTTCGCCGCCACCATGTCACCTCCCCTGACCTCGTCGCCGCGGCGGTGCGGAGGCGTCAGCCCTGCCGTCCGCGCCGCCTACGCGTCCGCCGCTTCGGCCCCGGCGCCGGAACCGGACCCGGTTCCTTCGGCCTTGGCCTCCTTGTCACTTTCGACTTGCTTCTTGGCCTCGGCCTTGCCGTCCTTGCTGGTGTCTTTGCTGTCGGCGTTGAGGTCCTCCGCGAGCTGGGTCGCCGCATCCTTGAACTCCCGGATGCCCCTTCCCAACGCCCTGCCCATCTCCGGCAGCTTGTTGGGCCCGAAGATGACCAGGGCGAGGATGAGGATTATGGCAAGCTCCCAGAAGCCTATGGTTCTGAACACCTGTCGGTTCCCCCTCTCCCGGTGACCGCCACGAGCGGCCTGTCCGTCATCTGCCTGAACACCGTCCTCACCGCCGCGGCTCGCGCCGCCGCCGACGCCAGCCGCCCCACGATGTAGCCCGACACCAGACCCGCGACGGCCAGCGGCCCGACGTAGGCCGCAGCCGCCGCCGGTCCCACGTAGACGACGGCCGCCGCGAGCTGGCCGAGGTTGTGGGCGACCCCTCCGGCCAGACTGACGCCGACGAGGCTCAGCCGGTCGCCGGAGACGCCCTCGACGGCGGCCGGGCTCCTCTCTCCCGCCGGGACCTGCGGGGCTCCCCGCAGGGCTCCCGGACCGGCCAGGCGCCACAGCCCCGCCATCACCAAGGCGCTCGCGACCGCGCCGCTGAAGCCCAGGAAAAACCCTGTCGAGAGCAGACCCCCCGAAACGACGCCTCCGAAGACCGGTCTCAGCACCGCAACGGTCACGGCCGCACCCGGCCCGACCAGCTCCAGGGCCAGGAGGGTCGCGACGTTGGCCAACCCCAGCTTTGCCCCTGGGACGACCGTTGGAAGAGACAGGAGTCCCTCGACGGCGTGCAGGACGGCACCCAGACCGACCAGGACGGCGACGAGGACCGTCCGCCTGGTCCTCACAGCGCCGAGAGCCCCTCCAGCCACGTGTAGACGACCAGGGCGGCCCCGGCCAGCACGGCGATGATGAAGAAGACGTCTCTCGGTTCGAGTCGGGCTTTCTCCTCGGGCCTGTCCTCCGGCAACCTCACGCCCCCTGTTCGTGGACGCCTCAATGCTACCACCCGCCTGTGCGCCAAACTGTAGTGTCGGCTACATTTCATCACTGCCGCGCGGGCTTAGAATGGAAAGCGGCGGTGAGCCCCGAACTATCCCCACCGGAGGGACCTGGAGATGACCGGTCGAGCCCACCTTGCGCGGCGGCCCCTGGCTTCAGCGCTCTGTGTCGTCGCCGCCCTGATAGCGGTGGCCGCGATCGCGGCGGCAGGGCGCCTTGAGACTTTCGACTTCCTGTCCCCCGGGGCCTGCGACCGGCCGGAGCCGGGCGTCAGGAGCGCCGACTTCCTCATGGGCACCTATGTCGTCATCTCCGCGGAGGGTCCCGAGGCGGACCCGGCCGTCGAGGAAGCCATGGCCGTCCTCCGGGACATCCACCGACACCTCGACCCTTCAGCGCCCCAGTCGGACCTCGCAGCCCTCGCCGCCTCGCCCGGCCGCGACATCCCTGTCAGCACCCACCTCATCGCCGTCCTCGAGATTGCGGACGACGTCAACCGGGTCTCCGGAGGGGCCTTCGACCCCAGCATCGGTCCGGTGGTGCACCTCTGGGGCTTCGACGCGGACCCGGGGCCCAGCGACGGGCCTGACGGAGGCTCCGACGCCGGACCGGAGGACGGCTCCGCCACCCGGCCGCGCACGGCCCCCCCGACCGCCGGGGAGGTGACAGAGGCCCTGGGCCTCACGGGATGGCACGATGTGACATGGGACGCCGCCCGCCGCACGGCGAGACTCGCGCGCCCGGGCATGTCGTTGGCCCTCGGCGGTATCGCGAAGGGGTACGCCGTCGACAGCGCCGCCCAGGTGCTGGCAGGAGCGGGAGTGGACCGGGCCGTCATCGACGCCGGCGGCGACCTTTACCTCCTCGGGACGAAGCCGTCCGGGGAGCCCTGGCGCATCGCCGTGAGGCACCCCCGGGCAGAGGGCTTCCTGGGCGTCCTCGAGCTCCCGGGCGGCACGGCCGTGGCGACCTCAGGTGACTACGAGCGGTTCTTCGTGCACGAGGGCCGGCGGTACCACCACATCCTGGACCCGTCGACCGGATGGCCTGTCTCCGGCGTGGTCAGCGTGACCGTCCTCGCCCCCACCGCGGCGGAGGCGGACGCCCTGGCCACAGCCTTGTTCGTCCTGGGACCGGAGCGAGGCCTGGAGCTCGCCGAAAGCCTCGAAAGAGTCGAGGCCCTCATGGTCGACGAGGCCGGGACGATCCACCTCACCACAGGGATGAGGGCCGTCTTCTCCCCGGAGCTCTCCGGGGAAGACAGCCGCTCCGGCGGCCGAGGCGGTGATGACGGTGACTAGAGGGTCGGGCCTTGGCCTGAACCCTGCCGACCTCAGGCTCGGAGCGGTCATCCTCACCGTGGCCCTGCTCGCGTGGGCTCCGCTGGGCTGGCGGCTCGCCGGCGCCCCGCCTGACACAGACTTCCAGCGGAAGGTCTTCGTCGTCACGACACCCGAAGGCGCCGTGGCGCTTCCCGCCGACCGGGACGCCTGCTACGTGGTCACCGGTTCCCTGGGAAAGACCGTCGTCGAGGTGGTCGACGGCCGGGCGCGGATCGCCGCCTCGCCCTGTCCTGAGCCGGCATGCCACGCCGGATGGGTCGACCGCCCGGGGGAAAGGAGAGTGTGCCTGCCCAACAGGGTCGTCGTCGAGATGGTCACGCGGAGTGACGGGAAGGCCGCCCCGGGCGGCGGCTCCGACAGCGAGACCTACGACGCCGAGACCCACTAGGTCACCGGCGGGCTCGCGCCATGCCGGCCAGGGTCCGCCGGGCCTCGAGGTAGAGGGCGGCTTCAAGACGGGCCTTCATGAAGGCGCAACCGAGCGGGTCAGGGTCCGTCAGCCTGCCCGTGGCGGCGAGGCCGTTGGCGTGACAGCCGCCGGAACACCGGTACCTGGCCCAGCACGACCGGCAGGACGGCTTCGCCCCGAGCCACAAACGGGCGACCCGGCCCGCCGGCCCACGCCCGCCGGACAGACCCTCGAAGACGCTTCCGGCGCGGTACTCGGCCGCACCGGCGAACTGATGGCAGGGGTAGAGGTCGCCGTCAGGGGTCACGGCCATGTACTCGCGCCCGGCACCGCAGCCCCGCACGCGCTTGGCGTAGCAAGGGCCTTCGTCCGCTTCGGTTATGAAGTGGAAGAAGACGACCCGGCGGCCGCGCTCCTCCAGGTCGAAGAGCAGGTCGGCCAAGCGGAGATACTCCGCCCTCACCGCGTCGACGTGCCCGGCCGTCAGGCGCCAGCCGTCGGCGGCCGCGCCGCCCGCTCCCCCGACAGCGGGCTCGAGCGAGATGTTCCGGAACCCCTCACCGGCCAGATAGGCGACATCGGCGCTGAAGTCCAGGTTGTGGGCGGTGAAGGTGCCCCTGACCCAGTAGTCGCGGTCCCCCCGGCCGGCCACGAAGCGCTTGATGTTCTCGAGGACCCTGGCGTGGGTCGGGCGGCCGCCGGGCGCCGGCCTCATACGGTCGTGGACCCGAGGCCGCCCGTCCAGGCTCAGGACGACATTGTCCATCGTCTCGTCGAAGTAGGCGGCCTCGTCGGGCCCGAGGGTGAACGCGTTGGTGGTGAGGGTGAAGCCGAAGGTCTTGCCCTCATCCTTCCCGCGGCGTCTCGCGTAGTCCACGACCTCACGCACGACCTCGAGGTTGAGCAGGGGCTCACCCCCGAAGAAGTCTATCTCGCACACCGGCACGTCCCCCGCGTGGGCCAGGAGGAAATCGACGGCCGCCCGCCCGACCTCGGCGGTCATGAGGCTCCGGCGGCCGCCGAAGCTCCCGCGGCCGGCGAAACAGTAGCGGCAGGCCAGGTCGCAGTCGTGGCTCACGTTCAGGCAGAGGGCCTTCAGCCGCGGGGCGTCCGGGGACGACGGGAGCCAGGCCTCGGCGGGCAAACCGTCCCCGTCGTCCCGCGTCCCGGCCGCCAGGAACGGGTCGTGGGCGGCGACCGACCTCACCGCCTCCAGTTCCTCCAGGCAGCGCTCGGCTACGTCGCCGCCGTGAGCGTCCGCGACCAGGCGCCGCAGCTCCGCGGGTCCCATGCCGCGGCGGGCCAGGGTCAGGGTCTCCCAGCCGGCCTCATCGACGAGGAAGAGCCCGTCGGTCGCCGGCACAAAGGCCAGACGAAGTCCTCCTGCCCGGAAGAGGTGGACGTCGAGGAACTCCCCAGGGGCCACGGGCGCCGGTCCTCCTCTGCGGACTACTTGGGACAGCGCTGGTTCCCGACGGTGCAGGAGGTCTTGCAGGCCGACTGGCAGGAGACCTGGCAGTCGCGGCAATCGACCAGGTCCCGGTCGGGATGAAGCCTGCCGCCGCGCAGCGGCACGATGTGGCGGCGCTCACCGCCCGGGTCTCGCCCCTCGCTCTCGGAGGCCTTGTGGTGGAGGGTGGTCTTGTGGTCCATACGGGTGCGGTCACATCCCTTCAAGGATTGCCGGGGAATTCACCGGGCACCGGGCCAATCCTTCCCGGCCCGCGGGCGGCGGCCCCGAACCGCGGCCGGCGCCGGCCGGTCACGCCCTAAGCTCGATGATATCGCCGTCCCTCACAACGTAGTCCTTCGGCACGAGCTGCCCGTCGAAAGTCCCGTCCCCCCAGACCCTGGCCGACTTGAGGTTGGCCACGAAATCCTTGTGAACGGCTTCGGCGACGTCGAGGAGGGTCGCGCCGCGCGGGACGACGAACGGCGCCGAGAGGTCGGGCTTCTTCCCGGGCGCCTTCGTGTAGACGCGGATCTTTTCGAGAAGGCCGAAGAGCCAGGCCTTGAGGTCGTCCAGCCCGGCGCCTGTCTCGGCCGAGACGGCCACGATGGGGAGGGCCGGACAGACCTCGGTCAGAAGCTCCAGCCGGGCCTCCGCTCCCGGTGCGTCGAGTTTGCTGGCGACGACAACGGCCGACCAGGTCTTCGGGCGCGGCGCGTCCTCGTGGGGGGGAACCGGCGGCGCTGGCAGAGGCACCCGGCCGACCGCGGAGGGTTCCAGATGATGAGACACCGGAGGTTCTCCAGGCCTGAGCCAGGTGTTCTGCCTCCGCAGGAGACCGAAGGTGTCCTCGGCCTCGTGCAGGAGGTCGTCGCTCCCCAGGCTCAGGACGACGGCCAGAGCGTCGGCGGCGTGGATGGAGCCCGCCAGCCACGGGGGTGACAGCTCCGGGTCGAAAGGCGGCAGGTCGATGACCTGGACGTTGACGTTCTCCCAGGCCACCATGCCGGGCTGGGGGCTCCTGGTGGTGAAGGGGTAGTCGGCGACCTCGGGCTGGGCCCCCGACAAGGCCCTGAGCAGGGCGGACTTCCCCGCGTTGGCCGGACCGACGAGGGCCACCTGTCCCGCCCCTTCCCTCCTGACGGTATAGCTGACCCTGTGGCGGGCCCCCGCCTTCTTGGCGTTCAGGATGGCGTCCTTGGTCCGGGAGATGCGGCGCTTGATGTCGGCCTGCATCTTGTCTGTCCCCTTGTGCTTGGGGATGGTCGCCAACATCTCCTCGAGGGCCTCGAGCTTCTCCTCGAGGGTCTGCGCCTCGCGGTAGCGCCTCTCCGCGGCGAGATAGGCCGGCGTGAGATTGGCCGGCATCTCCATCAAGCCCCCTTACCCCGCTGCGGCGGCCTGTCCGAGCCGTGCGCGGCTCCGACCGCCGCGTTCGACTCCTATTGTATATAATCTCTCTGGCGGCGCCAGGGCGTCGGCCCGGCAGGCCGAGGCGTCGGCCCGGCCCGGCCGAGCAGGCGTCG
>CAJXZV010000065.1 GCA_913063835.1 uncultured Eubacteriales bacterium
CCCTGAAGCGGACCTCGCACCCGGTGGCCAGAGCCGCTCCTCTGGCGCAGTCCCTCACCCGCTCCGCCGCCGGCTCGAGCTCCGTGCGGACCGGGGCCCGCACGTAGAGGCGGATGACCCCCTCGTCCGGGACGATGTTGGGAGCCTCTCCTCCCTTGACCACGACACCGTGCACCAGCACCGACTCGGGAAGATGCTGCCGGAGGGCGTTGATGCCGTTGAAGGTCTGCAGGACGGCCTCCAGGGCGTTGACACCCTCGTGAGGGGAGCCGGCGGCATGGGCTGCCTTCCCCCGGAAGGTTATCTCGAGGGCCACGCGGCACGCGGACGGACTGCTGACGGCATCGACGCTCCCCGGGTGGACCATGAGGGCGGCGTCGACCTCGTCGAACACGCCCGCCTCGAGGAGGAAGACCTTCCCACCCGCCCCGTCCGCGCCGCCCTCCTCAGCGGGGCAGCCGATGACGAGGACCCGGCCCGGCAAGGCCCCCAGGCTGGCCAGAGCGAGGCCCGCCCCCGCCGCGGCCGTGCCGATGATGTTGTGCCCGCACCCGTGGCCGACCTTGGGGAGGGCGTCGTACTCGGCCAGCACGGCGACGGTCGGACCGGCCTCGAGTCCGCCGCCGTCCGGGGGCCAGACGGCGACGAAGGCCGTCTCCAGGCCGGCGACGTTCCTCGTCACCCTGAAGCCGGCCTCCTCCAGGAGGCCCGCGAGGAGAGCCGAGGCCTTGAACTCGCGGTGCCCGAGCTCGGGGTTCTCGTAGATGGTCCGGCTGACTTCCACGAGCCGCGGAGCGGCCCGGTCGACGGCCCCGGCGACCGCCCTCTTGGCCTCCTCGAGGCCCATCCCCGTCTGCCCCATATCCATCCCCTTATCTCTGAGAGACGTCCGCAGGGACCCTCTAGCCCCAGAAGACCCTCACGTACCACGCGATGAGGGCCCGGCCCCAGAACAGGGCCACCAGTCCCCCGGCCCCCAGGAAGGGGCCGAAGGCCATGAAGTCCCGCCGTCGCTTGCGCCCGGCGGCCAGAGCGGCGCCGCCGACGAGGGCCCCGGCCACGAACCCCACGAGGAGCGCGGCGAGGGTGCCCTCCACCCCGAGGAAGGCCCCCATCATGGCCGCGAACTTCACGTCGCCCCCACCCATGCCGCCCCCGCTCGCCACGGCGACGGCCAGAAGGAAGCCGCCCCCGACGAGGAGGCCGAGGAGCGAGCCCAGGGCGCCCATCTGAGGGTTGAAGAGCGAGAGAGACAGGCCGAGAGCGATCCCCGGAAGGGTCACCACGTCGGGGATGCGCTGGTGGAAGGTATCGATCGTCCCCCCCACGATGATGAGCGAGCCCAACAGGACGGCCGAAAGGGCCTCGACGGAGAGGCCCCAGGTCAAGACCGACGCGACGAAGAGGACCGCCGTCCCCAGCTCCACCAGCGGGTAGACCGGAGAGATACGTGAGCGGCAGGTCCGGCACCGACCGCCGAGGAGGACGTACCCCACGAGGGGGACGAGCTCCCACCAGGTCAGGCGCCGCCCGCACGCGGGACAGTGCGACGGCGGCCCGAACACGGACAGGCCCTGTGGGAGCCGGTGGATGCAGACGCAGAGGAAGCTCCCAACCGCGACGCCGAGAGCGCCCGCGGCGAGGAGAAGGATCGCCCGTTCACCGGAGAGCATCCCTCACTCCCCTTCCAGGCCCGGGTCTCTTCCGACCGGCGGCCCAACGAGCCCCCTCTTCCTGAGCCACGCCAGGAGACGGCCCTCGACCAGCCGGACGAACCGGGTCCAGAGCAGCTCCCGGCGACTCACCGGGACGACGAGGATGGTGTGGCAGCCGAGACGCTTGGCCCCGAAAATGTCTGTGAAGACCTGGTCCCCGATGACGGCCACCTGGTCCGGACGGAGACCGAGGGCCTCCACCGCCTTCCTGAAGGCCCGGCGCCGCGGCTTGCCCGCGCGGGCCGTCCCCTCGATGCCCAGGTAGCGGGTGAAGAGGGCGACCCGCGGCCCCAGGTCGTTCGACAGGATGTAGGGCTCGAGGCCCTTGTCCCGGACCTCACGGATCCATTCGGCCAGGCGGGGCTCGGGCCTTCCCACACCCCAGGCGGCGACCGTGTTGTCGAGGTCGATGATGAGGCCGGACACCCCGCGTTCGTGCAGGGCGTCAAGGTCGATGTCGTAGATGGAACGGTAGTACTCGTCGGGAACGAGGTTGTGCCAGAAAGGCTCGGCCACGAGCCACCTCCGCCGTAGGCTTGACGCGATGGACCCAATTATACCACGGGCCGGCCGAGCCCTGCCGCGCGGCGGTCGGGGGTCACGTGATCTCGGCCTGCAACTCTTTCCTCAGCCGGCCGAGGGCCTTCTTCTCGATGCGTGACACGTAGGAGCGGGAGATGCCGAGGCGGCGCGCGATCTCGCGCTGGGTCCGGATGACCCCTCCCTTCAGACCGTAGCGGAGCTCCACGACGAGCTTCTCCTTGCCCTTGAGCCTCGCGACCCGCTTCCTCACCTTCGACTCGTCCAGGCGCACCCCGACCGTGTCCGGCACGACGTCCTCGTCGGTGTAGAGGATGTCGAGGAAGGTCAGCTCGTTGCCCTCGCGGTCCACGCCGATGGGGTCGTGCAGGAACACCTCGGCCTGCTGGGGACGGATGGACCGCAGGTACATGAGGATCTCGTTCTGGATGCAGCGGGCGGCGTAGGTGGCCAGGCGCGTCCCCCGGTCAGGCTTGTAGGTGCTGATGCCCTTGATGAGACCGATGGTCCCGATCGATATCAGGTCGTCAAGGTCCACCCTCGTGTTGGAGAACTTCTTCACGATGTGGGCCACGAGGCGGAGGTTCCGCTCGATGAGGACGTTCCGCGCCTCCACGCTCCCCTTCTCGAGTTCGGCGAGGTAGCGGGCCTCTTCCGCCGGCGAGAGGGGACGCGGGAAGGTGCCGGGGTTGGAGACGTACCCGATGACCCCCCGACCGGGGGCCGAGCCGCCGCCCGCCGGGGCCGGCGCGGCTCTCCGGACCCACCCGAACAGCTCCAGGAACCAGGCACGCACGGACGCAAGGCCTCCTTCGCCAAAAAGCACTCATCATCTTATGGCGAAGGGGGTTGTTCGTGCCCGTACTAATTCAGGCAGAGGTTGTCCTTTTTTCGGAACCGGCCCCCTCCGGCCGGGCGGACCACAGGGCTACCCGCCTCCGACCAGACGGGCCAGTATCTCGCCGAAGACGCGGGCCGCCTCGGCCCCGCCGACAGGCGTGTCCTCGATGAGGACGACGATGACGAACCGGGCGCCCCGGGCGGGCCAGAAACCGGCGAACCAGCCGTGGTAGAGAGGAGCGCCGTCGGTCCCCGTCCGCCCGGTCTCCGCCGTCCCGGTCTTCCCGGCCACACCGCTGACGACCGCCGCAGCCATCCCTGTCCCTTCCCTGACCGCCCTCTCGAGCGAGGCGGTGACGGCGGCGGCCGTGAAGTGAGACAGGACCCGCCCGCCGCCGGGACGCAGGCCCAGCGCGGCCCTTGCCCCCGTCGGGGCGACGGCCTCTGTGACCAGACAGGGCCGGACGGACCGGCCGCCGTTGGCGATGGTCGAGTAGAACCGGGCCACCTGGAGAGGTGTCGCGGTCACCCCGCCCTGTCCGAAGGCCGCCTCCGGTTCGGGCCCCTCCGCCGCCGGCGCGGGCAGGGTCCCCGCCGCCTCTCCGGGCAACCCCACCTCTGTCGGCCGGCCGAAGCCGAAGGAAAGGGCCCATTCGCGGAGCCCGTCCTGCCCGACCCTCCGGCCGATCCGGGCGAAGGCGACGTTGCAGGAGAGGGCCAGGGCTTCCTCCAGGTCGACCTCCCCGTGGCCGCCCCGGTCCCGGGCGTGGCAGACTATCTTCCGCCCGGAGACGACCGCCGTCCCCCGGCAGGTGAAGCGCTCGTCCAGCCGGACCGCCCCACTCTCGAGAGCCGCGGCTAAAGTCACGGGCTTGAAGACCGAACCGGGGGGATACGCAGCCAGGACCCGGTTCACCAGGGGCCCGTCGGTCCGGCCCAGGTAGGCCCCTACCCGGTCCTGGCGGAAGTTCGGGCGGCTGGCCGCAGCCAGCACATCGCCTGACCAGGGGTCCATGACCACCACGGCCCCCCGGGCCACCCTCCGGTCCATCACCTCCTCGACCACGGCCTGAACGTCCGCATCGAGGGTCGTGATGATGTCACAGGGCAGGGAGAGCCACGGCGAGCCGCCGACACGGTGAAGCTTCCGCCAGCCGAGCCCGGGGATGGGCGCCCCGCGCCCGTCGACGAAGAGCGCCAGGGAGGCCGGGCCCTCCCCCCGCAGGAGCCCGTCCCATGCCGCCTCCAGCCCGTCGGCCCCCCGCGGCGCCCCGACGGCCCTGGGCGCAAGGGGTGAGCCGCCGCCGACATACCCTACGACGTGGCGGGCGAGCGACCCGGGCCCGTACCTCTCCTCATCGGCCACGACGGCCACCCCCTCCAGCCCCAGGCTCATCACCTCGGCCGCCTCCTCGGGACCCAGGCCCGAGGCGACGATGACGGGGGCCTCGAGGCCGTCAAGAAGCCTTTCCAGGCTCCGGACGTCGGTTCCGAGGGCCCGGGCCAGGTGGAGCACGGCTCCGGCCCGGGCGGTGACCCGGGCGGGATAGACGGCTATACGGTAGCTGGGTCGGCTGTCGGTGAGCGGTCTCCCGGACCGGTCGAGGATGCGCCCGCGCAGGGGACCGAGAGGCACGGCCTGGGCGCGCTGGGACACGGCCCGCACGGCGAGGGGGGCGTGCCGGACGACGCCGAGCCAGGCCAGACGGACCGAGACGGCCACGAGGGCCGCCGAGAGGAGCAGCGTCAGGGCCAGGAGCCGTCCTGCACGGGTCCCCGACGACTTGACCGTCCTGAGCCTGAGCACGCGCATCCACCCGGCGGATGAATCTGTCCCTTGCCTGCCTAGGGTTTCCAGGCCCGGCCGGACTTAGTCACCTCAGGGACACCGCTCGGGGGCGGTCGGCAGAGACCCTGTGCGCCGGAGAGCTCAACCCCCCTGGTACTCGGCCACGGCCCGGTTGTGCTCGGCCAGGGTGCGGCTGAAGTGGTGGGTCCCGTCGTTCTTGGAGACGAAATAGTAGTAGGAGGTCTCGGCGGGGTACAGGGCCGCGTCGATGGAGGCCAGCCCCGGACTGCAGATGGGCCCCGGCGGCAGGCCCACGTTCCGGTAGGTGTTGTAGGGTGAGTCGACCTCCAGGTCGGCGATGAGGAGACGTTCGGACATGGGCTTGCCCAGGAAGTAGAACACCGTCGGGCAGGCGTTGAGCATCATCCCCGCCTTGAGGCGGTTGTGGTACACGGAGGAGATGAGAGGCCTCTCCTCGTCGACGACGGCCTCCTTCTCGATGATGGAAGCCAGGGTCAGGACCTCGAAGGGGGTCATCCCCAGCGAGGCCGCCCTGGCGACCCTCTCGGCCGTGAAGATCTCCTGGGTGCGGCGGGCCATCGCCCGGGCGATGGTGACCGGGTCGGCCGTGGTCTCGAAGAAGTAGGTGTCGGGAAAGAGGACTCCCTCGTAGGGGTCGATGAGTCGTCTGCGGTCCTCGGGAAGGATGGGCAACTCGCCCCTGGCGTCGAGTTCCTCGAGCGCCCGCCTCAACTCTCCCGGCTCGACCAGGCCCTCCTCCTCCAGAAGGCGTTCTATCTGGGCGAGGGTCAGCCCCTCGGGCACAGTCACGGCGACGGTGACGACCTCGCCGCGGCTTATCTTGCGGAGCGTGCGCCAGGTGGAGTAGCCCGGGCTGAGTTCGTAGCGGCCTGCCTTGAGTCTGCCGTCAAGCCCGAGCAGAACGGCCATGGCCCTGAAACTCAACCTGTCGCGGATGAGCCCCTCCCGCTCGAGGTCCTGCGCGATGCTGACCGTGGGCGCCCCCGGGCTGACCTCGAAGACGACGGTGCGGGCGGAGCCCGGGTCCACCGGGGCCGAAGCGAGGGCGAACCCGCACAGGGTCAGGAGGAGTGAGCCGGAGGCGGCGGCTACGGCGTAGAGGACCGCCGGGGACCGCCTCCAGTCTCGCGCAGGCCGGAGGCGGCGACCCAGGCCGGCGAGCACCGGCCTGACGGCGGCGCCGAGGTCCGAGAGCAGCCCGCGGACACGACACCCGACCTGCCGCACTCGGTCACACCTCCTCTGCCCGGCCGGCCGTCCTCGGCCCTGGCGCCGGCTGTAGTGCCGGCTACACTGCCGGCACCGTGCCGCCTGGAGCTTCGCGGTCTCTCGGGGCTTTCCCTGCCGCACGCAAGTGCGAAGGGCCCGCCCCGGCGGGGCGGGCCCAGGTCGGTCCGCAGGAGGGGGACTCTCACTCTCTCAGGTCTTCTTCCTCTTCGTCGTCCTCTTCCTCCCAGTCGTCGAACTCGTCTTCGTCAAGAAGGCAGGACTCGTAGGCTTCGGCGACCCTCTCCCACTCCTCGTCGTCCTCGATGTCGCAGAAGACCCGGTCACCGTTCTCGTCGGTCTCGACGCGCAGGATGACGGTCTCGCCCTCCTCCTCCTCGAAATCCTCGTCGAGAGGGGCGAGGACCGCGTACTCGTTGTCATCGACCTCTATGATCTCGATGAGCTCGAACTCGTGGTCCTCCCCGTCCTCGTCGGTCAGGACGATGACTTCGCACTCCTCAAACTCTTCGCCCACCCGTAGTCCTCCCTTCGTCGGTTCCGCCTTGAAGATGTTTCCCTTCCGGCGTAGAGGCTATGACCGCCTCCCCTTCCCGGCCCACACCGGCAGGCCGGGACTGGCCAATTATAGTTACAGCCACCATCAAGTGTCAACCGCAACCGACCCGCAAGGTCAGCGCGACCAGTCGGTGACCAGCTTATGAAAGAGGTAGCGGACGAAGACCCGCGACACCGCGACGACAGGCACGGCGACAAGGATCCCGACGAAGCCGAAGAGCTGGGCCCCGGCCAGGAGAGAGAAGATGACGACGAGCGGGTGGAGACCGACCTGTCCCCCGACGACGCGCGGCGTGATGAAGAGGCTGTCGACCTGCTGGATGATGAAGAACGCCCCGGCCGTCTTGAGGGCCAGCAGGGGACTTTCCAGGAGTGCGAGCAGCACCGCAGGTAGGGCCCCGATGACCGGGCCGAAGTAGGGGATGATGTTGGTCAGGCCGGCGATGACGCCGAGCACGGCCGAGAACCGGAGGCCCAGGAGCTCGGTGGCCACGCCGGCGAGGGTCCCGACGATGAGGGCGACGAGCAGCTGGCCCCGGATGAAGCCGGCCAGCACACGGTTCATCTCCGAGAGCACCCGCTGCCCCTCACCCTGAGCCGACACGGGAATCACCGATAGGACCGACTCCCTTATGACGTCCCTGTCCCTGAGGAGGTAGAAGGCCAAGAAAGGCGCCAGGACAAGGACCAGGAGCCCCGACACCGCGCCGAAAAGACCCGAGAGCACGGCCTCGATGCCGGAAAGGAGCTGGGCCTCGAGCCGGACGAGGGCGCCCTCGAGCACCTGCCTCACCTCCGCAGGGAGGCCGGCCTGGCTGTAGAGGAGCTGGGCCTCGGCCAGCAGCGTCTGCACCTGACGGGTCAGGCTCGGAAGGCTTGCCGCCAGCAGGGTCAGCTGCCGGTAGAGGACCGGGATGAGATACACGAGAAACCCGCCCGCCAGTGCCGCCGCCGCCGCGTAGACCACGAGGATGGATGACAGCCGCGACAGCCCCCGGGCCTCCAGGAAGCGCACGGGCGGCTCCAGCATGAAGGCCAGCACCGCGGCGAGGACGAACGGCACCAAGGCCGCCCGGAGGAGCCAGGCCAGATAGAGGAGACCGGCGGCCAGGACCACCAGGAGGGCTACCCTGGACCGCCGGTCAAGTATGGCCTTTCCCTCCCACCCCTACTGCAGGCAGGCGGGAGTCCTCACTGCTCCTCCAGGGCTTCATCGATCTTTCTCTCGGCCCGGCGCACGAGCAGCTCCGCTTTCCTGCGGAGCTCCCTGCCCCGCTCCATCAACTGGTCCCTGGTCTCCGGGTTCATCGACGGGGCGAAGAGAGCCCCGACAATGCCCCCGATGATGCTCCCGGCCAGGACACCGCTCCAGAACCCTCTGGCCAACGCTTCACCTCCCTGGCAACGCCGCCTTCCGCCAGCCTCCTGTTCCCACGCCGACCGGACGGGAGTCGCCCGGCTCAAGGGGGACAAGGCTACCGTCCTCGGCGATCTCGAAGACTTCGACACCGGTCTCCCCGACGGTGAACTCCACGAAACACCGCCAGCAGTAATGGTGGGCCGCGGCCAGACGCCCGACTTCCCGGGCGCCGCAGGACGGGCACCTCAGCTTCAAGTCCCCCCCGGGCCGTCCGCCGGACGCCGGAGCTCGTCGTCGGGCACGACGACGGAGTCCGGACCGACGACGAGTTCGTCCGTCAGCGGCACGGCCTTCTTGCCGTCCACGAAGTCGGTGAGGAACCCTGCGCTGACCTGGTACCCCCAGACCGCACCACTCTCAGGGTCGAAGATGACGTCGTCGATCGTCCCGAGGACTCGTCCGTCCCTCGTCAGGACCTTCTTGCCCAGAGGGTAGTCTGTTCCGTCCGGCGACGACTCCGCACGGTCCGGCCGCCTGCCCGGAACCAGCACCGTCCCGGTCTCGACCATGACCGCCGCTTCGCCGAGCGACTTCACGTCGTCGAACGGGAGAAAGGCCTCACCCCGTCCGGTCCCGACGACAAGACCCTCGAGCCGGCCGCGCCCGAGGTCGAAGGCCAGGTCCTTCACCCGCCCCAGCACCCTTCCGGAGCCGGTCTCGACTACGGGCAGGCCGGTGACCTCGACCCGACCGCGCATGGGAACCTCCTCGACTTGGGACTATCTTCCCCGCCCACGAGGGAAAAATGTGTGACGAGAGCGCACAGCCGGGGAGGTCGAACACCGTGGCCGAGACGGAAGACTGGACCATCGCCAGTATCCCACCGGAGAAACTCGAGGACATCCGAAGGCTCGAACGCGAGCTAGGAGTCGTTCTCATCGCCTGGTCCAGGAAGGGCTGACCCCGGCGCCAGGGTCCGGAGGACCCGCTCCTGCGCCTCGGTGGTGGTGATGACACCCCCGCCGAGGACCTCGTCCCCGTCATAGAGGACAGCCGCCTGACCCGGCGCCACAGCCCGCTGGGGTTCGCAGAAGTGGAGCCTGAAGCCCGCATCCCCGCCCGGAGCCTGAGGGGACAGGGGCTGGAAGTCGGCGGGAGCCGCAGGGCTCCGGTAGCGGACCTTGGCCTCTACCCGCGTTCCCGCCGGCGGCGCCTCGCCGGACACGAAGACGGCCTCGGAGGCCACGAGCCACCTCGAGAAGGTCTCCGAGGCCGGTCCGACGACGAGCGAGTTCGTGGTCTGGTCGATGGCCACCACGTAGAGCGGTCCGGGCCCGCACGCCCCCAACCCGCGCCTCTGTCCGACGGTGTAGAAGACCAGACCGCGGTGGGTGCCGACAGGCCGGCCGGCGGTGTCGACGATGGGCCCGGGCAGGGCGGCCCGTCCCGCCACCCGCTCGACAAGGTCCGGGTAGCCGCTCCTCCCCTCTCCCCAGCGGGTCCGGGACACGAAGCAGACGTCCGTGCTCTCGCGCGCTCGGAAGGCGGGAAGGCCGAGCCTTTCCGCGATCTCCCGCACTTCGGTCTTCCGGAGGGCGCCGAGGGGGAACTCGGCCCGCGCCAGCTGCTCCTGGTCCAGGGCGTAGAGGAAATAGGATTGGTCCTTCCGCCGGTCGGCCCCCCTGAGGAGCCGGAACCGACCGTCCTCACCTCGCATGACCCGGGCGTAGTGCCCCGTGGCCAGGCGGCCGGCGCCGAGGTCAAGGGCGGCCTCGAGGAGCCGGCCGAACTTGACGAAGCGGTTGCACCGCACACAGGGGTTCGGGGTCCGTCCGGCGGCGTAGGCGCGACAGAACGGCTCGATGACCCTCTCGCGGAAGACCGAGGAAAGGTCGACCACGTGGTGCTCGATTCCCAGAAACCGCGCGACCTCGGCCGCCTGCCGCACGGCGGCCTCGTTGAACCCGGTGGCCATGGTGAGGCCGAAGACCCGGCGGCCTGCCCTGACCAGCAGGGCGGCGGCGGTGGACGAGTCCACACCACCGCTCATGGCCACCGCCACCGGGTCCGAACTGTCGCTCACGGGGCCGTCCTCACCCGGACGACCGTGGGAGGGCGGTGAGGTCGCGTCCTATCTTCCCGCAACAGCCGGGACAGGGGTCTTCGTCCTCCCCGGCTCGGGGACGCTCCTCGCCGTCCTTCCCCACGGCCTCGCCTGGTGCCGGGCGGCCCAGCCTGCGCCGGTAGTCCTCGATGGCCTTGTGCAGGGCGTCGGCGGCAAGGTTCGAGCAGTGCATCTTCTGCTTCGGCAGCCCTCCCAGGGCCTGGGCGACCATCCGGTTCGACACGGCCAGGGCCTCCTCCAGGGTCTTGCCCTTGACCATCTCCGTGACCATGCTGCTCGTGGCGATGGCCGCACCACAGCCGAAGGTCCGGAACTTGATGTCCTCTATCCGGTCGTCCTTGACCTTGATCTCGATGCGCATGACGTCACCGCAGACCGGGTTCCCGACCTCGCCGACCCCGTCGGGGTCGTCGAGCTCACCGACGTTCCTCGGGTTGTGGAAGTGGTCCAGGACCGTTTCGTTGTACAATCCGCATCCTCCGTTCGAGCGTACGTCAGACCGGCGCGAGGCCCCTACATTCCACCGCCGCCGGGCTCGGCTTCTGAAGCCGCCGCCCCCTTCGCCACCGCCTCGGCGTAAAGGGGCGACATCGCCCGGAGCCTCCGGATTATCGGCGGCAGGACCTCGAGCACGTAGTCGATGTCGTCCACCGTGGTCTGGGTTCCGAGGGACATCCGGACGGAGCCATGGGCCACCTCGGGAGGCAGACCCATGGCGGTAAGGACGTGCGACGGCTCCAAAGACCCGGAAGTGCAGGCCGAGCCGCTGGAGGCCGCCACCCCTCTCATGTCGAGGGATAAGAGGATGGACTCGCCTTCCACGAACTCGAAGCTGAAGTTGGCGTTGTTGGGCAATCTCCTCGTCCGGTGCCCGTTCAGCCGCACGTGGTCGATGGAGGCGAGGACCCCGTCGATGAGGCGGTCCCTCAGAGTGACGAGGTGCCGTCTTCTCTGGTCCATCTCCTTCTCGGCGAGTTCGGCGGCCACGCCGAACCCGACCGCTCCCGAGACGTTGACGGTTCCGGCCCGTCTCCCGCGCTCGTGCCCGCCGCCGAAGATAAGGGGACGGACCCTGGTGCCACGGCGGACGTAGAGCGCGCCGATGCCTTTGGGTCCGTAGATTTTGTGCGAGGAGATGGTCAGAAGGTCGATGCCGAGCTCGTCCACGTCTATCGGCACGGCCCCGTAGGCCTGCACGGCGTCCGTATGGAAGGGCACACCCTTGCTCCGGCATATCCGCCCGATCTCGGCCACAGGCTGGATGGTCCCCACCTCGTTGTTGGCGAACATGACGCTCACGAGGGCCGTGTCAGGCCGGATGGCCCGGGCGACATCGTCAGGGTCGACCGTGGCCGTGCTGTCGACAGGCAGGTAGGTCACCTCGGCGAGGCCCTCCTTCTCGAGCTCCTCGCAGGTGTGGAGGACGGCATGGTGCTCTATCCTCGTCGTCACGATGTGTCGGCCCCGGGGACTTGAGGCCACAACGCCGCGCAGGGCCATGTTGTCCGCCTCAGTCCCCCCGCTCACGAAGAAGATCTCCTCCGGGTCGGCCCCGATGACATGGGCCACCTGCGCCCGCGCCTTCTCGACGGCCTCCCGGGCGGCACGACCGTAGCTGTGGACACTCGACGCGTTCCCGTACTCCTCGGTCATGTAGCGCAAGACCGCCTCGGCGGCCTCCGGTCTGACCGGGGTGG
>CAJXZV010000066.1 GCA_913063835.1 uncultured Eubacteriales bacterium
AGTGGGAGTCCGGCTCCGCGGGCCGGCCGTGGGCTATGCCCGTGCCCGGCCGCGGCGGGCTAGCTCTCGAGAATCTCGACGTTCGCGCGCGGGACGGTGACGATCTCGCCGCTCTGGAGCCGGGCCTTGAGGATGCGCACCTTGGCCTCTGTCTCGATGACCACGAGCTCCGGCGGAAGTTCGACGACCTCGCCCAGGAGCCCGAAGTACGGCTCACGGATGAGGCGTATCGGTGTCCCCGGGACGAGCCCGGACGACGACGCCTCGGCCTTCCGCTTCTTCTTGGCGCGGTAGCCCGAGACGATGATCTCCGGCCGCATGACCCCGGCACGGATCTGGGTGGCTCCGGTGACCGAGGCCTCGCAGCCGTCCAGACTCTTCAGGAGCTCGAAGGTCTTGTCGGCCATGCGCATCGGACCGAAGCCCTCGGTGACGATGAGGGTCGTCGGCACGTCCTCCTGGCCGGTGATGGCGACCCCGATGTCGTAGCCCAGGTACTTGACGAGATCAGTGTCGATGATGCCGCCGGCGACGAGGGCCCTCACGCCGACCTTGGCGGCCTTGGCGATGGCCTCACCGGTCATCAGGCTGCCCCCGACGACGATGCCGTCCTTGCAGGAGTCGTCGATGTCGGCCGCTGTCAGCGGCTTGTCCGGACCGGCGGCCCTGAAGCGGATGGTCCCGAACGTCTCGCCGCCGACCCCGAAGATGCCCTGGATGAAGGCTCCTTCGGTCTCGATGACGACACCTTCCCGGGGCAGGACCTCGACGATGGTGCCGTGGATGTAGGCGGTTATCTGGAGGGGGACTGGGGGCTCCCTCAGGGTGACCTGGCCGGAGACCTCGGAGATCCTCTCGATGGTCCCGTCACACGGAGCCTTGAGCTGCCTCTTGATGAGCCCGAAGAGGGTCGAGGCCCGCCCGATGACCTCCCCCGCGGTGACCTTGTCGCCCTCCTTCTTCAGCATGTGCCTGGGGACTTCCATGGGCAGAAGTCCGAGGACGTTGGCTGCGTTCAGGGTCTGCGGGTCGCCTGGAAGCTCCGTCTCGGCGACCACCGTGTCCGGCCTGACCGTGTCGCCGAGCCCCACCCGGACCTCGCCGAGGATGGGCAAGCGGCGCTCCTTGCGGAGCACGATGTTGTCGGTGACCTTGAGGCCGGGGGTGTAAGCGTGAGCCATCTCGTCTCCTCCCCTAACTCTCGACTAGTCCGGCGAGCGGCTCTTGGGGGTAGACGTCCAGAGCGCGGAACCACTCCAGGAGCTTCGCGGACCGCTCCGCGTCGTTCTCGGGCAACACGAGGGGGCGGCCGCGGCAGTCGAGGATGATTCCGCAGACTCCGCCGTCGACCTCCCTCTCGACCCTGTGGCCAGGCCCGGCGCCGACGTCATAACCCCGGCTGGGCTCGACGCGGAGCCTCACCTTGGCCCCCTCGGGGACCGGGATGCGCTTCATCTCGCCGTAGGCGGCGCTCTCCTCGAGGGTCTGCCCGTCGGGGAGCGTGACCTTCACCCGGACGACCTCTACCGGCCCCTCCCGGCCCGAGGGTGCGGGCCCGAGCGGGGCGACGACGGTCCCGAGCCTTATCAGGCAGTCCCGGTCGAAGACCTGAGCCGAGGCCTGCGGATGGACCGTGGCCAACACCCCGAGCTGGGGCATCATGAAGATGCTGTCGACGGCCAGGGGCGTGACGGCCTCGGGCTGGAAGCCGTCGATGAGCATGAGGGCGGCCTGGATGCGCCTCGGGGCGTGGGAGAGAACCCCGCCACTGCCGATGAGGAGCCCGAGGTCCTTCATGTCGATGAGGCTCTCGGCCCCGACGTGGGCCTGGTCTACGAACCGGTCCATCGTACCGCCGCGGTGGATGCCCTTGAGCCCCGTGGCCAGTGTCTTGTGGTGCTCGAAGGCCATCGCCAGGGCCTCGCGGGAGATGGCTTGCTCGATGAGGAGCTCCTCGAGAGTCTGCGGGATGGTGGTCGGACGGATCATCTTGTTGCGGATGCGGTTGCGGAGGTCGGCGTCATCCACCTTGAAGGGGAGCCACCTCTTGATGCGGTCCAGGCCCGCCTCCAGGAGGACGTTGCAGATGCTGTAGCTCATCCCGAGGTTGGCGCTCACCGTGCGGTTGAACGTCTCCTTGAAGTACGAGAAGACGTCTGTCGTCGCCCCTCCGATGTCCACCCCGATGACGGTGATGTCGTTCTCTTTGCCGACCGCCTCCACTAGGCTCCCGACGGCGGCCGGGGTGGGCATGATGGGGACGGGCGTCCACTTCATCAGTTTGTCGTAGCCGGGGGCCTGGGCCATCACGTGCTCCATGAACAGGTTGTGGATCTCCTCGCGAGCAGGCCCCAGCACCTCTTTCTCCAGCACGGGCCTGAGGTTCGGCACCACGCGAAGGTCCATCTTCTCGCCCAGGGTCTCCTCTATGTGGGGGACGGCGTCCTTGTTGCCGGCGAAGATGATGGGCAGCTTGAAGCCGATGCCGAGCCTGGGCTTCGGCTCCGCGGCGGCGATGAGCTCCGCGATCTCCACGACATGTTTCTTGGTCCCGCCGTCCACGCCGCCCGAAAGGAGGATCATATCCGGGCGGAGGTTCCGGATGCGCTCGATTTTCTGGTGGGGCTTCCGCCCGTCGTTCACGGCGATGGCGTCCATGACTATGGCTCCCGCTCCGAGCGCCGCCCTCTCGGCGCTCTCGGCAGTCATGGTCTTCACGACGCCGGCGACCATCATCTGCAGGCCACCGCCGGCGCTGGACGTTGAGAGAAAGATGTCCACACCGGTATCGCCCTTCTGGGGCGTCAGGACGCCGTCGTCGCCGAGCAGCTTGCGGCCGGTCAGTTCCTCGATCTCCCGGATGGCGTTGCGGGCGCCAGCCGTGACGTCCTCGAAGGGCTTCTCGACGGTAGTCGGGGCCTCGCCCCGGACGATGAGACGGTAAACCCCGTCACGTTTCTCGATGAGAATGGCTTTCGTCGTCGTGCTCCCGCAGTCCGTGGCGAGGATGGAAGAAATCTCCTTGCCGGGACCGTGTTTGGCGCGGGCCATCTCCTTCCCCCTCTCGGTTTCTCCCCAGCGGCCTCCCGGACCCCGCCCTGGCCGGCAGGCGCCCCGGCCCCGGGCCGGCCGGAAGCCGTTGTCACGGCTCTATTTGGTCTGGTCGGTCCGCTCCTCTGTGGCCTGCCCCCCGCCCTCTGACGGGCCACGGTCAGGGTCCTGCCGGGAACGGTCCGCATCGGGCGCATCGGGCTTGTCGGGGTCGAAGCCGAGGAGCTTCAGCCGACGCGCTCTCGCCCTGGCCCGCCTCTCCTCGCGGAGCATCCGCTCCTGCTTGACCCGCTCCTGCTCCATCTCGTGCAGCCGGTCGATAAGGATGTCAAGGTTCTTCGGGTCGTTCAGAAGGACCCCGTAGTGGTCCACCAGCGGCACGATGGTGCCGAGAGCGGGAGAAAGGACATGCAGGGCGTTACCGGCGATACGCGAGAACGGCCGGTGCGTCTCCAGGAAGAGAATGGCCGGTGTAGCCATCCCTAGCTTGAATATCTTCTGGGCGAGGTCTTCTATCATCTTGTCCCGCTGTTCAGGCGTGATGTCGAACAGCGGGGGCAGGTCGCCCTCAGCCAAGGTAGGCACCTCCCCAGCGAGAGTTCTCGCCGCCCGGCGCGTTTCCTGTCGGGACCACCGCCCGCCGCGGCCCGTCCCGCCCTAGTCCGGCTCCCGGGTGCCCCGACCGTCGTGAGGCCGGGCTCTTCTCTCTTCTTCCAGTTCCTCGAGACGCCGCGCCAGGCGCTCCAGGTTGGCCCGGTCCTCCAGGAGACAGGCCACGTTCGAGACGCGTCGGCTCCCCAGAAGGAGGCCCAGGTGGGGCGTCAGGAAGTGAAGCCCCTGCGCGGTGATGAAGGACAGCGGCTTCAGCCCTTCCGCGAGGAAGATGCCGACCGTCCCGAACCCCGTGCGCGACACCTCCTGGGCGAGGCCGTCCACGATGTCGGCCTCCTTCTCCTTCCGCTGCGCCTCGGGCGCATCGACGAGCCACCCCGCCGCATCGAGCCGTTCGCGGAACAGCCGCCAGAGGGCGGGCCTGTCCTTCCCGCCCCCGGGCGCGCCCCGACCGCCTGCACCTTGGTCCGACACCGGCATCCCCCCCGGATCCTGGTTCCGCCGGGAAGGATACACTGGCGCCGGCCGGGTTATGAGCGGCTCACAGAATCTCCACGTTCGCCCGCGGGACGACGACCTTCTCGCCGTCGTCGAGCTCCACCACAGCCACAGGAACCTTTGCCTCGGACTCGATGACCTGCGGCTGGCGGGGCAGCTCGAGAATCCTTCCCTTGCGGCCGAAGTAGGGCTCGTTGATGACCCGCACCCGCAGGCCCTCCTGGAGGTCCTCGTAGAAGACCTCGGTCTCGGCGAACTCGCCTGTGTACTCGGGGAACGGAACGATGATCTCCGGCCGGATGGCCCCGGCGCGGATCTGCGTGGCCCCGTTTATGCAGGCCAAGCAGCCTTCAAGGGCCTTGAGGGTCTCGAAGACATCCTGGCGCATATCCAGCTTTCCGAAGCCCTCCATGAGGATGAGGGTCATGTCGATGTCCTCCTGGCCGGTGATGCCCACACCGAGCTTCACCTGGAGGGACTCGACCACGTTCAGGTAGCTCGCCGTGCCGGTTATCAGTCCGGCCGCCCCGGCCTTCAGGGCACGCTCGATGGCCTTGTTGGTCGCCAGGGACCCTCCGACCAGGATCTGCCCTTCGCAGTCCTCAGGAATCATGTCCGGCTCGAGGACGTCCCCCGGCCCGTCGACGAGGACCTTCAAGACGCCGTGCCTCTCGTGTCCGACCCCGAAGATCCCCGTCAGGCGCACCGCGGGGACCTCGATGACCGCACCCCTCTGGGGGATGATCGAGGCCACCCTGCCCTTGAGGTAGGCGCTTACGACGACCTCCTTGAAGGGGCGGGAAATGGTCACGAACCCGGTCTGGTAGTTGATGTCGGTGATGATTCCCGAGACGGGCGCCTTGGACGTGCGGGTGTAGTAGGCGGCAGCATCGCCCTTCTTGGCGATGATTTCGCCCCGCTTGACCTCGTCACCCAGCTTGGCGATCATGAAGCGTTCGAGGTCGCGCGGGCGGCAGCCGAGGTCGAAGGCCACATCGAAGTCCACCGGCGGCTCCTCCTTGCCGAAGACCTCCCGGATGACGACGCGGCCCGACCTGTCGGAGATGTCCTCGATGATGCCGTCGGTGGGGGATTCGAGCTCCTTGGCCCCGTAGATGCCGCCGGCCTTGCCGCGGGCGATGATCTCCTTGACCTTGACCTCGTCGCCCACCTTCTTCAGCATGCACTCGGAGAGCTCGCTGTCCTTGACCCCGATTAGCCTGGCCACCGGGATGACCCACGGGATGCCCGGGCGGAGGCTTATCTTGGCCACGGGGGTGTCCGGCTCGACCTCCTGGCCCTCCTTCACCAGCACCTCGCCGGGCAGAGGCAGGAGCCGCTTCTTCTGGACGAGGGTTATCTTGCCCTCAACGGCGGAAGAGACTGAAGATGCCACGGCGCTTGTCCCCCTTCTCCTGTTGAGCCGCATCGGCGGAGGTGATCGGACTCTCCTCGAGATACCTGCGGACGAGGTCCATGGGATAGAGGTCCATGGCCTCTATCCAGGCCAGGAGCTTCTCGGACCGCTTGCGGTCGTCGGAGGGCAGCTCCAGCGGACGGCCGCGGCAGTCGAGGATGATGCCGACAAGGCCGCCGTGGACCTCGGCCGTGACCTTCTTCCCCTTCCCCTCACCCATGTCGAGGGGCGAGACAGGCTCGGCCTCGACCGTCGCCTTCTCCCCGACCGCGAGCGGGATGCGCTTGATATCCCCGAAGTTGACGACTTCCTCGACCACCTCGCCGCCGGGGAGGGTGACCTTGACCTTGAGCGCGGGGCGCCCGGCGCGCCCGGTGCCGCTGGGGGCCACGCAGGTGCCGAGGCGGACGAGGCAGTCCTTGTCGAAGACTTCCGCGGCTATATCGGGGTGAGTGCTGGCGAGGACGCCGAGGTGCGGCATCATGAAGATGCTGTCGACGGCGAGCTGGCAGAACCCCTCAGGCTGGAAGGCGTCAAGAAGCATCATGGCCGCCTGGCTCCGGCGCGGGGCGTGTGACAGGACCCCGCCGCTCCCGACAAGGATGTCGAGCTTGGCCATGTCGATGATCTCCGTGCCGAAGGAGGACTTCATCACGTCCTTCCGGCTGCGCCAGACCACGGAGAGCTGTTCCTGCTCGACCTTTCTCGCCAGCTCCCGGTGGTGCTGGAAGGACAGGCGCAGGGCCTCCCGGGCGAGAGCCTGCTCGAGCATCAGGCAGAAAAGGGTCTGCGGGATGGTCGTGGGTCGGACCATCTTGTTTGAGATCCAGTCCGAAAGACTCGCCTCGTTGCAGGCGAACGGGACCCATCTCCGGATGTTCTCGAAGCCCGCCTGCTCGTAGACGTTGCAGATGCTATAGCTCATCCCCAGGTTGGCGCTGACGGTCCGCGTGAAGGTGTCCTCGAACTCGGAGAAGACGTCGGTGGTGGCCCCCCCGATGTCCACGCCGATGATGGTGGCGTTGTACTCCTTGGCCATGACCCGGATGATGTGCCCCACCGCACCCGGGGTGGGCATGATGGTCGTGTCGACCCATTCCAGGAGCTCCCCGTAGCCGGGGGCCTGGGCCATGACGTGGTTCATGAAGATGTCATGGATGGCCTCACGCGCCGGGCCGAGGTTCTCCACGTCGGCCCTCGGCCTCACGTTCTCGACGACGTGAAGCTCCATCGTGTCCTCACAGATAGAGTCCACGAGGTCGACGGCGTCCTTGTTCCCTGCGTACACCAGCGGGAGCTTGTAGGTCGCGCCGAACCGCGGCTGGGGGTTCGCCTGCACGATGGTCTCCGCCAGGGCGGCCAGGTAGGAGACAGACCCGCCGTCGACACCTCCGGACATGAGGATGATGTCAGGCCTGAGCTCGGTAATGCGGGTGATCTGCTCGGAGGTCGAGCGTCCGTCGTCCACGGCGATGACGTCGAGCACCACCGCTCCCGCGCCAAGGGCGGCCCGGTGGGCGCTCTCGGCACTGATGTGCTTCACGAGACCCGCCACCATCATCTGCAGGCCGCCGCCTGCACTCGAGGTGGAGACGTAGTAGTCGATACCACGGTCCCCTTCGTTCGGTCGGATGAGGCTCCCTCGATCGTCGAGGATGTCCCGGCCCGTGAGCTCCTCGACGCGCTTGATGGCCTTGCGGACGCCGATCATCACGTTCTCCCAGGGCGCTTCGACCGTCGTCGGCATCTCGCCTCTGGTCACCAGGCGGTACTCGTCACCGCGCTTCTCGATGAGAATCGCTTTGGTCGTGGTGCTCCCCACGTCGGTCGCGAGGATACACCGGGGCTGGTCAGCGGCCACGTCATCCCCTCCTTCTCGCTTCGAATAGGGCTGGCGCCGCCTTCGGGGGAGCGGGCCCGCCGGCGCCGGGGCCCGCGCCGCTTACTCTCCAGCGGCCCCTTCGACCGGTCTATGTACGATGTACAACGCTCTCCTGCACAGCTGGGTTTCGCCCGGACACGCACAGCCCGAGGGGACAGCCGCGCGCGTGTTTCGAGAGGCGAAGAAACTCGGACAGAACCCGTGGGGGAGGGCCGCATCTGGTGAGGCCCTCCCCCACGCTGGTGCCGCCTTGCGTGAGCCCTGCTCAGGCCTGACCCACTCCGAGCCAGTCGAAGAGCAGCGTGTTAGCCCGCGCCACGAACAGGTTCCACCTGTAGAGGACCGTGTTCCCGAACGCGGAGCCGAGGGCGATCATGATGTACCACTTGCCCACCTCGGCCACGCCGCCGACGACCGGGTTCTCCTTCGCCAGCGTGAAGAAGAAGTAGGTCAGGGTGCTCAGAACACCGATGAAGATCAGGATGTTCTGAATCGAGTTCAGGGCCAGGAAGGTCGAGGTTATCTGTGTCAGCCAGACGGCCGGCTCGAACGAGAGGATGTACCCCGTGCCGTACCCGACCCAGAACGACATCGGGTACCTGGCCAGCCACGCCACCGACGGGATGTACCTGAAGAAGATCATCAGGCCGAGGATGACGGCGAGGAAGTAGTGCCACTCACCCTCCCCGATCGCCTTGTCGACGATGGCCGGCTGGATGTAGGTGAAGAAGTAGAACACGAACCAGTAGGTGGTGGCCAGGGCCAGGTAGACCGTCTCGGCCAGCCGCCAGATCGGGTTGTCCTTGTAGAGGTACGTGTAGACAGCCAGGATGCAGATTGCCTGCGTCCAGATGGCTGGATCGGTCGAGATGTTCACGCGCGTTCACCTCCCTGTGCGGCCTCTTACGAGGCCAGCGTCGCGGGGGCCGCGAGAGCACCACGCCTCCCGCGCCGACTACTTCTTCCGGGTCGCCAGGTAGCCGATGTTCCCGAGGATGATGAACAGTGTGACCATCAGGGCGATGGCCGACATCGTGTCCTGGGCCTTGAGAGCCTGGCCAGGATGCCCGATGAGCTGTTCGTACTCGGCGCAACCGCGGCTGCCGGCGATCATCCCGGCGTACTGGCCGGACTGGACGTAGGGCATGCTCTCGGGGACGGACATCTGGATCTCACCGATGACGAGCTTGATGCCCTCGGGCTGGCAGACGTAGGCCAGCCACTCCGGAGCGCCCGGTGTGCCGCAGTTGAGGACCAGGCAGGCGTCCACGTACTCGGCCGTCACCTTCGGGACCAGCTGCATGATGGGGTACGACTCCACGGGCTGGCCGTTGAAGTCCTCGATGCAGGCCTCCCAGAAGTCCTTCACCGCGGTCTGGAGGAAGATGGCCGCCCCGGGCTTGGACCCGAGGTTGATCCAGTCCTCGCCGTAGACGTAGCCGTACTCCTCGGCGATCTCGGTCGCGAACTTGTGGACGATCTGCGGACCCTGGACCCACTGCGTGTTCACGATGATGATCTTGTACCCGCGCTCGGCGCAGTGGCGGAACAGGGCCACGAACATCGGGTTGAGCTCACCCATGGCCCCCGAGTCGTACATCGGCGAGAGGATGACCACCGCGTCGTCGGGCAGGTTCTCCACCTCGTTGTACGTCTGCCGGGCGAGGTCGGAGATGGCCACGGGCAGCCCCAGCGGGTAGAGCATCGTCAGGAAGACGATGGCCGCGCCGAGGAGGTAGATGATCCGGCGGTCGATCTTCATCAAGCGTTCCACTTGGAGGCACCTCCTTCCGGAGATGGACTTTCATTCCTTGATACGGTCCATTGACCGTTCTTCACGCCCATGGCGTCATCCTCACTGCGTCCCGGTACCGCCGAGGTGCGCCCGCTCCAGACCCAGCAGGATGCGCAGGGCGACGGCGAACGCGCCGACGTACGCACCCAGCAGGATGCCGCGGTACCCGGCCGTGTTCAGCACACCCATGAACCACTCGTTACCCCAGTAGCTCCACCGGCTCCAGATGGCGTCTCCGATGGGCGCGCGGGCCAGGAGGATGAAGATAGCGCACACCAGGAGGATGGTCGCTTCCTTCGTCCGGATCCTGAAGGCCCGGTAGGCCGCGGAGGAGATGAGGAACGCGAGCAGGGAGAACACGGCCGCGCCCAGGACGGTCATCATGTTGTCGTAGATCCAGCTGAACGTCGGCCCGGTGTGCTGCTCGACGATGCCGAGGAGCAGGTAGCCGTACATCACCAGGAGCAGGATGACGCTGTAGACCCAGCCTTCCCTTCTCCGCTGGACGTACTTCCAGTGGATGATAGTGAGGTTGACGAAGCCCAGGGCCAGGGCGATGCCGTAGCTTATGTTGAACCAGTAGTCCAGGCGGTCCGTCAGACCCCACTGCTGTCCGAGGAAGAAGTAGTTCGAGAAGAGCACGACCAGGGAGGAGAGAACGGTGACGATCATCGGACCCTCTTTACGCATTCAGGTGACACCTCCCTCGCTCCGAAATCCCCTTCCGTGGTCGACCGTTTCGGTTGTCCTATGTCCTACTGTTGTCTCGGGCAGGCCTAGAACTCGAAGAGCTTCCCGAAGGTGGTCTCGGGGTTCACAGTGGCGACGATGCCGCCGATGAGGATGATGATCCAGACCAGGATCTTCAGGATGTCCTGCCCGACGACGGTCCCGTAGAGCACGGGCTCCTTCGAGAGGTACGCGCTGGCGGCGTAGATCTCCTCACCGATGAGCGCGTAGTCGCAGGCGGCCACGAAGAACGGGAGCTGGTGCGTGTGGGCCGTGCCGCCGATGGAGATCATCCCCTGGAAGGAGGCGGTCTCGGCGAAGATCATCGACTCGGCATAGAAGGCGCCGATCATGATGTTCGCCGCCGGACGCTCACGCTCGTAGACGCCGATGACGGCCGAGGCGAAGGCGAACTGCTCAGCCGACAGGAACCGGACATCGTCGGGGTTGAACGCGTCCGGGCGCCCCTCCTCGAGGTAGGACTGGCGGGTGATCTCCTCGAGGACCGCGTACGGGAGGGGGTCGCACGTCAGCACCAGGAGCCGCGTGTCGTACCGGGCGCACTGCCTGGCCACGTGGCTGGCGACGCCGAAGGCAGCCA
Source organism: uncultured Eubacteriales bacterium (assembly GCA_913063835.1). Classification (GTDB taxonomy): domain Bacteria; phylum Bacillota; class Sulfobacillia; order UBA995; family UBA9673; genus UBA9673. Next base: position 10,586 of record CAJXZV010000066.1, read on the forward strand.
GGGTCTGAGCGTTGGAGACGCTCAGGATACCCGGGATGAAGGTCACCGGACGCCCCATCTCGGTGGCGCGGCCGATGGCCTCGTCGATAGCCTCCAGGCCGGCGATCTTCTTGATCTCGGGGATGGGCCGACCCGTGCGGGCGCGGCTGACCATGACCCAGATCAGGATGCCGAGGAGGAGGACGACGATGATGTCCACGATGGTGCCCTCGACGAACAGCCCCAGGACGGGCTTGGCCTCCTCTTGCGCTAGGAACCACATCATTCTTGGTTTCACCTCCTGAGTCTATGGTTATCGCTACACTCCCGGAGAGCCGGAAGGGGCTCACTCTCCGGAAGGCATAGCCGTTCGTCGAGACCTACGGCGAAAAAGCCTATAATCCGACGTCAGCACATTCGCTCTCGGGCGCCATATTCCTTCCTAGCGGCTTTCCTTTTCTTGACCGGAGGCCTGCTCGGGGGCCTTGTCCGCCTCTTTCCCCAGGCGCCGCCTTATGACATCCAGGACCTCGTCGCGGTTCGACGGGGAGGAGAAGTAGACAGTGAGGCCCTTGAGGTACCTCAGGCGCAGGTCTCTGGGTCTGAAGCGCAGATAGACCCCCTCATCGAAGACGCTGAAACCCTCGAAGTCCTCCCACCTGAACACGTCCCTGGAGAAGAGGACCTTCTGGTGGACCTTCCTGTCGGTGAGGGTGTAGGTGACCGGGAAGAAGAGCTGACCCAGAGCGCCCACCAGCATCACCGCAGCCAGGATGACGAACCCGAAGTCGTCCGGGAAACTGAACCAGACCAGGCCCAGGCCGAGGACCATCGCGGCCACACCGATGGCGAAGGTCCGGGGGCGGCGCCTGGCGAGGGACGAACTCCAGGTGAGGAGGACCCTCTCCCGGCCGTCTTCCTTCGTCAATGTCATCCTCCCCTCGACGCGACAGGCTTGTCTCCGCTTGTCTCAACCTTCTCCAGAGGACAGCGTAATTCGCCCCCTGGCGTTCATTCCCTCCCCGGACCCTCCGCTCCGGGCCCGGCCGCAGGCCCTCCGTGCGGCCTCCCCGCCGCGCCCTGCCCTTTAACCGCCCTTCGGGCCGATGTCAGACCTCAGGCCCAGGAGGAGAGCGAGGTTGGCCCCGGAGTCGAGCCGGGGCAGGATCTCGCCGCGGTTGGCGGTCAGAAGCGTCGTTATGCCCGGTCCGTGGCCGGATATCTTCGAGTCGCTGTGGACGACCACGCCGATGATGACGGCCCCCCGCCGG
>CAJXZV010000067.1 GCA_913063835.1 uncultured Eubacteriales bacterium
CCACGACGGCCGACACGGGCGCCGGGCCCGGGGCGGCCGCCCGCCGTCCGCCGCCGTCTCCCGACCAGAGGGTCCCTCCAATTCTGGACTTCGGGTTCTTCCGGATAAACCGGCTCAGCCGGGAGCTCGAGGTCCGGGGCCGGCTCGTGAACTGCCCGGCGAAGGAGTTCGACCTCCTTTGGCTCCTCGCGAGCCACCCCGGTCGGGTCTTCAGCCGTGAGGACCTCCTCCAGCGGGTGTGGGGGTACGACTACTACGGGGACCTGCGGACGGTCGACGTCCACATCCGCCGCATCCGGCAGAAGATAGAGCCGCGGCCGGACAGACCCCGTTTCATCCAGACCGTCTGGGGCATCGGCTACAAGTTCAAGCCGGGCCCCGAGGACCCGGAGGGCGGCGACCAGAGCCGATGAGCATCAGGGAGCGCCTGGTCCTGAGCCACTTCATCCTCGTCCTCCTGGTCGTCTTCCTCATCGGTGTGGTCTCCTTGGGCCTGGTGCGGAACTTCGTCCTGAAGTCCGCGACGGAGACCCTGGTCGAGCAGGCCGAACAGATATCCGGGGTGCTCGACGCCCGGGCCTCAGTCTTCGAGCAACGCGCGGCGGGCCTCGCCCTGAGGCCCCTCGTCCGCCTCGTGAGCCAGCTCACAGCGGCCGACCTGGTGTTCCTCGGACCCGACGGACGGGTCCTCATCGGCTCCGAGCGCCTGGCCTCGCTGGTCGGCGTCCTTTTCGCTGACGACCAGGAAACGGTGAGGAGGGCGATGGGGGAGGGGCGGACGGTCTCGAGCACCTTCCGGGACCCTCTCGGCCGCCTGTCCGTCGTCGCCGTCTCGCCGGTCCAGAGCGCCGGCCGCACCGTCGGCGCGGTGGTCCTCGTCAAGCCCGTCACCGAGGTGACCGGCACGCTGACCCGCCTCTTCCTCCTCTTCGTCCTGTCCTCGCTGGCGGGTCTGGCCCTCTCCCTGGTGGTCAGCTTCATCATCGCCCGGAACCTGACGAGACCGCTGGCGGCTCTGGAGGGCGCGGCGGCCAAGGTGGCCGCCGGCTGCTTCGACCACAGGGTGCCGGTCGAGTCAGATGACGAGGTGGGACGCGTGGCCAGGAGCTTCAACCGGATGGCCCGCCGCCTGGGCGAGTTCCACCGCGAGAGGCAGCACCTGTACGCCAGCGTCTCCCACGAACTCAGGACCCCGGTGACGTCCATCAGGGGTTTCGCGCAGGCCTTGAAGGACAATGTCGGGGGGCCCGGGGACAGGGAGAGGCATCTGGACATAATCCTCGAAGAGACGGAGCGGCTGGAGCGGCTCGTCAACGACCTCTTCCAGCTCGCGCGCCTCGAGGCGGGGCAGGTCACCTTCGAGTGGCGGACGGTGGACCTCGCGGAGGTGGTGCGGGATTCCGTTCGGAAGTACCGGCCTCGGGCCCAGGCGGCACGGGTCACCATGACCTTCGAGGAGGAGGAGGACGGGGGCCCCCTGGAGGTCAGGGGGGACCCGGACCGCCTCGACCAGGTCCTCTCCAACCTTATCGAGAACGCCCTGAGGTTCACGCCGGAGGGCGGAAGGATAGTCGTCAGGGCCTTCCGTGAGGGGGGCGACAGCGTGGTCTCCGTGGGGGACAGCGGCCCGGGGATACCGGAGAAAGACCTCGAGCGGGTCTTCGACCGCTTCTACACCGTCGACCGCTCCCGGGCCAGGGCGAAGGCGGGGACAGGCCTCGGCCTGGCCATCGCCAAACAGATCGTCGAGGCCCACGGGGGCCGTATCTGGGCGGGCCGCAGTCCCGAGGGGGGAGCCCTCCTCTCCTTCGCCCTGCCTCCGGCCGGCAGGAGCGACGGGGCGGTGACGGGGGCCGTGCGGGATGATGGCAGAGAGAAAGAGGGGCCGGCGGAAGAGGACCCCGACAAGACCAAAGCCGAGGGGGAGGTAGGTGTCTTGTGAGTCAAGGCAGGGAAAGGCGCCGTCGGAGCCAGGAGCGGAGGGGAAGGGTCGCACCCGGCGGGAGGGTGCGGGTGACCCTCCCGCGGCCGTCACCCCTTCCGCCCCATCCGGAGGGGCTCAGGCCTTCGGTCTGGCCGCCGCTCATGGCGCTCGTGGCCTTCGGCATCCTCCTTCTCGGCGTGGGTCAGGGGCGGTCCTTCACCATCACCGTGGGCCTGGTGGCTGTCGGCCTCGTCGTCCTCTACGCCATCCTCACCCGGGACGACCGGCGGCGGACCCTTCTTTACGCCTATATCGTCGGCCGGAGGCAGTTCGACGCCGGCGACTACGAGGCGGCCCTGGCCAACTTCGCGGATATGGAGGAGGCGGATTTCGCTCCCCCGGCCGTCCTTCGCGGGCTGGGCCTGGCGAACTACCACCTCGGCCGCTGGGCGGAGGCGGCCACCTACCTCGAGGATGTTCCCGACCGGACCCCCGAGGAGGACGCCCTTCTGGCCCACGCCCTGGTCGAGGTGGGTGAGACGGACGAGGCCCTGCGCATCCTGCGCGGCCTTGAGGACCCACCCCCTCTCGCCCGGGTCGTGCGGGCCGTGGTCCTGCTCCAGCAGGGTCTGGCGGCGCAGGCCGTGGACCGTCTGGAGGAAGTCCTCGAGGAGGCCGGCGGCGCCGCGGCGCCCGCCGAGGAACCGTACCTCGGGGCCCGTTACTGGCTCGGCCTGGCGCTCCGGAGCGCGGGTGAGGAGGACCGCGCGAAAGAGGTCTGGGAGGACCTCTACGAGATAGAACCTTCCTACCACGATGTCGCCGCCCTCCTCGGTCGGAACGCCCCGGAGGACCCGGCCGACAGAACCTAGATTCTCACGAACCGGGGCCGGCGGCCGGAGAACAGGGTCATGTACCGGAAGCCCGCGGCCCTGATGAAGTCCAGGGCCTCGGCCGACCCGAGGCCGACGGTCTGGGCCGTGTGCGAGTCGGAGCCGATGGTCACGATCTCTCCGCCCATCCGCCGGTACAGCCGGAGGGTCTCCAGACCCGGGTAGGGTTCGCGGGGCGGCTGGCGGTAGCCTGAGGTGTTCACCTCCAGGCCCATCCCCGCGTCGATGATCGTCCGGAAGAGCTCCTCGAGACAGTCGCGCTGGTCGTCAGGCCGGAACGGGCCGAAGGTGGGCGAGCGTTTGAAGAGGTCGATGTGTCCGATGACGTCGCAGGCCTTCATGGCGGCGGCCTTCTTCACCCCCGCGACGAGTTTCTCCAGATAGAGCCGAGCCGCGGCCGCCGGTCCGTGCGGGTCGGTGTACTCCGGGAGCTGGACGAGGGTCCCGTTGACGCTGTGGAGAGAGCCGATGACGAAGTCGAAGTCGGGGCGGAAGCGCTCCAGGTACGGGTCCAGGCCCTCGAGGTTGTGGCCCTCCAGGCCCAGCTCGGCACCTGCCCCTATCTCGAGTTCGGTCCCCCGGGCCTCCCTCAAGGCGGCGACGGCCGACAGGTACTCCCCGGCCGGCAGGACCCTGCCGGGCACGTAGGCGGGCTCCTTCCAGCCGGGGGGCGGGGGGAACTCCAGGTGCTCGGTGAAGACGACGGCGTCGAGGCCGCGTCTGAGGGCGGCCTCGACGATCTCCTCAGGTGTGGAGCGGGCGTCTTCCGAGAACGTGCTGTGGACGTGGTAGTCGACAAGGACCGGGGCTCTGGACGCAGACGGTGACAACGGTTCCTGCCACATCTCCTTTCGGTACGGGACGGCGGTCCGGCCGGGCCGCCTGGTGCCTGGTGCGGACGATACCGCTTCGCGGGCTTCGCCGCGTATCCCTCCGCCGCCCCGGCGGCTCCCGTCCAGGCCGCCCCAGCCTCACCGGTCTATCACACCTCCGCCGTCCGGGTGCGGCGGGGCCGGGAGGGGCACCTTGGTCGTGTCGACCAGGAGTGTGCGGTGGCGGTCGTAGACCACCAGGCCACGCGGGGCGCCTTTTGGGCGCCGGAGGTGGCGGGCTTCGGTGTAGTCAACCTCCGCCTTCGCCTCCCCGCGGCGGGCCGACAGGTGGACGGCGAGGGCGGCCGCCTGGAGGACCGACCTCTCGGGCGGGGCCTGGCCCGTCCGGCCCTCAGGACCCAGCCTGAGGAGGACGTGGGAGCCCGGACACCCGCGGGCGTGGAACCAGAGGTCGTCCGGCCGGGCCAGCTTCAGGCTGAGGAGTTCGTTCTCTCTGGCCGACCGGCCGGCCAGGACCAAAAGGCCGTCGGCGGTGACGAACCTCAAGGGGGTCGGCCGACGGGGACGGCTGCCGGCGGCGGTCGTCTGACGGCCCCCCGGGCCGGGCCGTGCGGCGTAGCCGGCCTCGGCCAGGGCCCGTTCGATGGAGTGGAGCTCGACCAGGGTCTCCGCCGCGCCCTCAAGGCGCCGGGTGACCGCGGCCAAGGTGGCCGCGGCGGGGGCGGGGGCGTCTTCCGCACCCGGCTCGACACCACGGTGGGCCAGCACCTGGTCGAGGTCGTAGGCCACGGACTCCAGCCAGGCGAGGTGGTCGGCCGTCGACCGGAGGAGGTCGGCACGGGAGGCGGCCCGGCGGGCCTTGCGGTAGCGGTCGAAGAAGCGGCGGGCGTTGGCCGCCGGGGTGAGGCGGGGGTCGAGGGTGATGGTGAGCGGCCGGCCGTCGTAGTCGGTGACGGTGACCTCCCTGGCTCCCCGCGGGACGCGGGTGAGGTTCGCGAGGATGAGCTCGCCCTTCAAGCGGAACTCCTCGGCTCTCTCCGCCTCGGCCTGGTCGGCGGCCCTCCGGTCAAGCTTGCGTCTTGCTCTCGCGAGGGCGGACTTCAGGGTCCGCCGCGTCCGGGCGGCGACGGCGTCCAGGCGTGACTCGAGCCTGCGGGAGAGGTGCCAGGTCTCGAGAGCCCGGCCGACGTCGCGCGAGGGGAGCAGGACGCCCCGGTCTCCGACCTCCACCGGGACGGCCGTCACGTCGAGGACGGCGTGGGGCGGCTTCCCGGACACGATGACGGCCGGGCTCCAGGGGCCGGCCGGATAGAGGGAGACCATGTCGGAGAGCGCACTGCGGAGGGCTGTCAGGACCTCCGCGCCGACCACGTCCTCCACGGTCCGAGGTGCCCCCGGCCGAGGGCGCATGGCCCCTTTCGCCGCCGCGAGGGCCCGCCGGGCGACCTCCTCCGCGGCGACCGGCCCGAGGGCCGGAGCCGCGGAGAGGAGCCATCTCGTCAGATGTCGGAGCGGTGACGGGGCCCGGCCGCACCCGTCCGGCTCCGGAGAGCCGGCCTCTGCGGGTGGGCCGGTGAAGGTCTTCCAGTCCCGGAGGAGGTCGGCCGGTGAGAGGCCCGCCCGTGCGGGGGGAGGCGAGTAGACGGCCCCTCTGGTCAGCCGGTCGTCCTCCGCGGGGGGCCAGGTGGCGGCGACCGCCCGGTCGCCGTCGAGAAGGACGACCCTGGCCGGCCTGGGAGCCGCCTCGTGGACGAGAAAGGGTGTGCGAAGGTCCTGACGCAGGCCTTCCCGCGGGGAGAAAGCGAACTCGACGACCCTCTCCCACGGGAGGTGCCTGACCCCCTTCAGCCCCCGGCCGGCCAGCCTGGCCTCGAGCACGCGGGCGAACTGTCCGAGCCCCGGGGCGGGGTCCTCGAGGAGGGTCTCGGGGGCCAGGAGGCGGCCGGAATCCGGCCGCGAACGGTAGACACACGGGAAAGGCTCTCCGGCGAGAACGACGAAGACGGGTTCGCGGCGGGGGCCGAAGACGAGGCGGAGGTCTCTTCCGGGAAGGGCCTCGACTTCCAGCAGGGTGCGGCCTCTGAGGAGCCTGTCGAGCTCCGCCGCCGTGGCGGCGGTCAGGAAGGTGTCGTAGGCCACTCCGGGCTCGTCCCCCCTCCGCACAGCCCGCCCGGGGCCGGTCGTTCCGCCGGGTCTAATATAGCACGGGTCGCGCCGCGGAGCGGCCGGTCGCCCCCCCGGAAGCGGGCCGCGCGGCGGGGCTTCGGAGCCGGGCCCTGGACCCGGGGGCGGGTCCGGCGCTCCTGCGAGGCGAAACCTCGGTGCCGGGTGCCTCGTAGGAAAGGTCAGGACCCTGAGCGGAGGTGGAGGCGTGGTCTTCGTCCGGATGGCCGTCCGGAACGTGGCCCGGAACTGGAACCGGACGGGGATGATCATCCTGGGGATGATGGTGGCGTCGGGGCTCATGACCCTCACCATGTCCCTGGCCACAGGCTACGCCGAGTTCGCCTACCTGCCGTACCGGCAGATGGTGGGGGCGGACATCCTCATCTACCCCAACCGCTTCGTCTTCGACTCGCCCGGCGGGGAGGCCGACCGCTGGGAGCTCCGGAGACCGGACCCCGACCTTCTGACCGACGCCCGGTTCTTCCATCCGGAGCTCGCGCGGGGCTACCTCTCGCCTGCCGACGCCCCGCCGGCGGTGTTCGACCTCCAGGACGTGCCGGCCTGTCTCGGCGAGGTGGAGGGTGTGGCCGACTGGGAGCCCGGTCGTCTGCTCCGGGCCTACGTCGTCTTCGAGGACGGCGGCCGTCTCCGGGTCACCCTGCGGGGGCGGGACATCGCCGCCGACAGGGAGCGCTACAGGATGCCGGGTTCGGTGACCGTCGGCCGCTACTTCCGCGAGGAGCAGGACGGGGAGTGGGTCGCGCTGGTCAACGAGGCCGTGCCGGAGCTGGCCCGTCTATGGCCCGGCAGCCGGCTGGTCCTCGAGGTGCCCACCGTCAAGGGGTTCGGCCCGGGCGGCGGGCCCCTGCTGGACTACTCGGAGCCGCGGACCTACTACTTCCTGGTCCACGGGAGGTACTCCCTTTCTCTGGGGACGGTCCCGCTCCAGGGGGTCTCGAGTGAGGACCGGGCCGGCCCGCCGCCGCGGGTCCCGGTGGCCATCGACGAGCCCGAGGTCTGGGTGCCGGCCGGCACGTTCGACAGAATCTACGCCGAGGTCTCGGGTGCTCCCCTGCGCTACACGGGCCAACTCGGCGTGACCGTGGAGACCATGGTCCACGCCAAGACCGTCGCCCGGGCCCTCGCGGAGGCCCTGCCCCACTGTTCGGTCCTGACCGTCCCCCAGGAGGCCGCCCTGTCCGGCCTGCACTACGAGGCCTACCTTTCCGAGGACGGCTCCGGGGTCGACGTCGTCAGGGCCTACCGGTCGAGGTCGACCCTTGCCGTGGACGTCAAGCGGGAGCTGTCGTTCGTGGCCTTCCTGGCCGCGGGCCTCCTTGTCGTGGCCAACATGTACATCCTCGTCACGCAGAGGAGGCGTGAGATCGGGGTCTTGAAGGCTATCGGGTCGACAGGCCGCGACATCGTCGTCCTCATCCTGACCGAGGCTGTCGGCTACTCGCTCACAGGTTCGCTCATAGGGTTCGCCGCCATCCGCTGCCTGGCGACCCTCACCCTTCTCGGCTCCTCGGTGACCTTCGTCGAGGGGTTGGCGTTGACGCTCGAGGCCGCCGCCGTCGTGGTCGGCACGACGACCCTGACGGCCCTCGTCTTCGGGCTGCTCCCTGCGTGGGAGGCGGCCCGGACGCCGTCGGCGGCCCTTCTGACCGACAGATAGGCCGGCCGCCGGAGCCCGTCGCCGTGGGGCGTCCCGGCCGGCCGAAGGGAGAAGCAGGGACGTGAAAGCCATACTCGAGGCCACCGCCCTGGGCAGGAGGTTCCCTGTAGGTGAGGGGGTCTGGGCCCTCAAGAGGGTCGACCTCGCCGTCCCGCGAGGGGCGTTCGTCGTCATCACCGGCCCTTCGGGCTGCGGGAAGACCACCCTCCTGAACCTGCTCGGCGGTCTTGACCGCCCGACCCGAGGTGACGTCGTCCTCAAGGGCCTGGCCTACAGCCGCCTGGACGAATCCGGTCTGGCCAGGTTACGGAGGACGGAGATAGGGTTCGTCTTCCAGTTCTTCAACCTTCTCTCCGACCTGACGGCAGAGGAGAACGTGGCCCTTCCCATGAGGCTCGCCGGGCTTCCGCCAGCGGAGATAACCTCGCGGACGGCCGCCCTCCTGGAGGCGACCGGGATGTCGCACCGTGCGCGGCACACCCCCCACGAGCTCTCCGGCGGTGAGCAGCAGAGGGTGGCCGTGGCCCGGGCCCTGGCCAACGACCCGGCCATCGTCCTCGCCGACGAGCCGACCGGGAACCTCGACTCGAAGAACAGCGAGGACATCATGGAGCTGTTCCGGCGGTTCAACCGGGAGAAGGGGCAGACGTTCGTGGTCGTCTCGCACGACCCGGGCTTCGCCGAACACGCCGACATGGTCGTCCGCATGAGGGACGGCGAGGTCCAGGCGCTGGAGGAGAGGGAGGGGACGGGGGCTTGCTGAGCCTGCTGGAGGTGCTCGGGCAGGGGCTTGTCAACCTCGTACGGTCCCTGCACCCGCGCCGGGTCCGGGAGTTCGGGCGTCGGATGCCTCTGTACGGCCCGCTGGCCCTGAGGGCCGTGAAGAGGCGGCCCCTGCGCCACCTCCTGGTGGGGCTCTGTCTTGCGGCCGGTGTCGTGGTCTATCTGACCCTTTCGGCCGCATCTCACGGTAGCGCGGTCGATGTGGCCGGCCGCACGGAGGCGCTCCGCCTGCCGGCGGACGTCCTGGCCTTCGGGCTGGGCGGTGAGGGAGCCCGGCCCCCGGAGGACCTGGCCTGGGCGGCCCCTGTCGGGGGGTTCGAGGTCTTCGACCGCTGGGAGGCGCTCACGTCGGCCGGCCGGCGGTGGGTCGTGGGCCTCGCGCCGGACAGCCGCCTCTGGCCGGCAGGCCCGGACGGGCCGAGCCCGGGACCCGGGGAGGCGCTGGTCCCCAGACGGCTGGCCGAAGCGGCGGGGCTCGAGCCGGGGGACCTGCTTCAGGTGGGCGTCGAGACCCCGCTCGGGTTCTCCGGAGAGGCCTTCGTCGTGGCCGGCCTGTTCGAGGCCCACGACGACCTGCTGGCAGAGTCCGTGCTGGTCGGTCTCGAGGACTCGCTGGTTCTCAGAGGCCGGCTGGGAGCCGGGCCGACGGGTCCCGCCGGCCCGCGGCCGGACGCCGTCGCAGTGTGGGTGCGCTCCGGCAGCACCCTCCGCCAGACCCTCCGCCGGCTCGAGTCCTACTTCCCGGAGGCCGCGCTCTGGTGGGAGGGACTCCCGGCCCAGGTCTCTTACCGGGCCGTCGGCAGGCTTTTGTCGCCGGCACGCGTGGTGAAGGCGACCGTCCTCATGCTGGCCGGGCTCGGCGTGTTCAACGTCATGCTCCTGTCCCTCCTGCAGCGCAAGACCCAGCTCGGGGTCCTCAAGGCCCTGGGGGCGGAGGACGACGAGGTCTTCCACCTCCTCTTCCTCGAGGGCGGACTCGTGGCCGCCGGCGGGCTCGTCCTGGGCCTGGTCGGCGGATGGGCGGCCGTCCGGGCTCTGGACGTTTCCTCCGAGCTGCCGCTCATGCTGACACCGTCGGCCGCGGCGGGGGCGGTCGTCCTCGCCGTCGCCTGCTTCTACATGGCCTCATGGCTTCCGGCGACCCTGTGCCGGCGGGCGACGCCGGTCCAGCTCATGGCCGGCCGTCGCCTCTACCTGGACCCGCACTCCACCTGCGCCCAGTGCGGCCGCTGCGGGGGCTTCTGACGGCACCAGCGCCGCTCCCGGCGCGGGAACGGCCTCCGGTTCCGGCACCGCCCACCCCGCCGCCTCCGGCCTCATAACCCGCCTTCCGCCCGCATAGGACCAGAGGAAGGCACTCGTCCATCTGTCCTTCGACCACCCGTCCAGACCGGAGGATGGTTCCTTATGGCGACCAGAGCCAAGGTCTCGGTCTTCCTCGTGGGCTGGATTCTGTGTACGGCGGTCTTGGCTCCTTGCGGATGCGCCCGGGAGGTGCGGATGCGTCCGGACGCGGCCGGGGAGCCGGCGGGGAGCCGCGAGCCGGTGCGCTTGGTCTTCACCATCGAGGCCGACCCCGCGCACGCCGCCGCGGCCCGGGCCTACGCGGAGCACTTCCGGGCCTTCGGCCTGCGGGCCGACGTCTCGGTCCAGGACCGGTCCCGGATAATCGCCCGGGCCCGGGCCGGAGCGGCCGACGCCTGGGTCGTCGGCTGGGCCGGACCGCACCCGGCCCCTCTGGGGATGGCCGTCGCCAAGCTGACCACGGGTGGAGCGGAGAACTTCACCGGGTACGCCAACCCGGAGACAGACCTTCTCCTGGCGGGTCTTCTGACCCGCTGGAGGCCGGAGGACAAGGAGAGGCTGGCCAGGGTCCTGCAGGAGATGCTCCTCGAGGAGCTGCCTTGGGTGCGGGGGGCTGTGGTCCCCCTCTATGACGCCTCCACCCCCGACCTCACCGGCTGGATGCCGGGGCCGATGGGTGGTGTCGCCCTCCACGACGCCAGGGTCTCGGGAGGTGAAGACAGGGTCACCGTGCTCCTGGGTCTTGCCCGGCTCCCGCCGCTGGACCCGTTCGCCCCGCCGGACCCCCAGGCAGGGGTCGTCATGCGGTGCCTGTTCGACGCCCTGGTCACCATGGGGCCTGACGGGACCCTCCTGCCTGAGCTCGCCGAATCCTGGGAATACTCCCCGACGGCCCGCGAACTCGTCGTCAAGCTGCGGGAGGGGGTCCTTTTCCACAACGGCGAGCCCCTCCAGGCCCGCGACGTGGTCTTCACCTACAAGAAGGCCCTCACGGGGCGGGTTCCGCCCGGGGTCGGGGTGGACGTCTTCGAGAGGGGCGAAAGGGAGGTGGTCTTCAAGTTCTCGGTGCCGTTCCCCGGCTTCCTCGAGCTCCATGGGCTGCAGCCGGTAGTGCCGGCCGCCCACTACGAGGAGGTGGGACCGGAGCGGTTCGCCCGGGCTCCCGTCGGGACCGGGCCCTTCCGCTTCGCTCCAGGGGGCGGCGGGGGGCGCGAGGTCCTCGTCAGATGGGAGGGCTACTACGGGGGGTGTCCGGAGATGCCTCCGTCGGGGCCTGCGGCCCTGCGGGAGGTGGTCCTCCGCTGTGTGCCCGAGCCCGAGCAGCGGGTGAAGATGCTCCTGGAGGGCCGGGGGACCCTCGCCCCGGCGCTCGCGCCGGAAGGAGCCCGCGCGCTGGAGGAGGCCGGCACGGCGGTGGTCCTTTCCGAGCCGGGCTGGCACGTGGTCTTTCTCGAGCTGAACTGCCGCCGCCCGCCCTTCGACGACCTCAGGGTCAGGCTCGCCCTGAACCTGCTGGCCGTGCCGTCGGAGGTGCTCCCGGGCGACCCGACGGCACGCGGGTCAGAGGGTGTCCCGCTTCCGGGGGCGCTCTTGCCCGCAGGCTTCGGGTACCTGGGTGACGAGATCGCCCTCCCGGTCGACCCCGGGTTGGGCCTGGTGCTCCTGGAGGAGGCCGGATACCTGGTCGGCGAGGGATGAACCGGGGCCGGCGGCCGGCGGAGGTCCGCCCCGGCGTGTGCGCGGCCGCGGCCGGGCTTGCCTGGATGAGGTAGCGCGTGATAGAATGACCAACGTCAGGCAAAGCCCGCTCTGCCCGGCGGGGACGGTTCGGTTCCCGGCCAGAGGGGCTCGACAGGTCGGTCCTTGCCGCAGGCAGCCTTCCGCCTTACTCAGCGGTCTTCTTGTCCCGTAGTTCTCGGACGGAGCTTTAACTGAATTGTTGTTATTGTCCGACGAAAGGACACGCCGAAAAGGAGGTGGCGCTCATGGCGAGGAGCAAGCGGGTCTCGTGGGCTGTCATCGGAGCCGGTCACGGAGGACAGGCTCTAGCCGCCTATCTGGCTTTGAAGGGTGAGAAGGTGAGTCTGCACAACCGCTCGGCCGGGCCGGTCGAGGCCATCCGGCGGCAGGGCGGCATCAGGTTGAGGGGCGCGGTGACGGGGTTCGCGCGGCTCG
>CAJXZV010000068.1 GCA_913063835.1 uncultured Eubacteriales bacterium
TCACGGGCCCGAGCCGTGAAAGGTCCCGTCCCTCAGACAGCTCTCCGAGGGCCCGCGCGGCCGCCAGAGCCTCCTCGCGGTTGGGCTTCACCAGGGACGGCCCAGCGGCCAGGCCGCTCGTGAAGGCCCCGCCGCTCGCGTCGAGAGCGACCCGCACCCCCATCTCCCTGGAAAGGCGGACGAGCCGGGCGTAGGCGTCGGCCGGAACGCCCGGCGGAAGACTCCCCGAAAGCACACAGAACCCCGCGTCCGCAAGGAGCTCCCGCAGGTGCTCGCAGAAGGCCTGGAACTCCTCTTCGGTGACGGGGTCCCCCGGCTCGCGGAACTCGGTGACCTCTCCGGAGATACGGTCGACGACGGCGAGGGTGTCGCGGGATTCGGCCTTCACCGTCATGAAGGCGGCCTCAATACCCTCGGCCAGAAGACCGGAGACTATACGCTCACCCGTCATCCCGCCGGCAAGCCCGGTGGCGACCACCCGCCCCCCGAGGGCCCTGATGACCCGGGCCACGTTCACGCCCTTCCCGCCGGCACAGCCACGGACCTCGGCGACCGAGTGGGCCAGGCCCTTCTCGAACCCGTCGAGGAAATACGTCTTGTCCCAGGCCGCGTTGAGAGTCACGGTGACAATCTTCTTCAACCCGGGTCCCTCTCTCCCGCCGGCGCCAGCCCCGTCCCGGGGGCGGCGTGTATCACACGGCCGCCCGCCAGGGTAAGGAGAACCTCTCCGTCAGCCCCGATGACGGTGATGTCGGCCTGGCAGCCCACTTCGATGACCCCGTCGGCGCCGGGGAGCCCCATCTGGCGGCGGGCGTTGGCGCTGGTAAGGAGGGCCGCCTCCCTCACGGTGAAGCCCCAGTCGAGGAGGTTGCGGAAGGCCTCGTTCAGCGGGGTGACACTCCCGGCCAGGCCGCCCGTGTCCTTGACCGTGGCCCGGTCCGCGGTCACCTCCACCCGCTGGCCGGCGAAGTCGTACTCGCCAGGTTCGAGTCCCGCAAGACACGTGAGGTCGCTCACCACGGCCACACGCCGGAGGCCCTTGACCCGGCAGAGAAGCCGGACGACGTGCCTGCTCACGTGTAGTCCGTCGGCGATGACCTCAGCCAGGACCTCGTCGTGGTTCATGACAGCACCCAGCACACCGGGGTCGCGGTGGGTCAGGGGCCGCATGCCGTTGAAGGTGTGGGTGCTCTGGCTCAGACCTGCGGCGACAGCCCTGGCCGTCTCCTCGTAGGTGGCGTCGGTATGCCCGGCGGCGACGACGACGCCGCGGACGGCGAGCCACCGGACAAGCTCCAGCGCCCCGGGGACTTCCGGAGCAAGGGTCACGATGCGGAGCGTGCCCCGGGAGGCCTTGACCAGGGCTTCCATCTCGGCCAGGTCAGGCGGCCGGAGGGCGTCCAGGGGCTGGGCCCCGCGCCGGACCGGCGAGAGGAAAGGGCCTTCCAGGTGGCATCCCAGGACCCGGGCCCCCGGCCAGGAAGTCTCGGGGACGTTCGGGTGAACGCCGGCCGCGGAGGCCGCCGGGGCGGTCGGCGGGTCAGCCGCCGAGACAGCCGCCGAAGTCTCGGCCGCCTCCGCCACGGCCTCCACAGCCTTGAGTAAGGCTTCAGGCCCGGCCGAGAGCGTGGTCGCGCAGAAGGCCGTCACCCCGTGGGCCGCGAGGTAGCCCGACAGGGTCCGCAGAGCCTCCAGACGAGCGCCGTCGGCGGTCGTGAAGTCGACCCCCGTGGCCCCATGGACGTGGAGGTCGACGAAGCCGGGCACCGCGAAGCGGCCGGCGGCATCCAGGCGCGGGACCCGCCGCCGGGGGCAGGGGCGGCCCGCCCCACCTGCCCGCCCATCCCCGAGGGGGAGGAGCCCGACGACCCGCCGTCCGCCGATGACGATGGTGACTCTTTCGAGGCCCCTCTTGGTCGGGGCCAGAGCGTTCTCGATGACGAAGGTGGCACCCGGTTCCTCCGGCGGCACGCGACCCTCCCGCCCTTCCTCACTCACCCTCTGTTTTACCCCTTGTAGTACTTCACCCTGTCGGCGTAAGGAGCGATGAACCGCTCGTTGGTGTCAGGCGGTAGGTCGAGGTTGGCGCTGATGAACACCGGCGCCTCCCTGCCCATCGCCGTGAGATTGGCCGACACCTGGACCAGGATGGAGTTGAGAATGGCCGCGTTGGTGATGGTGGTACAGGGACCAGCCTTCTGGCGGAGGCCGGGGATGGAAACGGTCGCATCGGCCTCCGGGCCAGCGTTGTCGATGACAATGTCGACAACCTCGTAGAGCTTCTTCCCGCTCGGGTGCCGTGAGGAGACCCGCGTGGTGTAGTCCATGGAGGTGATGCCCACAACCGTGAGACCGCGCTCCTTGGCCGCCAACGCCACGTCGATAGGCACCGCGTTCCGGCCGGAGTTGGAGAGGACGATAGCGACCTCACCTGCCCGGGCGTCGTGGTTGTCGAACAGGATGCGCCCGTATCCCTCCAGCTTCTCGAGGGCACTGTTCTTGTGCGGCCCGTTGTGCGGCCAGAGCCCCTGGTCGAAGACCGGGCTGACGAAGGCGGGCTGACCGGCCCGGAACCACACTTCTTCCACCAGTATCTGAGTGTGCCCGCAACCGAAGACGTGGACTAGGCCTCCGTCCTTCACGCAGTCGGTGATGGCTGCCACGACCCGGGCCATGGCCTCCCCTTGGGTCCGCCAGACCCTGTCCAGGAGACTGGTGATGGTCGTGAAGTAGGTGTGGGCGAACTGTAGTTCGGGGCGGACGCCCCCTCCGCCGGATGACTCAGATGAGTTGGACATTCCTGGGACCTCCCGCTCCGGCCCGGGCCGGGCGGTTGTCGGGCAACCTCCGGCCCTGGTCCGGTCTGTTGGTCTGGGGTGTCAGGGTCCGGCGGTCCCGGCCGGGGCCAGGTCTCGCTCCGGCCGGGACCGCTCGAGTCCGTCTTCCGTCCGCGCTCTGCCCGCCGCCGGTCGGCGGCAAGGCGGACGCGGCCGGAGCCAGCTCTAGCCGCCGAGGCCGAAGAGCCAGCCCACGAGCCGGATCAGCGCGGCGATGGCGATACCGTCGGGAACGACGAAGCCGACACCCGCGGCTCCAAGCGCGCTCAGGTCACCGAAGAGCTGGACATGCATCGACCACGACGCCAGGAGGAAGCCGGCGAAGGACCAGAAGAACCCGCCGAAGATGGCGCCGCGGCGGCCGGCCACAGCGTTGCCGAATATCGCCCCCGAGCCGCTGGCGAAGAAGGCCACAATCATGCTCGGGATGGGTATGGGCCAGCGGAGGGCGATGAGCAAGGCGATGGCCAGCACCTGCGCGACAGTGCCCGTGATGAGTCCAATCATGAGCGAGTTGGGGGCGTAGGGATAGATGACCGGGCAGTCGAGAGCTGGCTTCGCCCCGGGCACGACCTTCGTGGCGATGCCGCGGAAGGCCGGGACCATCTCGGCGATGAACATCCGCACGCCCTGGAGCAGCACGAGGACGCCGGCCGTGAAGCCCAGGGCCTTAAGGAGAGCGAAGATGAGGAAGTTCTGGCCGCCGCTCAGGTTCTGCTCGACGTACTCGGGCCCGGCGAACAGAGCCGCGGGGATGGCCACGATGAGCATGATGATGGACATGGAGATGGCCATGTCGCGGAAGAAGCTCCAGCTCTCGGAGACCTTCACCTCTTCGGCGCTCTCCCCGGGCTTCCCGAAGAGCTTGGCGATCCAAGCCCCGACGACGTTGAGCAAGGTCTGCCCGTGCCCGAAGGCGATCTCGTCCGACCCGGTTATCTTGCGCATGATGGGCTGGGCCATGGCCGGGAAGAGGGTGGTGTAAAGACCTTGTATGAGAGAACCGATGGCCACGATGGCCGTCGTCGACAGGCCGAGGGTGTTGAGGGCTATGGCCCACATCCCGGCGTGAATCCAGAGCATGTGGCCCGTGAGGTAGATGTACTTCCATGGCGTCAGGCGGGCCAGGAGGACGTTGACCAGAAAGCCGAGACCCAGGATGAGCGCCGTCTCCCTCCCCAGCTTAGCCGCCACCGAGGCGACGACGAGCTCGTCGAAGGGCACGAAGCCCTGCAGGTCGTAGGCCTGCATGAACATCTTCGTGATCGGGTCGAGGGCCCCCACGATGGCCCCGGCGCCCACACCGAGGATGAGGAAGCCCAGAATCGTCTTGGTCGTACCGCTGACGACCTCCGGTGCGGCCTTCTTCTGGACGAGGAGACCGACGAGGGCCACGACACCGATCACGATCGCCGGCGTGCTGAAGAACTCCACGATGAACTCCAGCATGGCGGTCTCTCCCTCCCCTTTCGGAAACTAGACACTCTTCCGAACCTTGAGCTCACAAGCGCCTCTCTCGGTGGTCTCACGACCACCTTCCGCGTCCGGCCATGCACCACCCCCCAGCCTTGAAGAGTCGATCAGGGTTGAGCGTCGAGGAACTCTCTTACGACGGGTAGAAGCTTCTCTTCAATCTCCTGCCGGTCGGTGAGATTGCCAATCAAGACGACTCGTCCTTGGTAGCCCTCGAGGTGTTTCTTCATGTCCGTGGGAGCTACGACGATGTCCGCGTCCTGTCCCTTGAAGCTACCGAGGTCCCAGGCGTGAACCTCCGCCTTGACGCCGTGGGCTTCCAAGATCTCCCCGATGAACATCTTGAGCATCAGACTCGTCCCGAACCCCATCCCGCAAAGCGCGACAACCCTCACCTGATGTCCCTCCTCACGAGCCGGCGGGGGCGAGCGGAGCCCCCCGCAGGACAGCCAGGATGTCTTCCTCGGTCGCGGCCCGCCGCAGGGCCGCCACCCTTCTGGGGTCGGACAGAAGACGCGAGAGGGCGGCCAGGACCTCGATATGCTGGTCACGGTCTGGCGTCCCGAACGGGAACACGAGGTCGACCGGGTCGTTGACCTCGTTGCCGAACGACACCGGCCTGGCGAGGCGCACCAACCCTATCGCCGCCCGCAGGACCCCGTTCTCGGGCCGGGCGTGAGGCAGGGCCACGCCCGGTGTGACGACGATGTAGGGTCCTATCTCGCGCACCGTGCGGATCATGGCCTCGGTGTAGGCCGGCTCGATGTCGCCGGCCTTCTCGAGGACCTCTCCGGCGAGCCTTACGGCCTCCTCCCAATCGCGGGCCTCCACGTCCAGAGCCACCCGCCCGGTGAGGCACCGGGCCAACCTTTCCATCCTGTAGCCACCCTCCGGTGTAGCTGACTGTCTCACCGTCACGGCCTCGGCCGCCTCACAGCCCCAGTCTCACCACGTGCGACAGGTTCTGCGGCCGGTCCGGGTCGAGCCCCTTGCTCACGGCCCGCTGGTAGGCCAGGAGCTGTCCCGGCAGGACCATGACCAGGGCCCGGGCCCAGTCGTCGAGGTCGGCCTCGGGAAGGGGGATGAACCAGTCGCCGTCGGCCGCGGCCGCCTCCGAGCCGTCGGGGCCCACGACCATCGTGCGGGCCGACAAGGACGTCAGCTCCTTGAGGAGTTCTTTCTCCTCGACCTCGGCCGCGGCGGACATGAGGCTGACGACCAGGGTCGACCGGTCGACGACCGACTTGGGGCCGTGCCTGTACTCCAGGCTGTGGTAGGCCTCAGACTCCTCCAGGGCCATCTCCTTGATCTTCAGCATGGCCTCCGAGGCGATGCCGTAGAGCGGCCCACTGCCCAGGAACACGAAGCGGCGGAAGGACTTGTCGGCTCCGACGGCTTCGACCACCGGCCGCGAGGCCTCGAGAACGGACGGAGCCAGGTCCGGAAGAGAGGACAGGAGCTCGAGCCGCTCGCGGTCCCCCGCGGCCAGGGCCGCCACCGCCTGGAGGGCCAGTAGCATACTGCTGAAGGACCTGGTCATGACCACGCTCGTCTCGGCGCCGGCCGTGAGAGCCAGGTGCAGACCGCCTAGTTCACCCAGACCGCTCTCCTCATGACACGAGACGCTGGCCAGACGCCCGTTGGGGAACTCGGCCGCACGGCGGAGGGCCACCAGGGTCTCCGTGGTCTCACCCGAACGCGACACACCCACTGCCAGGAAGACCCTGTCCTTGGGAAACACAGCCTCGGGGTAGAAGATGCCCTCGGAGGAGGGCACAGCGCGCGCGGGAAGGCCGAGGAACCTCTGGAAGGCGTGAGCCGCCGAGAGGGACAGATAGTAGGATGACCCACAGCCCAGCACGACGATCTCCTCTACTGGCCGGGGGTCCTTGAAGAACGTCTCTATCTCGTCGGCACGCCGCCTCACGCCGGCGAGGACCTCTCGCCAGACCTCGGGCTGGCTCTGGATTTCCTTCCAGGTGTGCTGACCAGGCATCTGGATGTCCACCTCCGCTTTTTGTCGCTACTACTCCGGCCCTAAAACCGCTTGTCATTAGGTGATTAGGTCATGTTGTCATGCCAACTTCGCCCAACAGAACCCGGCGGCCTGGCTTGGGGTCACCGGGCGCGGGCCCCTGCCCCGCGCCCGGGGTCAGGTGCGCCGCGGTAGCTCCACGTAGAAACGGCAACGGTCGCCGCGCACGACGCTCCGGCAGAACTCGAGGGGACGGTCACCCTCCCCCTCGACGGCCATGAAAGCCACGCGCTCCAGCAAGAGGACAGGCGAACCGGCGTCTATTCCCAGCCACCGCGCCTCATAGTCGTCGGCCAGGGCCGGTTGGAACTCCTCGCGCGCCCGCGAAAGTTCGAGGCCGTAGTCCTCGCGGAGAACGGTATAGAGAGGTCTGGAGGAGAGGTCTTTCTCGGCCAGTCCCGGGCACAACGCGTGCGGGAGGTACGACGTCTCGAACATGATAGGCTCTTCGCTGGCCAGGCGCAGGCGGGTGAGGAAGACCACCTCGTCACCCTCGGCCACGGCCAGCCTCTTGGCGACGGTCTTGGTGGCCGGGCACGT
Source organism: uncultured Eubacteriales bacterium (assembly GCA_913063835.1). Lineage (GTDB taxonomy): Bacteria > Bacillota > Sulfobacillia > UBA995 > UBA9673 > UBA9673. Next base: position 6,886 of record CAJXZV010000068.1, read on the forward strand.
TCCCAGCTTGAGCACGTCCGACCGCGGCCTGAGGCCCATCTTGGAGATCTCCTCCGTGAAGCTGTAAAAACCCATGAGGCCCTGGACCAGTTTCGGCCGGGCGACGAACGTGCCCCTCCCCTGCTCCCTGGTTACAAGCCCTTCAGCCACCAGAGCGGCCATCGTCTGCCTCACGGTGGTCCGGCTGACCTTGTACTGGGCGCAGAGTTCGTTCTCGGAAGGTAGGAGCTCTCCCGGCATCCACTCGCCGGAGTCTATCTTCTCGCGGAGAATCTGCTTCAGCTGGTGGTACTTGGGCACCGGAATGCTGGTGTCGATGGCCGTCAGGCGCTCGACCCTTGGACCCAACGGAAAGCCTCCCGCCCCTGCAGGGTGTTGTTGCGTTGTCACTACAACTCTTACGCCATCCGCAAGACGATTCCTGCCGGCTGGCGGAAAAGAGGCTCACGAAGCCTCACGGAACCGCCTGTAGCGCACCTCGAGCAGGTCCTCGTCCGGCCGGTAGACCTGCTGTCGGGGCAGGACGATGCGCTGCCCGTGGAGGGCCTGGATGGCATGTACCAGGGGCTCGCCTTTGCCCGACCGCTGGTGGCGGCGGGCCGCCCTGGTGAGCACGGTCTACCTGAAGGACTTCGGCCGGACACCTGAGTCTGGACCTGGTCCGATGCCGACGTGATATAGTGCTTGGTGTGCCCGCAAGGTCAAGGCGAGCTTCCCGGTGTACGCTCAATCTCCCCGCCGGGGAGGGGCGGCGGGCACCCGGGGTCCGCCAGGGAGGAGACACTGCAACAGAATGGGCAGTCTTATCGAGGTCGTGTGTTTCGACTGGGGCGACACGTTGATGAAGGTCCTCCCGGACCAGACCGGGCCGATGGCCGGGTGGCCGGAGGTAGAGGCGATGCCCGGGGCCACCCGGGTGTTGCGCGCCCTGCGGGGCCGCTACCGCCTGGCGGTCCTGACGACCGGAGGCGAGTCCTCCGAGGAGCAGGTGCGTCAGGCCCTCCGCCGTGTGGACCTCGACCGCTACTTCGAGAGGCTCATCCTTTCCCGGAACCTTGGCCTGGCCAAGTCGGACCCGGAGTTCTACCGGGCGGCGTTATCCATTCTGGGCTGCCGCCCGGCTGCGGCGGTCATGGTCGGGGACAGCCTTGAGAACGACGTTGTGGCCGCCAGACAGGCGGGGTTGCGCGCCGTGTGGTACGTCCCGCGCCCGGAGAGTGGCGGTGAGGCCGCCGGGGCGAGGGCCGCACCTGCCCGCGGGCGACCGGAGCCCGACGCGACTATCCGGGACCTGGCGGAGCTGCCCGGAATCCTCGACCGCTGGGAGAACGAGTAGCCGCCCCTTGGCGGCCCGACCATCAGCTCCCGGCGGCGTTCCCGCGGCGGCGGCAGACCGCCTCCAGGCGCTCTCCGAGAAACAGCCGGGTCAGGGCGGCGTCGGAGCGTCGCCGGGAAAGCGTCAGGAGAGGAGTTCGGCCATCGTCCTCCCCACAAGGCTCGCCGCCAGGACGACGGGGCACCTGGCGGTGCTCTGGACGATGCGCTTGTGCTCCGGGCCGAAGCCCATGCAGTCCATGACGACTAGGTCGGGCCCTGCCCGGGCGAGGGCCGCGGCCGCCGCCTCCAGCGCCTCCGGGCCGCCGTAGGGTGAGGCCGCCTGGACCTCCAGGCTCCGGCCGGCCCCGGCCCACCGCTCCCGCGCGCTCTCGGTCTGTTCCGGAGCGGGCACCAGCACCCCCAGGGAGCGGCCGGAGGCCACCGACCGGACGACAGCCGCAAGTATCAGGCCCGGCTGGATGAGGAGAGCGCGGGGGCGCCGGTCCGGGACCTCAGTCCCGAGGGGCGGTCCGCCGGGCGGAAGAAGCACCTCGGTGCAGAGGAGGACGACGACCTCCGCCCCGGCCCGGTCGGTCTCCTCGAGCAGGTCGAGGAGCCGGGGCGTAATCCTCTCCTTCCCCAGCCTCACTTCGCGTCCGTCGCGGAGCCTCGTCACGAGGACCTCCTCCCCCGGACGGGGGGCGAGGTCGGCCAGTCCGCGCGGGTCCACATCATCGAGGAGCCCCACCTCTACGGCCTCGACGTCCTCGGGCATGTACCTCCCCAGCACGGACATGATGTCGCCCCTCGGGGACTGCCCTATGGTCACCAACCTGACCGTCGACCGCCTGACCATCATCACCGGACCACCCCCCAGAAGGTCGGCCGGAAGCGCCGGTACCTCCGGCCTTGACGAGTCCTCACCCGCGCCCCGGGGTCTGAAGGTGCGTCATCGGCCCGTAGAGCTCCACGAGGCGGCTGAACTCCTCTGCGGAGTAGAAGGATATCCGGCCCGCCGTGAACCCCTTGGCCACCTCGACGACGAACCTCACCGCCTCGGCCAGGTCGACCTCGTGGCTGGCCCCGCTCGCACAGCCCGGGACAGGCGTGACCGCGGTCACGGCCACGCCCACGACAGGGGCCGAAGTGGCCACGGACGGCTGGAGGATGCTGTTGATATGATGGACCCCGTTGCCGTAGGGCGTTATGTCCTGCATCGTCACCGGGAACGTCCTGGGGGGCTCTCCCGTGGTGACAGCCATGGTCTCGAGGAGGTCCTCGGAGACGCGGAGGATCCACCCCTCCTTCACCGTGGGGGATATGGCGAACCCCCGGGAGTTGACGACCCTGTTGCCCTTGGTGGTGTCGACGGAGAGGATGGCGTCCATCTCGGGGGAGACCTCGTGCTCGTTCATGACCCGCATGTCCACCGGCGCACCCATGAAGGGCACCGGGTCGTGGGGTTCGACGGGGGCCGAGGGGCAGATGTGGGTGGCGACGATGACGTCCCCGGCCAGCCTGTCTCCGGCCCGTCTCAGGTCCAGGAGCTTCAGGGCCGCCGCCAGGGCCACCACGGCCCCGTCGGCATCGGACACCAGGCCCGTGACCTCGGGCCGGGCCCCGACGCCGCCGAGGCGTCCGATGACCCCCAGGGTGGGGGACGGACCCCCCGCTCGGCGGCCGGTGCGGCCGGGAATCACGATTCTCAGGAAATCGGTCCCGAGTCTGTTCCCGGACCGCGAGCCCTCGGGCCCCGAGCCGGCCCCTGAGCCCCCGTGGCCTGAGCCGGGCCCCGACCCGCGCTCCTCCCGGCTCCCTTCCAGCCGAGTCACGGTCACCTCGTCCGGGCCCGCTCCCCGGTCACGCAAAAGCTCCCGCACCGCCTCGCCGTCGACCCGGGCCGACTCGAGAAGCTCGCAGATTTCCAGGGTGTGCTTGAGCGTCATCGTCGGACTACCTCCTTCCGGTTAGCTCTTCGGGCGTTGGTCTCCGTGCCTGTTCAACCCCTGTTCAGTCCCGACCTGCTGAGGGCGTAAGCTCGGTCTCTCTTCGAAATGCTCCGACCTGAAATGCATCAAAGACTACGTGGGTATGCTGAAGTGCTGGCAATCGGAAGGTCGTTAAGCCTGGGGGTTCGACCCTTGTTCTGTCAACGCCGCCCGAGAATTGACCCACTTCGGCCGGTGGGCCTGTTGCCAAACCCGTACAGGAAACGGTACATGGGGCGCGAATCTCCCGTCTTGGGTGAGACGCCATGATGGGCCTCAACGAGGATGCAAACCAAATGGTTCTACAGCTTCTCCTTGGAGGAGCGGGTTCCCCAGGACCGCCTGCTCCGCCTCGTAGACAAGACCATCGACTTGTCTTTCGTCCGTGACCTGGTCAAACACACCTATAGCCATACCGGCGCCCCCTCCGTGGATCCGGTGGTGGTGTTCAAGATGGCCCTGCTCGGGTATCTTTACGGGATCACCTCGGAAAGGCGTTTGGCAGAGGAGATAAGGCTGAACCTGGCCTACATGTGGTTCCTCGGATATGACCTGGATGAGCAGCCGCCGATAGCATCCTCTCCAAGGCCCGCACCCGGTACGGTCTGCCGGCTTACCGCCAGTTCTTCTCTGAAGTGGTGAGCAAATGCCGTAAGGCTGGCCTGAACGATAGAGGCCGGGTCTATCTGGATGCCACGCTGGTACGGGCGAACGCCTCCCCGGACTCGCTGCTGAGCCGACCTCTATATCGTCAACTGGTCGATGCGGACGAGTACATCGATCGGCTCTGGACGGATAACCCCTTGGAAGGGAACGGCGGGCCACCGCAGCCCCGGCAGTCCTCGCGTGGTGAGCCCAAACCAGCGAAGCAGACGGCCAACCAGCGGAGGGTCAGCCGCACCGACCCCCAGGCGGCAATCATCAGTGATAAGAGGAAGGGTCTCTTTCTGGCCCACAAGGTCCATGTGGCAGTCGACGGGGGACCGGCTCGGGTCATGACGGCCGTGGTGGTGACGCCGGGGGACCGCCCAGAAGGGCATCAGGTGGAGCAACTCCTCGGCCAGCACCGATGGGTTGCCGGACGCAGGCCTGACGAGGTGGTGGCTGACCGCGGGTACAGCCATACCGGAGTCTATGAGTACCTCCGGAAGAAGCGTATAGTCGCGACGATTCCCAGCAAAATCCCCTGGCGGAAGACCTCAGCCAAACGGGAAAGGATGGGCTTCGTCTACGTGCCGGAGCTGGACCGGTATCGCTGCCCGAAGGGTAAGTGGCTGTACAATGTCCGAGTTCCGAACCAGAACCTGTTGCTTTACCGGACCCACCGTTACGCCTGCCGGAAATGCGACCTCAAGCCCGACTGCACGCGCGCGGAAAGGTGCTCGATTGCCCGGCCAGTGGACAGCCGCACCCGGGAGTGGGTAGAT
>CAJXZV010000069.1 GCA_913063835.1 uncultured Eubacteriales bacterium
TGGGAGAAGCTTCGGCTCGTCGGCTATGGGGCGGTCGATGCAGATCTCGTCGAGCACTCCCGACGCAACAGCACGGTGCTGCTCGCGGAGGACGTCGTCGCCGAGGTCAGGGAGAGGGCGGGACGGGAGGGTGTGGCCGACGGCGAGGGCCTCCGCCGCCTCTTGGCCGCGGTCCTTGCGGAGAGGCTCGGGCCGCCCGGGGACCTCGACCTTCCGCCGCCCGGGGCCGACCCCGCGGTCATCCTGGTCGTCGGGGTCAACGGCTCCGGAAAGACCACCACCGTGGCCAAGCTGGCCTGGCGCCTGGCCGCCGAGGGACGGCGGCCTCTCCTGGTGCAGGCCGACACCTTCCGGGCGGCGGCCACCGAACAGCTCCGGGCCTGGGCCGAGCGGCTCGGGCTCGACCTCGTGCACCACCGTCCGGGGAGCGACCCGGCCGCGGTGGCCTTCGACGGAATACGGGCGGCCCGGGCCAGGGGTAAGGACGTCGTTCTCGTCGACACGGCCGGCCGCCTGCACACGAGGAAAGGTCTGGTCGAGGAGCTCAAGAAGATAAGGCGGGTCCTGGCCCGCGAGGCGGACGGTGCGCCCCAGGAGACCCTGCTCGTCATCGACGGGACGACCGGCCTGAACGCCGTCCAGCAGGCGAGGGCTTTTGACGAGGCCGTGTCCCTGACCGGAATCGTCATCACCAAGCTCGACGGGACCGCACGCGGGGGAGTCGTCCTGGCCATCAGGAGGGAGCTCGGGGTACCGGTGAAGTTCGTCGGAGTGGGGGAGGAGTGCGAGGACCTCGTACCGTTCGACCCGCTCGTCTATGCCGAGACCCTGCTCGGAACCTCCAGCCGGGCCCAGGGGCCGGGCACCTCCTCGGCCTGAGAGCCTCGGCGCATTGCAATGGCTGGTCCGCGAGAGATAAAATACCCCTGTGACTTCGGCGGGGGGTCATGATGCCCTTTTCACAACTGACCGACAGACTCAACAACGTCTTCCGCCGGCTCAAGGGGCGGGGCAAGCTCTCCGAGCGCGACGTCGACGAGGCGGTGCGCCAGATAAAGCTCGCCCTGCTCGAGGCTGACGTCAATTACAAGGTCGTCAAGGACTTCGTGGCCCGGGTCCGCGAGCGGGCCGTCGGCCGGGAGGTGCTGGCCAGCGTCGCTCCCGGCCAGCAGGTCGTGAAGATCGTCCACGACGAGATGGCGCGGATGATGGGCGGAGAGCGGGCCGGCCTGGTCTTCGCCCCTCGTCCGCCGTCGGTCATCATGCTCGTCGGTCTGCACGGGTCGGGCAAGACGACCACGGCGGCGAAGCTCGCCCGGCATCTGTCCCGCCAGGGGCGCCTACCCCTGCTCGTCGCGGCGGACCTCAGGCGACCCGCGGCCCGGGAACAGTTGGCCCAGCTCGGTCGAAGTCACGGTCTGCCCGTTTGGACCGGCCCGACGGGTTTCACCCCAGCGGAACCCGACTCGCCCGAAGCCGTCCAGGCGACCCTCGACATCATCACCTCGGGTCTCTCCGAGGCCCGCACACGCGGCTGTGACGTTGTCATCATCGACACCGGGGGCCGGTTCCATGTCGACGAGACCCTGATGGAGGAGCTCAAGAGAGCGCGGGAGGTCGCCCGGCCGACAGAGACCCTGCTGGTCCTCGACGCCATGACCGGCCAGGAAGCCGTGGGCGTGGCCGAGACGTTCTCGCGGGAGGTAGGTATAGACGGGGTCGTCTTGACCAAGCTGGACGGTGACGCCCGCGGCGGGGCGGCCCTCTCGGTGAGGGCTGTGACCGGACGGCCGATAAAGTTCGTGGGGACGGGCGAGAAGATCGACGACCTCGAGCCGTTCCACCCCGACCGCATGGCCTCGAGGATCCTCGACATGGGCGACATCGTGACCCTCGTGGAGAGGGCCGAGGCGGCTTTCGACGCCGAGAAGGCCAGAGAGCTGGAGAGGAAACTCAGGCGGGACGAGTTCACCCTGGACGACTTCCTGGACCAGCTGAGGCAGGTCCGCAAGATGGGTTCGCTGCAGGAGCTCTTGAGCTTCCTCCCGGGTGTCGGCAGGCTCCGTGGGCTCAAAGGGCTCGATGTGGACGAGAAGCAGTTCGGTCGGGTCGAGGCCATCATCTGCTCGATGACCCGGGAGGAGAGGCGCGACCCGTCGATCATCGACGGCAGCCGGCGGCGGCGGATCGCCGCCGGGAGCGGGACGACGGCCGCGGAGGTGAACCGCCTCCTCCGGCAGTTCTCCGAGACGAGGAAGCTGATAAAGAGATTCACAGCCGCAGGGAAGGACGCCCGCGGTCTTTCCAGGCTGATGAGATAGGTCCCAGCAGGAGGTGGATAGGGCGAGTGGCGGTCAAGATAAGGCTCAGGCGCATCGGGGCGAAGAAGGCGCCGGCCTACCGTGTGGTGGTCGCCGACGCAAGGTCGCCCCGTGACGGGCGCTTCATCGAGGAGATAGGCCACTACAACCCGACGCCCCCGACCCCGGAGTTCCGGGTCGACCGGGAGAAAGCCATAAAGTGGCTCGAGCGCGGAGCGCAGCCGACAGACACGGTCCTGGCCCTCCTTCGCCAGGAGGGCGTCCTGAAGGAGTTCGAGGAGCGGCGCCGGTCCTCCCGGGTCGAGGACGAGAAGGCCGAGGCCTAGGCGGGGCGGGACAGGTGCAGGTCGAGCTCTTGAAGGTCATCGTGCGGGCCATCGTGTCCAACCCCGAGGCCGTGAAGGTGACCGAGGAGCGTCGCCACGCGCAGACCGTCCTCCTCCTCGAGGTCGCACCTGAGGATGTCGGTCGCGTCATCGGACGCCAGGGGCGCATCATCAAGGCCATCCGGAAGGTCCTCAAGACGGCCGGCGGACCCCGCGCCAAGTACGTGACCATCGATGTCGTGTCGAGATGAGGCGGGACCGTGACCAGAGTCCGGTCCCACCCCGAGTTCATCGCCGTGGGGGTCGTCCTCGGTCCGGTCGGGCGGTCCGGGGCCCTGAAGGTGCGCCCGCTCTCGGAGTTCCCCGGGCGCCTGTTGGAGCTCGAGAAGGTCCGGGTCACCAAGCGGTCCTCTCTCGCGCAGGGGTCCTCGGAGTGGCGTCGGGTCACCTCGGCCAAGGAGGCCGGGTCCTCGACCGTTCTGACCCTTGAAGGGGTCTCGACCCGGGAGCAGGCGGCGACTCTGCGGGGGGCTTTCCTGGAGATACCCGTCGGGCAGGTCAAGCCCCTGCCGGAGGGGTCGTGGTACCGCTTCCAGCTTCTCGGCCTCAGGGTGGAGGACGAGGCAGGCCGGGTCTTGGGGACGGTGAGGGACATCATCGAGACGGGGGCCAACGACGTCTTCGTCGTGGCGCCCGAGTCCTCGCGGGGAGGCCGGGACGAGATGCTCGTCCCGGCGCTCAAGGACGTGGTGCTCACCGTAGACCCTGATGCGGGACGTATGGTCGTCCGCCCGCAGAGGGTGTGGGGTGACGATGATGAGAATTGACGTCCTGACCCTCTTCCCCGAGATGTTCCCCGGGCCGCTCGGGTCGAGCATCCTCGGACGGGCGCAGCAGGAGGGACTCATCGAGATCCACGTCCACGACCTCCGGGACTGGACGGAGGACCGGCACCGGACGGCGGACGACTATCCGTACGGCGGCGGCGCCGGGATGGTGCTGAAGGCCGAGCCGTTCTTCCGGGCTTTCGACGAGCTGTTCCCCGGCTGGGACGCCCCCCGGACCGGCGCCTCGCACGGGCCGGAGGCCCCCGGAGGCAGGACGGGACCGAAGGTCCCCGGGGCGCATGTGGTCTACCTCACACCTCAGGGACGGCCTCTCGACCAGGAGACGGTGCGGAGGCTGGCCGCATGCGAGCGGCTGGTCCTGCTTTGCGGGCATTACGAAGGGACGGACGAGAGGGTCCGGGAGGCCCTTGTCGACGAGGAGCTCTCAATCGGAGACTACGTCTTGACGGGCGGGGAACTCGCCGCTATGGTGGTCATCGATGCGGTCGCCCGGCTGGTGCCCGGGGTGCTCGGGCGGGCGGCCTCGGCTCTCGAGGAGTCCTTCGTCGAGGGGCTCCTGGAGCATCCGCACTACACACGGCCGGCCGAAGTGCGGGGTCGGACCGTGCCCGAGGTGCTTCTCTCGGGGAACCATGAGATGGTGAGGAAGTGGCGCAGGAGGGAATCCCTGCGCCGGACGCTGGAAAGACGGCCTGAGCTGTTGCTCGGGGCCCGGCTGACCAGAGAGGACGTGGAGGTCCTGCGCGAGCTGGTCGAGGGCTCCGGGAAGCGGGCGGCCGGGACAGAGGAACTGGGCCGCGGCCGGGACTGAAGGGAGCGGCGACAGAGATGGACGTCATGAAGGTCGTGGAAGGACGGCAGATGAAGGAACGGGTTCCCGAGTTCCGACCCGGTGACACCGTGAGGGTGAACTTCAAGGTCGTCGAGGGCGGACGTGAGCGCGTCCAGCCGTTCGAAGGTATCGTCATCCGCCGGAAGGGGGGCGGGCTCTCGGAGACCTTCACCGTGCGCCGGGTCACCTACGGCGTCGGGGTGGAGCGCACGTTCCCCGTCCATTCGCCGAGACTGGAAAGTGTCACGGTTCTCCGCCGGGGCGACGTCCGCCAGAGCCGACTGTACTATCTGCGCAGGCGGGTGGGCAAGGCCGCCCGGGTCAAGGAGAAGAGGAAGAAGTAGGCGCGGAAGAGGAGGGCCGCTGGTTGCTCAGGACGGGGGCGCGGTGGGCGCTCGAGTTGGCCGAGGCCACCCTTGTGGCCTTCGTCATCGCCCTCGTCCTACGGACCTATGTTGTCGGCTCCTTCGTCATCGTCGGAGACTCGATGAATCCTACCCTGTCGGATGGCGAGAGGGTCCTGGTGAGCCGTATGGCCTACCGGGACGGGGGGCCGGAGCGTGGGGACGTCATCGTCTTCCGCTACCCCCTCGACCCCGGCCAGGACTTCGTCAAGAGGGTCGTCGGTCTTCCCGGTGAAACGGTGGAGATGCGTGAGGGTCGGGTGTTCGTCAACGGGGTCTGCCTGGAGGAGACCTACCCCGTGAAGGCGGACCGCTCGGCCTTCCCTCCGACGAGGGTTCCTGACGGGGAACTCTTCGTCCTGGGCGACAACCGGCGGGTCAGCGAGGACAGCCGATCCTTCGGGTTCGTGCCCCTGGACTGCGTCAGGGGCAAGGTCCTCCTCGTGTACTGGCCGCCTCACCGTGTGGAGTGGGTCGACGCGGCGGCGGCGGGGTGCGGCTAGGTGTAGGAGGGACAGGAGGGTCCCGGATGGAGGATACATGCGGTGGGACGGTGACCCGGGAGGGGGCCGGCTTCTGGGCCGTTCTGTGGGACTGGGTCAAGACGGTCATCCTGTGTGCCGCCCTCGCCCTGCCCATCAGGTTCTTCGTCCTGGAGTCCTTCACCATCGAGGGCTCGTGCATGGAGCCGACCCTCTTCACCTCCCAGCGCGTGTTCGTCTTCAAGCTCGCCTACGCTCTTTCGCCGCCTGCACGCGGCGACATCATCGTCTTCCGCTACCCGCTCGACCCGTCCCGCGACTACATAAAGAGGGTCATCGCCCTGCCCGGGGAGAGGGTTGCCATCCGGGACGGGAACGTCTACATCAACGGCCGTCTCCTAGACGAGTCGGCCTACCCCGTCACCCCTGACCGTTCCCGCTACCCCGACTACCAGGAGAGGGTCGTGCCCGAAGGGACCGTGTTCGTGCTGGGCGACAACCGGCCCGAGAGCGAGGACAGCCGCATCTGGGGCTTCGTCCCGCAGGAGAACATCAAGGGGCGGGCCTTCCTCCTCTGGTGGCCCTTCTGGCGGGCAAGATGGCTTGGCTGAGCGGTGCGGCCGGCGCCGGCGGGACGGGTGGCGGCCGGAGGGCGGCGGCTGCCTCCACCTGGTTCCCCGGGGAGATGGCCAAGACCCGCCGGCTGATCCGTGAGAACCTCCCCCTTGTAGGGCTAGTCATCGAGGTCGCGGACGCCAGGGCGCCGCGGGCCATGCGCCATCCGGGACTCAAGGGTCTGGTGCCCGGCCGTCCCGTCCTCACGGTCCTCGGGAAGGCCGACCTCGCGGACCCCTCGGTCACGCGCCGGTGGGTCGAGTTCCTCGGGCGGACCTCCCCTTCCGGCGACGGGGTGGCGGTCTTCTCCGGCGGGCGGGGCCGTGAGGTGCGGGCGATCGCCGGGCTGGCAAGAGAGCTCGGGCGGGCGAGGTCGCCGCGGGCTCCGGTCCGGGCCATGGTCGTGGGGCTTCCCAATGTCGGCAAGTCCACCCTTATAAACCGGCTCTGCGGCCGGGCCTCGGCCCGGACCGGTGACCGCCCCGGAGTGACGCGCGGCAAACAATGGCTGAGGGCCGGGGACGGGCTGGAACTGCTCGACCTGCCGGGAATCCTGGTCCCGGGGAGGCTGCCGGACCCGGTGGCCCTGAGACTGGCTCTCCTCGGCATCCTGCCGGACCACGCCTTCGAGGTCACCCGGGTCGCCCTGTTCGCCCTCGACCTGCTCGCGGAAGCCCACCGGCTGCCGGCGGAACTCTGTCGCGGGGAAGAGTCGGCCGCCTTCGGCCTCCTGGAGCGCTTCGCCGAGGTGCGGGGCCACGTCAGAAGCGGGGGCCGCCCTGACCTCGAGCGGGCCGCGGCGGCGCTCGTGCGCGACTTCAGAGAGGGCCGTTTCGGACGGTTCAGCCTCGAACGGCCGCCGGACGACGCGGGAAGGGGAGCTCCGGTCCATGCCGGCTAGAGTCGACCTCGGCCGTATGACCCTTGCCGAGGTGGAGGCCTTCGTCTCCAGGCTCGACGTGCCTCCGCCGCACCGCACCCGGCCCGAGGACATCCGGTGTCTCGAGGAACTCGCTCTTGCCCTGGTCCGGGACCGGCGGGTCGGGGTGCGCAGGCTCGGCGAGCGTCTGAGGCGGGCGGTGGAGGTGCGCCGCCGGGAGAGGCTGAGGGCCGCGGGCATGCTGGAGGCGGAAGCCGTCCTCTGCCCTTCGGAGGTGGTCGTCGTGGCCGGGATGGACGAGGCCGGACGGGGACCCTTGGCCGGACCGGTCGTCGCCGCCGCGGTGGTGCTGAGACCGGGCGCCGTCATCCCGGGGCTCGACGACTCGAAGAACCTCCCGGAGAAGCGGCGGGAGGAACTGTACGGAGAGGTGCTGCGGGCCTGCCGGAGCGTGGGCGTGGGCGTCGCGGGGCCCAGGACGGTGGACAGGATGAACGTCCTCGAGGCGACCTACGTGGCCATGCGCCGGGCCGTGGCCAGGCTGGGGGAGCGGCCCGACTTCCTTCTCGTGGACGGGTTCCGGGTCCCCGGCCTGGACCTCCCGCAGCGGGGGGTCGTGGGCGGCGACGGCCTGTGCGCCTCTATCGCCGCCGCGTCGGTGGTGGCCAAGGTCACGCGGGACAGAATCATGCGGCAGGTCGCCAAGAGGTTCCCGGGCTACGGCTTCGAACGCAACAAGGGGTACTCTACCCCCGAGCACCGGGAGGGCTTGAGGCGGCTGGGCCCGTGCCCCGCCCACAGGCTGAGTTTCATCGGCCGCGGGGAGGCCGGGGACGACCTCGGCGGCCTCGGGGTGCGGACGCCCGGTGGTTAGGGCGGGAAAGGGCGGCGCAGGGCCCGGGTGCGCCCGGCGCGGCGGCAGAAGGGACCGGCCCCGGGGCCGGGCGGCCGGCCTCGGCCGGGTGGGGGAGGAGGCCGCAGCCCGCTACCTGGTGGGGGTCGGCTACCGCGTCATCGAGCGGAACTACCGGTGCCGGGCCGGGGAGATAGACCTCATCGCCCTCGACGGGGAGGTCCTGTGCTTCATCGAGGTGAAGGCCAGGCGGACGGGGGCCTACGGCGGCGGCCTGGAGGCCGTGGAGGGCCGGAAGCGGGCGAGACTCAGGCGTGCCGCAAGCTGGTACCTCGGGCGCTTCGGGGACCGCCTGCCTCCGTGCCGCTGTGACGTGGCAGAGGTCTGGCTCGACCCGGAGGGCCGCCCCGAGAGGGTGACCCTTGTCCGCAACGCCTTCTGAGCTCTGAGGCGCGCTGCTGTCGACTGCGCGACGCGGGGAGGTGGTGGGCCGGATGACCGGCGGTGCCGTGTATCTGGACAACGCGGCGACGACGCGTCCCGTGCCGGAGGCGGTCGAGGCCGTCCGGCGGGCGATGGAGGAGGGCTACGGCAACCCTTCCTCACGCCACCGGCTGGGTCTCGAGGCGGCCTCGGTTGTCGACTCGGCCAGGGAGAGGGTCGCCGCGGCCGTGGGCGCCCGGGCCGGCGACATCGTCTTCACCGGGGGCGGCTCGGAGGCGAACAACCTCGCCCTGAAGGGCGCGGCCTGGGCCTACGCCAGGGCCGGGCGGCACGTGGTCGTGTCCGCCGTCGAGCACCCGTCGGTCCTGGAGGCGGCCCGGTGGCTCGAAGACGGAATAGGTCTCGAGGTCAGTCTCGTTCCCGTCGAGCGTGACGGGCGCGTGCGGGCCGATGCGGTCCTGGGCGCCGTTCGCGAGGACACCCTCCTGGTCAGCCTGATGCACGTGAACAACGAGGTCGGTGCCGTCCAGCCCGTGGCAGAGGTCGGCCTGGGGCTCGCCGCCCGCCGTCCGGCGTCCGGCCGGCGGAAAGGGCTTCCGCTCTTCCACGTCGATGCGGTCCAGTCCCTCGGCCGGCTCGCCGTCGACGTGGAGGCCTGGAAGGCGGACCTCGTCAGCGTGAGCGCCCACAAGGCCCACGGCCCGAAGGGGGTCGGCGCCCTCTACGTGAGACCGGGGGTGAGGCTCGTCCCCCTCGTCCACGGCGGGGGCCACGAGGCCGGCCGGCGGGGCGGCACGGAGAACGTCCCGGGAATCGCCGGGTTCGGGGCCGCCCTGGCGGCCCTCGCGGCGGCCGGGACCGAGGAGGCGGCCGAGCGCATGACGGGACTCCGCCGGCTCCTCATCCGCCTCGTGCGCGAAAGGTGGCCGGCGGTCGTCGTGAACGGTCCGGAGGACCCGGGCGCGGCGGCGCCCCACATCGTGAGCCTGTCCTTCCCCGGCGTACCCGGGGAGGTCCTCCAGCACCACCTCGAGGAGTCCTCCGTCTACGTCTCGACAGGCTCGGCCTGCAGTTCACACCACCGCGGCCGTCCGAGCCACGTCCTGGAGGCGATGGGCTGTCCGCCGGAAGTGGCCGGCTCGGCCATCCGTATCTCACTCTCGCGTTTCACCACGGCGGAGGAGATAGAGCACGCCGCTCGGGCCATCGTGGAGGCCGTCGGGCGGCTGACGGGCGGCGGAGGGGGAGAGCGGTGAGCCATCTTCTCCTGGTGAGGTACGGGGAGCTGGCCCTGAAGGGCAGGAACCGCCCCGATTTCGAGCGCGTTCTGTCAAGGAACGTGGCCCGGGCCCTGGACCGGGCCGTGGGGCCCGGCGGCGCTGCGGGCTGGTCCCGGAGACTCCGCAAGGTGCACGGCCGCCTCATGGTCGAGCTCGGTCCCGAGGCGGGCGGCCCGGCTGAGGTGGAGCGTCTGGTCGGGGCGGCGGCCAAGGTCTTCGGTGTGGTGGGGGTGGCCCTGGCTAGACGGGCCGCTCTCGATATCGAGGCCATCCGGGAGGCGGCCGCCTCCGTGGCCCGGGAGGCGGTCCGGACGGCGGGGGTGCGGACCTTCAAGGTCGAGGTGAGGCGACCGAACAAGTCCTTCCCGTTGACGTCCCCTGAAGCGGCCGCCGCGGTCGGCCGAGGGGTCCTGCGGGCCGTTCCCGAGCTCTCGGTGGACGTTCACGAGCCCGACCTGAGGATAGGGGTCGAGATACGGGACGACGGGGCCTATGTCTACGGACGGGAGGTGCCCGGGCCGGGGGGGCTGCCGGTCGGGGCGTCCGGCCGCGCCGTCGCCCTGATCTCCGGAGGCATCGACAGCCCGGTCGCCGTCTGGATGGCCATGAAGAGGGGTCTTGTGGTCATCCCCCTTCACTTCTGGAGCTTCCCCTTCACCGGGGAGCGGGCGCGGCAGAAGGTGGTCGAGCTGTGCCGGGCGCTGGGGGAGTGGGGCCCGGTGCCGGACCTCCGCGTGTGCCCCTTCACGGACATCCAGACGGCCATCCGCGACCGGTGCCCGGAGCCCCTGAGGATCACCGTCATGCGACGGATGATGTTCCGGGTGGCCGAGCGCCTGGCCCGGGCCGAGGAGGCCCCGGCCCTCGTGACCGGGGAGAGCCTGGGCCAGGTGGCCAGCCAGACTCTCGAGAGCCTGGCGGCCATAGAGGCCGTGACGACCCTTCCCGTCCTTCGTCCTCTCATCGGCCTCGACAAGGCGGAGATCATCGCCAGGGCCCGGGACATCGGGACCTACGAGGTCTCCATCCAGCCCTACGAGGACTGCTGTACGCTGTTCGTCCCGGCCCACCCGCGGACCCGCCCCTCGGTCGAGGAGGCTGAGGCGGCCGAGAGGGCCCTTGATGTGGACCGGCTCGTCGAGGAGGCGGTGACGGCGATAGAGCGGTTCCGCCCGGGGCCGGCGGGCCGGGTTCCCGGCACCCTGCCTAGCGGCCGGGAAAGGGAAACACCCCGGCCCGGCGAATGACCCGCCTTCGCACGTGCCGGCCTTCGGGCCGTCCGGGGGGTGCGGGTGGTGGTGTCACGGGTCTTCAGCCTCGGGGTGACCGGTGTGGAGGGCTACCTGGTCACCGTCGAGGTCGACATCGGGCCGGGTCTCCCCTGTTTCGAGATAGTGGGCCTTCCCGGACGCGCGGTGAGAGAGGCCCGCGACCGGGTGCGGGCCGCCGTCTCGAACTCGGGGTTCACCTTCCCGGTGCGGCGGATAGTGGCCAACCTCGCTCCCGGGGATATCCCGAAGGCCGGAGCCCTCTACGACCTCCCCCTCGCGGTGGGCATCCTGGCCGCCGACGGCCAGATTCCTGAGGGACCCCTGGAGCGCTGGGTCTTCCTCGGAGAGCTGTCCCTCGACGGGGGGCTCCGCCCCGGCCGGGGCGTCCTCCCGATGTGCCTGTCACTGCCGGCCCTGGGCCTGGGGACCGTGGTCCTACCCGCGGATTCCGCCTGCGAGGCGGCGGCCGTCCCGGGGTTGGAGGTCGGGGGCATGTCCTGCCTTGCCGACGTCTGCCGGGCGGTGGAGGCGGGACGCCTGCCCCACGGCGGGCGGAGGGGCACCCGG
>CAJXZV010000070.1 GCA_913063835.1 uncultured Eubacteriales bacterium
CTGTCCAAAGGGGTCAAGATGGAGGGGGGCGCCCGCGAGGCCGCTCTCGACCTGTTTCTCGTCGTCGAGTACGGCGTCCGCATCCCCGAAGTGGCCCAGCGCGTGCAGGAGAGCGTCAAACAGGCCGTGGAGAGCATGACAGGCCTCCAGGTGGTGGAAGTCAACATCCATATCCAGGGCGTCGCTTTCCGCCAGGAAGGCCGGGAGGAGGGACCTCGCGTCAGGTGATGGGCCTTTTCGACCGTATCATTCTCACCGTCATGACCCTCATCGTGGCCGCCATCTCCGCCGTCACCATCATGCTGGCGGCCGGGTGGCTCATCCCTTTGGAGGTCTTCTGGACGAGCCTCAAGGATGACGTGGGACGCTGGCTCATAGGCATCCTGGCCGGCATCACCTTCATCATCTCCGTCCGCTTCATCTATTACGGGTTCCACCGGTCAGGGGTCGACCAGACCCTGGTCCACGAGAGTGAGCTCGGGGAGGTCAGGATCTCCGTCACGGCCGTGGAGAGCCTGGTCCGGAAAGTGGCCCGCCAGGTCAAGGGTGTCCGAGGGGTGCGGGGCTGGGTCCAGGCGGACGGCGGAAGGCTGAGCGTGCGTCTCAGGACGGTCATCAGCCCTGACGTGAGCGTGCCGGAGGTCTCCGGCGACATCCAGAGGGCCGTCCGCGACTGCCTCAGGAACGTCGTGGGCGTCGAGGCCGGGGATGTCAAGGTTTTCGTGGAGAACATATCCAACGAGGCCCGGCGCGGGCGGGTGGAGTAGATGGCCGTCTTCCACAGACCAGATGACGACATCGAGCACGAGGACCACGGACCGGCGGTGTCCGCGGAGCGGGTGGAGCGGTCGGGAGGCCGAAGGGGAGACGGTTGGCTGGAGACGTTCCTCGGTTATGCCGGCCGCAACCGGGGTCGGTTGCTCGGGGTGACGATAGGGCTTCTGTTCGGTCTCTCCGTGAAGTGGCTCGGCCTCTTGTGGACGGTCTTCATCTCCGCGTGTGCGGTCGCGGGGTACCTCATCGGGAAGAAGCTTGATGAGAACCAGGAAGGCCTGCTGGAGTTCCTTGACAGGGTTCTCCCTCCGGGCCGCGACTAGGGGATGGCTTCGGCGAAGCATCCGCCGTATGGGGGACTAGGTCCTTGAAGAGCCGACGTCTTAGCCGGGAACTGGCCCTGAAGGTCATCTTCCAGTTGGATGTGGCCGGGGGTGACCTGTCGACAGCCTTCGACCTGGTGGTCAGACTGATGACCGAGGACCCCGAGGACCCGGAGACCGACGGTGCGGTCCTGACGCCGGAGGTCAAGGATTTCGCTGCCCGCCTCCTCCGCGGGACGGTCGACCATCTGCCCGAGATAGACGCAAGGCTCAGGGCCTGCGCCCGGGAATGGACGCTCGAGCGGATGGCCAACGTGGACCGCAACATCCTGCGCCTGGCCCTTTACGAGATGCTCCACCTCGACGACATCCCGCTCAGCGTTTCCATCAACGAGGCTGTCGAGCTGGCCAAGAGGTACAGCACTCCCGATTCCGGCCGGTTCATCAACGGCATCCTGGGGAAGATCGCCTCGAGCCTGGAGACGTCTCCCGGCCGCGGAAAGGAGGGATAGGAGCCTGAGACACACGGGTCCAGCTTGACACAGACATCACATCTTGCTTCTACGGGAGAGAGAACCGAAGCCATGTTCAAAATCGTGAAGAAACGCGAACTCACGCCGGTGACAAAACTGTTCGTCGTCGAGGCTCCGATGGTGGCGAAGAAGGCCTTGCCGGGACAGTTCGTCATCGTCCGGGTCACGGAGTCCGGCGAGCGGATCCCCCTGACCATCGCCGACTACGACGCCGGCGCAGGGACGGTGACCATCGTCGTCCAGGAGGTCGGCAAGACCAGCCGGCTCCTCGGGGCGCTCCCTGAGGGAGACCGGATCCTCGACTTCGTAGGCCCGCTGGGGAAGCCGGCCCCTCTCATCGACCGCGGTCTCGTCGTGCTCGTCGGCGGCGGCTTTGGGGTCGCCCCGATCTATCCCATCGCCAAGGCGCTCAAAGCCAAAGGGGTCAAGGTCGTGAGCATCATCGGCGCGCGGACGAAGGACCTCCTCATCCTTGAAGAGGAGATGCGCGGTGTCTCCGACGAGCTCCTGGTGGCCACTGACGACGGTTCGAAGGGCCACAAGGGTTTCGTCACCGATGTCCTGAAGCAGCTCATCGACGAGGGCCGAAAGATCGACCAGGTCATAGCCATCGGGCCCATGGTCATGATGAGGGCGGTGGCCCGGACCACCGAACCCTACAAGCTCAAGACCCTGGTCAGTGTCGACCCCATCATGGTCGACGGGACCGGCATGTGCGGCGCCTGCCGCCTCACCGTGGGGGGAGAGGTCAAGTTCGCCTGTGTCGACGGGCCCATCTTCGACGCCCACAAGGTCGACTTTGACGAAGCGGTCCGCCGCGGCAGGATGTACCTTCCCGAACAGGAGCTTGCCGTCAAGCGGATGGAGAGCAGCTGCGCCGGTGGCGGCTGCACGTGCGGAGGTGGCCACTAGTGTCGCAGGATACGACGAAGAAGAAGCCCGTGAAGCGCCCTAGGGCCGAGATGCCGGCGCAGGACCCCAAGGAGCGCATCCGCAACTTCAACGAGGTGGCCCTTGGCTACGACGAGGAGACGGCCGTGGCCGAGGCCGAGCGCTGCCTGCAGTGCAAGAACGCGGCCTGTGTCGAAGGTTGTCCGGTCGACGTGCGCATCCCCGAGTTCGTGGCCAAGATCCGCGACCGTGATTTCCAGGCGGCCTACGACCTCATCAAGGACACCAACAGCCTGCCGGCGATATGCGGGCGGGTCTGCCCTCAGGAGACACAGTGTGAGGCAAAATGCGTGTTGGGGAAGAAGGGCGAACCGGTGGCCATCGGCCGCCTGGAGCGCGCGGCCGCCGACTGGGCCATGGCCCGGTCGGACCGGGTGAAGCCGGAGCTCCCCGAGCCCAACGGCAAGAAGGTCGCCGTCGTCGGGTCCGGCCCGGCGGGGCTCACCTGTGCCGGCGACCTGGCCAAGATGGGCTACAAGGTCACGGTCTTCGAGGCCCTTCACGCTCCCGGCGGTGTCCTCATCTACGGCATCCCCGAGTTCCGGCTTCCCAAGCGGATCGTGGCCGAGGAGATCAAGGCTCTCTCCGACCTCGGCGTGGATGTTGTGTGCGACGTGGTCGTCGGGAAGACCATCACCGTCGACGACCTCTTCGCCGAAGGCTACGACGCGGTCTTCCTGGGGACAGGGGCGGGCCTGCCCATGTTCATGGGCATACCCGGTGAGACTTTGAACGGCGTGTACTCCGCCAACGAGTTCCTGACCCGCACGAACCTCATGAAGGCCTACCTCTTCCCCGAGTGGGACACGCCGATAAAGGTGGGCCGCCGGGTCGCCGTGGTCGGCGGGGGCAACGTGGCCATGGACTCGGTGAGATGTGCCCTGAGGCTCGGCGCGGAGGAGGCCATAATCGTCTACCGCCGGTCGGAGGCCGAGATGCCGGCCCGTGCCGAGGAGGTCCACCATGCCAAGGAGGAGGGCGTCATCTTCCGTACCCTGACCAACCCGGTGCGCGTCCTCGGCAACGAGGAGGGCTGGGTGACCGGTCTGGAGTGTGTGCGAATGGAGCTCGGCGAGCCGGACGAGTCCGGACGCCGCCGGCCCATCCCGATCGAGGGTTCGGAGTTCGTCCTCGAGGTGGACACGGTCGTCATCGCGATAGGAACGACGCCGAACCCGCTCGTCTCGCAGACGACGCCCGGCCTGGAGGTCAACCGGAAGGGCTGTCTCATCACGCGGGATGAGAGCGGCCTGACCACCCGGGACCTTGTCTGGGCCGGCGGGGACGCCGTGACGGGAGCGGCGACGGTCATCGAGGCCATGGGGGCCGGCAAGAGGGCGGCCGCAGCCATAGACAAGGTCCTTCAGGGCAAGGGTTGAGAAGGGGCGACCCGGCCGCTTGCGGCGGATGCCTCTTTTCGTCCTTTTCCTCCTACTGCCGCTTCCAAGCGGCCAGCGCCGGCCTGCGGCCGGTGACCCCAGGGATGGAGGTCAAGCAATGGCGGCGAAGATCATCAGCGGAAAGGAAGTCTCGGCCTCGATCCGCCAGGAGCTGGCGGAACGGGTGGCCGAGTTGAAGGAAAAGCACGGGCTCGTCCCCGGCCTGGGCGTCATCCTGGTGGGCGACGACCCCGCTTCGCACTCCTACGTCAAGGGCAAGGAGAAGGCGGCCGGGCAGGTGGGCATCTACTCCGAGGTCCTGCGCGTGCCGGCTTCGACCACTGAGGCCGAGGTCCTCAAGATGGTGGAGGACTTCAACAAGAACCCTAAGATCCACGGCATCCTGGTGCAGTTGCCGCTGCCGGACCACATCGACGAGAACAAGGTCATCTTCGCCATCGACCCCAAGAAGGATGTCGACGGTTTCCACCCGGTGAACATCGGCCGGCTCCACATAGGTGAGGAATGCTTCATCCCCTGCACCCCCAACGGCATCATGGAACTGCTCGACCGGACGGGAGTCGAGCTCAAGGGGAAGAACGCGACCGTCGTCGGGCGGTCAAACATCGTGGGCAAGCCGGTGGCCATGCTTCTTCTTTCCAGACACGCGACGGTGACCATCTGCCATTCGCGGACGACCGACCTGGCGGGTGAGTGCCGGCGGGCGGACGTCCTCGTCGCCGCTGTCGGCAGGCCGAGGATGATCACGGCCGACATGATCAAGCCCGGCGCGGTGGTCATCGACGTGGGGGTGAACCGCATCGAGGGCGGCAAGCTCGTCGGGGACGTCGATTTCGACGCCGCGCTCGAGGTCGCCTCAGCCATCACCCCCGTGCCCGGCGGGGTCGGGCCGATGACCATCACGATGCTCATGAAGAACACCGTCCTGGCGGCCGAGAGGACGCTGGCCTGAAGGTCTCCGGTGTGGTCCGGTCCGACGCCCCGGGCCGGCTCCGGCCGAGAGGAGGGGCGCCGATAAGGCACGACAGGCGAATCATGACCGTCGGGGAGCTCACTTCCTACGTGAAGGGGCTCCTCGACGGTGACCCCTTCCTGGCCGACGTATGGGTCAAGGGAGAGATTTCCAACTTCCGCCACCACACGTCGGGCCACATGTACTTCACGTTGAAGGACGCCACGGCCTCCGTCCGCGCGGTCATGTTCAGGAAGGCCAACCAGAGGCTCGCCTTCAGACCGGAGAATGGGCTCGAGGTCATCGCCGGGGGACGCGTCAGTGTCTACGAACGGGACGGTCAGTACCAGCTCTACGTCCGGGAGATGGAGCCCGCAGGGATGGGCTCTCTCTACCTGGCCTTCGAGCAGCTCAAGAGGAAGCTGGCCGACGAAGGGCTCTTCGATGAGGCTTTGAAGCGTGAGCTCCCTTCGCTCCCCCGGCGGGTGGGAATCGTGACCTCCCCCACGGGAGCCGCCCTGCGGGACATCGTCACCGTCGCCCGGCGCCGCTACCCGAACATCCACCTGGTCCTTTCCCCGGCGCTGGTGCAGGGTGACGGCGCCCCGGCGGACATCATCCGGGCGCTCGAGCTTCTGAGCGCCAGGGACGACATCGACGTCGTCATCCTGGCGCGCGGCGGAGGGTCCATCGAGGAACTCTGGGCCTTCAACGACGAGGCCCTGGCGCGGGCCAT
Organism: uncultured Eubacteriales bacterium; assembly: GCA_913063835.1. Classification (GTDB taxonomy): domain Bacteria; phylum Bacillota; class Sulfobacillia; order UBA995; family UBA9673; genus UBA9673. Next base: position 5,670 of record CAJXZV010000070.1, read on the forward strand.
CCGGGCCTGCCGCCACCCTGTGGTGTGCGGCGTGGGCCACGAGACCGATGTGACCATAGCCGACCTTGCGGCCGACAGGCGGGCGGCGACCCCCTCCAATGCCGCCGAGATGGCCGTCCCGCGGAAGGCCGACCTCTCCTGGAGGGTGGGTGTGCTGACGGGGCGCCTCGAGAGGGCCCTCCGCGCCCTGGTCGCCGAGAGGATGAAGGCCGTCGAACGGCTCTCGTTTTCCCCGGCCCTGGCCCGCCCGTCCCGCATCCTCGACTCCCGCCGTCAACGCGTCGACGACCTCTCCCGCAGCGCCCTCCTCTCGTTCACGCGGCAGGTCGAGGCCTGCCGCATGAGGCGGGACGCGCTGGCCGGACGCCTGGAGGCCCTGAGTCCTCTGGCCGTCCTGGCCAGAGGCTACGCGGTGTGCCGCCGGGCCGCGGACGGGAAGGTGGTCGGTTCGGTGGCTCTCGTCCGACCGGGCGACGCCGTCGAGGTCGAGGTGAGGGACGGCGTCATCGACTGCACCGTCGGCGGCAAAAGGCGCAAGGCAGACCTCATGGAAGGAGAAGGGTAGGCCGTGACAGAGGCGAAGGGTGCCGGTGTTCCGGTCGGAGCCCCGGCCGAGGACCTGAGCTTTGAAGAAGCCCTGGCCAGACTCGAGGCGGTCGTGGCGAGGCTGGAGAAGGGTGACGAGCCGCTCGAGACGGCCCTCGAGCTCTTCGAGGAAGGGATACGCCTCTCCCGGCTCCTCACCGCCAAGCTCGAGGAGGCCCAGGCGAGGATCGACGAGGTCGTGGCCGACGGCGCCGGTGGGACGGTCCTCAGGCCCTTCGAGCCCGGAGATGCGGGGGAAGACGACGCGTGATGAGCGGGCGAGAAGGCCGGCAGGCCTACGAGAGGCGCCTGGCCGCGGTCAACGCGTCGCTGGAGGCCGCCGTCCCGTCCGGGGACGCGTCACCGGCCGTCCTACACGAGGCGATGCGGCACGCCGTGTTCGGCGGCGGTGGCGGCAAGCGCCTCCGTCCGGTAATCCTCCTCACGGTCGCGGCCGACCTCGGTGTCGACGAGGCTGCGGTCCTCCCGGCCGCGACGGCCCTGGAGCTCATCCACAACTACTCCCTTGTTCACGACGACCTGCCCTGCATGGACGATGCCCCTGAACGCCGGGGGGTGCCGTCCGTCCACAGGGCCTACGGGTGCGGGAACGCGGTGCTGGCCGGGGACGCCCTTCTGACCCTTGCTTTCGAGGTCCTGGGTCGGGCGGCCGAGACCGGAGACGGTCCCTGGGGGGTGCTGGTCGCCGAACTGGCCCGGGCGGCGGGGAGCGCGGGCATGGCCGGCGGCCAGCACGCCGACCTCGACCCGGACGGCGGTGCGGCCTTGGGCCTGCCGGGCGACGACCACGCGGCCCTGCGGGTTCACCGTCTGAAGACGGCGAAGCTGTTCGGGTTCGCCTTCTCGGCGCCGTGCCTCCTGGCTCCCGACCGGCAGGCCTGGGCGGCGGAGTTCAGGGAGGCGGGCGAGGAGTTCGGGCTGGCTTTCCAGATAGCCGACGACGTTCGCGACGCCGGCGAGGACGCCTCTTCCCTCAACTACGCCAGGGACGTGGGGGAGCTGGCCGCCCGCCGGACGGCGGAGGCGGCCGTCGCAAGATGCCTTGCGGTCGTCGACCGCCGCCTGGGGAGCGCCAGCGAGACCTCGGCCCTGGTGCGCGAGGCCGTCCGCGACATGGGCCTTTAGCTGTGGCGGGTAAATTGATGGTCGCTCCGGCCCATGTTATAATGAAGACGCTTTTCAGTCGCTTCCAGGTTCACCCGACAAAGTTGGGAGGAGGGTGGCGCAGTATCCTAGTCGGCGCCGCCGCTTCTAAGGGCGGGGCTAAAAATCCGCCAAGGGCATATCGATGAAGTTCCTGGTGCTGGCCTTCGACGCCCAGTCGGGGGTTGGTGCTGGGAGTTAAGGAGCGGGGGCAGCTCGTAAAGGCATGCGGGTGGGACCCTCGCTCCGCGGAGGCCCAAGCGCGTGGCGAGGCTGAGAAGGCTGGCTATGGCTTGGGGTTGAACCTGCATTCGGGCTCAAACTGGGTGCAGTGTAGCCTGCCTTGAGCGGCTTTGGTGGACGGTCGCTTCGTCGGTCCGGTCCAAGGGCCCTGGACGAGGCCGACCCACAGTGCGACCCGAAACCATGGTCCGCAAAAAAGGCTAAGAAGCGCACGGCGCTGTCGAGGAAAACTCCTAGGCTGTTCAACGCAAGTTGAGGCGGGCCGGGGATTACAGTGTGCTCTAAGTGGTAATCCAGCCCTGTCGCGGGTGACCGGACGGGGGCCTCGTAAAGGGAAACCGCCCGGGCGGCAACGCCCTGGTGAGGCCTGGGAAAGCCTGCTGGACCTAAGACACAACGTTTACTCGGCTCGTCGCCACCGTCTCCTTCAACAACTCGCACCGAAAAGGTGAACAGAGTTTGGCCAACCACAACCGGAGAGGGGGACAGGCGGGTGAGGCCAGGAGAGTCGTAGGCATCTTCTTCTCGACTCTGGCTCTGGCCACCGTGTTCTCCCTTCTTTCCGACAGCGTCCTCAGGACAAGCACCGTCTTTCTGGCCGTCGTCGTCGTCATCGTCATCGTCCTCATCGGTATCATCTCCGACATCGTGGGCATCGCCACCGCGGCGGCGGAGCCCGCTCCCCTCAACGCCATGGCCGCCAAGCGGACACCGGGGGCCCGGCAGGCGCTGCGCCTGGTGAGGAATGCCCCCCGGGCGGCGACCATCTTCAACGACCTCGTCGGCGACATCTGCGGCACGGTCAGCGGAGCCGCCGGGGCGGCCATCATCTTCCATATCAGCCGGACCCGACCCGTGTTCGACCCCGGCCTGGCCACGGTCTTCCTCGTCTCGGTCATAGCGGCCGTGACCGTGGGGGGCAAGGCCCTGGGGAAGAGCCTGGCCATCAACAGGGCCAACGACATCGTGTTCAGGGCGGGTCGGGTCATGTGGTGGCTCGAGAAACGGCTGGGGCTTGTCTTCTTCCGCGACCCGCCCGCGGCGCGCCGGGGCTCCCGGCGAGGGGGCGGGCGGTCTTGACCGGCGGACTCCTGGCCTCCATACGGTCACCGGAGGACCTCAAAGCCCTGCCCTCCGACAGACTTCCGGCCCTGGCGGCAGAGATACGGTCGCTCATCATCGAGACGGTGTCCCGGACAGGCGGCCACCTGGCCCCGAACCTCGGCGTGGTGGAACTGTCGATAGCGCTCCACCGGGTGTTCCAGAGCCCGCGCGACCGCATCATCTGGGACGTCGGCCACCAGACGTACACCCACAAGCTTCTGACCGGGCGCCTTGACCGCTTCCACACCCTCCGGCAGGAGGGAGGCCTTTCCGGGTTCCCCCGGCGCGACGAGAGTCCGCACGACGTCTTCGAAACGGGGCACTCGTCCACGTCGATCTCGGCGGCCCTGGGCATCGCTGAGGCGAGGGACATCAAGGGTGAGGACTTCGAGGTCGTGGCTGTCATCGGAGACGGCGCCCTCACCGGTGGCCAGGCCTTCGAGGCCCTGAACAACGCGGGGGACAGGAAGACCGACCTCATCGTGGTCCTCAACGACAACGAACTCTCCTACGGTCCCACAGTGGGAGGGCTGGCTTCGTACCTGGCCCGACTCAGGACCCACCCGGCCTATTCCCGGGTCCGCCACGGCCTGGAGACGTTCGTCCAGCGCATCCCTCTGGTCGGCCCTCCTCTCCACCAGCTCGGCAGACGGCTGAAGGGCGGGGTGAAGTACCTCGTCCTCCCCGGCATGCTGTTCGAGGAACTCGGGCTGACCTATCTCGGCCCTGTCGACGGTCACAACATTCCCCTCCTGGAGGAGGTGCTGCGCCAGGGGCGGCGCATCAAGGGTCCGGTCCTGGTGCACGTCCTGACCAAGAAGGGCAAGGGCTTCCCCCCGGCCGAGGCCGACCCCGACCGCTTCCACGGGACGGGTCCCTTTGATGTGGCCACCGGCGAGTCCCGCGAACCGGGCGCGGGGTTCCGGGGACCCTCCACCTCGGTCAACGGTCCGAGCCAGCCGGCGACCTACACCCAGGTCTTCGGGGAGAGTCTTCTGAGGCTCGGGGAGCGGGACGAGAGAGTGGTGGCTATAACCGCCGCCATGGCCTCGAGCACGGGGGTGGCGGCCTTCGCCCGCCGGTTCCCGGACCGCTGGTTCGATGTGGGGATATGTGAGCAGCATGCCGTGACCTTCGCCGCGGGTCTGGCCGTGGAGGGCTTCAGGCCTGTCGTGGCCATCTACTCGACCTTCCTCCAGAGGGCCTATGACCAGATCCTGCACGACGTCTGCCTGCAGGGTCTGCCGGTGACCTTCGCCCTGGACCGGAGCGGCCTCGTCGGGGCCGACGGCCCGACCCACCACGGCGTCTACGACCTGGCCTATCTCAGGATGATGCCGGGCATGACGGTCATGGCCCCGAGGGACGAGAACGAGCTCGGGCACATGCTCCTGACGGCGGTCTCCCTCGGCCGTCCGGCGGCCGTCCGCTACCCCCGCGGCCTCGGGTCGGGCCGCACTCCTCCAGAGGAGCTGCGGGAGCTCCCGGTGGGGAAGGCGGAGGTCCTGAGGGAGGGCGGGGACGTGGCCATCGTGGCCATCGGTTCCATGGTCGAGCCGTCGCTGGCCGCGGCCCGGAAGCTGGAGCGCCTGGGAATCCGGGCCACGGTGGTCAACGCGCGCTTCGCGGCACCGGTGGACGACGAGCTCCTGGGCATGCTGGCCGATGACATCGGGGCCATCGTCACCGTGGAAGAACACGTCGCCAGCGGGGGCTTCGGCGCCGCGGTGGCCGAGGCCCTGACCGACAGCCGCCGGCGGCTGGGTCCCGGAGGGGTGCGTCTCAGGCGGCTTGCCCTTCCGCCGGACCCGGTCCAGCACGGGAAGGTGGAGTGCCTCCTGGCACGGTTCGGCCTTGACGCCGAGGGCATCGCCCGGGCGGCCGTGGAGGTGGTCGAAGCCCGTGAGGGTGCCGCGGAAGGTCCGGTGGTTCGGAGGGTCTGAAGACGGAGATGACCCCCAGGCAGGGCAGGAGGCTGGACCTGCTTCTCGTTGACCTCGGCCTGGCCCGCAGCCGCACGGAGGCCAGGGGCCTCATCATGGCCGGGCGCGTCTACGTCGACGGCCGCCTCGCCGACAAGCCCGGCCGCCTCGTGGGGGCGACGGCGGAGGTCAGGGTGGAGCATCCGCCGCACCGGTACGTGTCCCGCGGCGGGGCGAAGCTGGAGCACGCCCTACGGTCGTTCTCGCTCGATGTGAGGGGTCTTGTCTGCCTCGATGTCGGGGCCTCCACCGGCGGTTTCACCGACTGCCTGCTGGCACATGGCGCTGCCCAGGTGATTGGCGTGGACGTGGGCCACGGCCAGTTGCACGAGCGGCTGCGCGCCGACCCGCGGGTGGTCTGCGTGGAAGG
>CAJXZV010000071.1 GCA_913063835.1 uncultured Eubacteriales bacterium
GGCTCCACCAGGACGCGGGGTGCGGGAAGGCCGAGGCGGACGGTCTTGTCCGCGACGACCTCGGCCACGGCGCGGGCGTAATCGACCGGGGCCGGCGGCGCCTCCTCGTCGGCCGTGTAGCGGACGGCGAAGCCGCCGCCCAGGTTCAGCTCTTCGGGCCACCACCCGGTCCGGGCCCGGGTCTCGGCCGCGAAGTCCAGGAGCGCATCGGCCGCCAGGGCGTAGACACCGGTGTCACGTATCTGCGACCCGAGGTGGCAGTGGATGCCGAGCAGGCGGATGCCTTCCGTCTCCAACGCCTGCTGCACGGCCCGGAAGGCCTGCCCCGTCTCGATGGGAAAGCCGAACTTGCTGTCCGTCTGCCCCGTCCGGATGTAGTCGTGGGTGGCCGCCTCTATCCCCGGCGTCAGCCTGAGCACGACGTGCGGACCGCCGGACGCCGCCTCCCTCCTCCCCCGAGACGCTCCCTCCCGGCGACGTTCGGAGACCAGGGACCCGAGGAGGTCGAGTTCGTGGAAGTTGTCGACCATCAGGCGTCCGACGCCGAGGTCGAGGGCCATGCGAATCTCCTCGGCGGACTTGTTGTTTCCGTGGAAGAGGACCCGCTCCATCGGGAAACCCGCGACCCGGGCCGTGTGGAGCTCCCCGCCGGACACGACGTCGAGCCACAGGCCCTCTTCGTGAACGAGACGGCAGACGGCAAGCGTGAGCAGGGCCTTCGAGGCGTAGACGACCTCCACACCGCCGGGGAAGAGGTCAGGGCTGAAGGCCTCCAGGAACTCCCGGCAGTTCCCGCGGAAGGCCTCCTCGTCGAGCACCCAGAGAGGGGTCCCGAAGCGTCGGGCGAGCTGGACGGTGTCGCACCCGCCGACAGCGAGATGACCGTCGGGTAAGACCTCGGATGTGCCGCGTAGAATCAACGTATCCCGCTCCAATTCCGAACGTGGTCACTGTAGCGGCTCCCCGCAAGGCGGCCCGTCGGACCGCGACAGGAAGCCGGCCAGGATCTGAGCCGTGTGTTCGACCTTGACGGCGCTGCCCTTCTTGTCGAGGCCGCCAGCGATCTGGAGAAGGCACCCGGGACAGTCGACAGCGACAAGGTCGGCCCCTGTCACCTCGATGCTCCTGAGCTTCCTTTCGAGCATTGCGGCGGACAGTTCCGGGAACCTCAGCGAATAGGAGCCGCCGAAGCCGCAGCACCGGTCCGGTTCGGCCATCTCCACCAGCTCGACCCCGGTGAGGGACGATATGAGCTCCCGCGGCTCCCGACTGATACCGAGACGGCGCTTGAGATGGCAGGCGTCATGGTAGGTGACCCTCAGCCGCGGCCCGCTCCGTCCGGGCCCGTTCCCATCCTCGGCCGCCTTCGGTCCCGGTCCGGCACGTGCCCCCGAAGTCGACGCCGTCCGTAAACCGTGGACGAAGGCGGAGAAATCCCTGACCTTTTCCGCCAGGCGCCGGGCCCGTGCGGACCAATGAGGGTCGTCTCCGAACAGCCGGGGGAAATCCTCGATGAGAGTCACAGCACAGGTGGGGCACGCGGTGATGACGTACCGGGCCTCGGAGGCCTCGAGGGCCTCGATGTTCTGCATCGCCAGCTCACGCGCGGTCTCGACGTCACCCAGGTAGATGGCCGGTGCCCCGCAGCAGGTCTGTTCATCGGGGAACAGCCCCCGGTAACCGTGGGCTTCGAGCACACTCAAGACGGCCTCTCCGACCGACGGGTAGACGAAGTCGACTAGACAGCCGGCGTAGAGCGCGAGGGGTCCGCGGGTTGCCGCCTCGGCCGCGGGCCTCCGGCGGACACGGTCCCTCAAGGGCACCTCGGCAAGGGCCGGGAGGCTCCGAGTCTGCGACAGCGGGCTGAGGGACAGGGGGAGACGCGTGATGAAGGGCCCGCCCTTGGATAGCGGCTTCTGAGCCTTCGATGCCACCCGCAACAGGGCGTGAAAGAGACGCCGCTTCCTCAGGACTCCTCTTAGGACGGCCCGCTGGGGAAACGGTAGCCCTCTCCCCTCGACCAACCTTTTCCTCAGCTCGAGGATGAGCCCGGGTATGTCGATCTCCGCCGGGCAGAACTCGACGCAGCGGCGGCAGCCGATGCAGAGGCTCTGCGGACCGTAGCCCTGCTCCATACCTTCAAGGAACGCGGTCAATATGGCGCCTATCCCGCCGGTGTAGATATGGCCGTAGACATGGCCTCCCACGAGTTGGTAGACCGGGCAGACGTTCAGACAGGAGGCACAGCGTATGCACTGGAGGGCCTCCTTGAAGACGGGGTCGCGCGCCATCTCGAGACGTCCGTTGTCAAGGAGCACGATGTGGAGTTCTTTAGGGCCGGTTCCACCCTCGCGGTAGGTGGGGGTGGAGCCCGTTATGACCGACACGTAGGTGGCCGCCTGCTGTCCGGTGGCGCTCCGGGGAAGGGCTTTGAGGATGGTGGCCGCATCCGCGAGCGAGGACACCAGCTTCTCGTACCCGACGAGCGCGACGTGGACGGGCGGGAGAGTGGTCGCAAGGCGGGCGTTGCCCTCGTTGGTGACGATGAAGATCGAACCGGTCTCGGCCACGGCGATGTTGGCCCCGGAGAGGCCCATACCGGCTTCGAAGAAGGCCTTTCGGAGTTCGCGCCGGGCCACCTTGACCAGGCGCTCGATGTCCGGCGGGACCTCCTCGCCGAGGTTCTCGGAGAAGATCCGGCTCACTTCTTCCCTGGTCAGGTGGATGGCGGGCATCACCATGTGGGACGGACGCTGTCCCGCCTGCTGGATGATCCATTCCCCCAGGTCGGTCTCCACGACCCGGACCCCGGCGCCCTCCAGGTGGGTGTTGAGGCCTATCTCCTCCGAGGCCATCGACTTCGCTTTGACGACGGTCCGGACGCCCCGCTCTCCGGCCAGGTCGGCTATGTAGCGGCAGGCGTCGTCGGCCGTGGCGGCCCTGTAGACGACGGCCCCGCGCCGGCGGGCCTCTTCCTCGAAGCGGTCGGCCAGAGCCCCGATATCCTGGGCCGCCCGGGCCTTGAGCCGGGAGACCTCGGCCCTCAGCCTCTCGAAGTCGACGCCTTCGTATGTCTTTCTCCGGGCCACCAGGTATGCTTCGGCAAACCGCTCGAGCGCCCCCGCAAGGTTCGGGTTGGAAAGGGCCTTCTCGATGTCCTTCCTGAGGCGAGCTGGGCCACTCATCGGGGTCGCCCCCCGTCAGGCCCGCCGTCCCCGACGAAGACGATGAGGAGTTCGCCTGGACCGTGCACCCCGATGGTCAGAACGCTCTCGATGTCGCCGGTCCGGCTCGGGCCGGTGATGAAGGCGAGGTAGCCGGGGATACCGCCTTCCCCCCGCCCGGCGCGCTCGAGAGCCTCGGAGAAGGTCTCGACGATGTTCGAAGCACGGACCAGGGCGATGTGGACCGGCGGCAGGGTAGAGACCAGCCGCCGGCGGAGCTCTGTGACATCCTGAGCCAGAGTGCCGCTCTCGGCGACGGCCAGATCGACCTCGGAGATGCCGGCCCCGGCCTGAGCCACTTCGGACGGAGAACCCTCGAAGGAGAGTTCGATACCCGCCTCCTTCAGGACACTCTCCAGGCCGACCTCCCGCACGAGCGAAGAGGCGACGGCGGCCACTCTCCTGATGTTCCTCCTTCTCAAGGCCTGAACCAGGAAAGGACCGACCTCGCCCGGTCGCTCGAAGAAATGGACCTCGGCGGCGACGGCCTCGGCCCGTTCAGCGAACTGAGCGTGGAGAGCCCTGAGAGCCCCGGCCTCCGGGGATGAAGGAGATGAAGGAGTCGAGAGGTCCAGAAAAAAGTCCCCTCCTTGCTTCAGGGTCGGACGGGTCCGGAACCTTGAAGGACCCCCGCTAGCCCGACCCGCCCCCGCCCCTGACCCGCCGGAGCACCTCGGCCATGTTGGCGGCGAAGTCCTCGATGGTCCGGATGCCCTCCTCGTCCTTCTCGGCGTCCCGGTCGCCGCCGGCCCCGGCCGTGGCCACGTTCCAGTAGCTGGAGCCCGGGATGACCATGCCGTTGATGAAGTACCAGAGCAGGAGCTGAGCGAAGGTGAAGTTGTGCCCCGCGCGGCGGGCCACGGCTATCGGCGCTCCGACCTTGCCGGAGAAGTGGGACCTGCCGCTGGCTCTGGCCGCGTAGCCGGCGCGGTCGAGGAGAGCCATCAGCGGAGGAGCGGCACTGCCGAAGTAGACGGGGGAGCCGACGATGATGCCGTCGGCCTCGACCATCTTGTCGAAGATGGGAGCGAAATCGTCTTCCTGGACGCACCGCCCCGTATCCCGGCAACCGAGACAGGCCTGGCAGGAAAGGATGGTCTTCCCCCTGAGGGTCACGAGTTCGACCTCGAAGCCCTCCTCGGCGAGCCTGTCCAGCGCCCGTCTCACGAAGAACTCCGTGTTCCCCTTCTCCCGCAGGCTTCCAACGATTCCGATGACCTTCAGTCGGACCACTCCTTCCAGGCTGAGGCGACGTGACTTGAGCTCACCCGGCCCAGTCTACAGCCCTGACGGCCGTTTCGGCAAGGGTTGCGACACGGAGCGCAGAAACGGACAAGGCGAGACCGGCCCCGCAGGACGGGGCCGCCCGATTGAAAGGAGAAGAGCAGATGCCGGCCACCGCACAGGCCTCCCCACCGAGCCGAGCCGTCGTCGCCGTCACCCGCCGCCTGCCCGCCGAGGCGATGTCGAGGCTCCGGGGGGTCGAGCTCAGGCTGTGGGACTCGGACGACCCCATTCCCCGGAAAAAGCTCCTCACCATGGTTGAAGGAGCCTCAGGACTTCTCTGCCTCCTCACCGAGCGCATCGACGCCGACGTGTTCCGGGCCGCGGGCCCTTCCCTCAGGGTCGTGAGCAACATGGCTGTCGGCTACGACAACATCGACGTGACCGAGGCGACCCGCCGGGGCGTGCTCGTGACCAACACGCCGGGGGTCCTCACCGAGACGACCGCCGACCTGACCTGGGCCCTCATCCTGGCCGCCTGCCGGCGGGTCGGAGAGGCCATCGACTTCCTCCGCGCCGACCGTTGGACCACCTGGCGTCCGCTGGAACTCGCCGGAGTTGATGTCCACGGGGCGGTCCTGGGCGTCGTCGGGGCCGGACGTATCGGCCAGGCCGTGGCCAGGAGGGCGGCCGGCTTCGACATGGAGGTCATCTACCACTCCCGGACCCGCAAGCCCGGGTTCGAACGGGAAACGGCGGCCAAGTTCCCGGACGGCCGCGGTCCCTCTTTCCGCCCGCGTCTGGCGGACCTCCTGACCGAGGCGGACATCGTCACTCTCCACGTCCCCCTCACCCCGGAGACCAGGCACCTCATCGGAGATCGCGAGCTTGGACTCATGAAGCCGACGGCCGTGCTCGTCAACACCTCGCGGGGACCGGTGGTGGACGAGAAGGCCCTCGCCGAGGCCCTCGCCCGAGGCCGCATCCTCGCCGCAGGGCTCGACGTCTACGAGCGGGAACCTCTCCCACCCGACTCCCCGCTCCGCCGTCTGCCGAACGTCGTCCTCCTGCCCCACGTCGGGAGCGCCACCGTCCGCACCCGGACCCGCATGGCCCTCCTGGCCGTCGACAACCTGCTGGCCGCGCTCGAGGGCCGCCGGCCGCCGGCCCCGGTCAACCCTGAGGTGCTGAGATGCTGACGGCGCGGGTGCGGGCCGGGCCTTCCGGAATACGCTTCTAGCAGGGATTTTGCCGCCGGTCCTGAACACCACCTGTGGCCATCGCGGCCAGCCGAGCGTCGGCTTGGCCCGCCCCCCGGGCCCGGTCACGTCCACCGACGAAACACACGCTTCGGGAGTAGATGACGTTTGAAGAGAAGGAACCTACCCGTCCCCGTGCTCATCGAGAAGGCCCTGCTCCGGAAGGAGGGCATCCTCACCAGTTCCGGAGCGCTGGCCGTGACCACGGGCAAGTACACCGGCCGGTCGCCGAACGACCGGTTCATCGCGGACGACCCTTCCGTCCACGACCACGTCGACTGGGGCCGGGTGAACCGTCCCATCGCCCCTGAGCACTACCGGCGCCTGCGCCGCCGCGTCGAGGACCACCTGACCCGCATACCCGAGCGCTTCGTCTTCGACGGCTTCGTCGGCCGGGACCCGCGCTACCGCCTCCGCGTCCGGGTGATGTCCGACCAGGCCTGGAACTGTCTCTTCGCCCACGACCTCCTGGTCCGCCCGGAGGACGGGGAGCTCGACGGGGCGGAACCCGACCTCACCGTCCTGGTCGCCGCCGGAGTCAAGGCCGACCCCGCCGTCGACGGCACCAACTCCGAGGCCTTCATCATCATCAGCTTCGAGGACAGGACCATCATCATCGGGAGCGCCCTCTACGGCGGCGAGATCAAGAAATCCGTCTTCAGCTACATGAACTACGTCCTCCCCCGTCAGGGCGTCCTTTCCATGCACTGCGCGGCCAACACCGGCCCGAGGGGCGACGTGGCCCTCTTCTTCGGCCTTTCCGGCACCGGCAAGACGACCCTCTCGGCCGACCCGGAGCGGCACCTCGTCGGGGACGACGAGCACGCCTGGACGGACCAGGGCATCTTCAACCTCGAGGGCGGCTGTTACGCCAAGTGCATCAACCTCTCCCGCGAGAAGGAGCCGCAGATCTGGGAGGCCATACGCTACGGGGCGGTGGTCGAGAACGTCTGGGTCGACCCCGACACGCGGGAGATAGACTTCGCCAGCGCCCACTTCACCGAGAACACCCGGGCCGGCTACCCGGTCGACTTCATCCCCGGGGCCGTCCTGTCGGGGCGGGCCGGCCACCCCGACGTCATCCTTTTCCTCACGGCGGACGCCTTCGGCGTGCTCCCCCCTCTGGCCCGTCTGGACCGCCGGCAGGCGATGTACCACTTCCTCTCCGGCTACACGAGCAAGCTCGCCGGGACGGAAAGGGGTGTCGACGAGCCCCAGGCCACCTTCTCAAGCTGCTTCGGGGCCCCATTCCTGCCTCTGCCGCCGGTCGTCTACGCCGACCTCCTCGGGCGGAACATCGACCGCCACGGGACAGAGGTCTATCTCGTCAACACCGGTTGGAGCGGCGGGCCCTACGGGGTGGGCCGCCGCATGGACCTCCACCACACGCGGAAGATGGTCAGAGCGGCCGTCGAGGGACTCCTGAGGGACGTGCCTTTCCGGCCGGAGCCCGTGTTCGGGCTCCTGGTCCCCGAGGCCTGCCCCGGCGTGCCGACCGAAGTCCTCCAGCCGCGCCAGACGTGGGCCGACCCGGAGGCCTACGACCGGGCCGCCCGGGAGCTGGCCGCCCGTTTCCGGCGGAACTTCGAGAGGTTCAGCGGCCTGGCGCCCGGACTCGAGGAGGCCGGACCGAGGGTCTAGTGGAGGTTCCTGAGCCCGGCCGCCCTGGCCAGGGCCACGGCCTCGGCCACCTCCGCCCACGTGACGGGGCGGTCGAGGGGCGGGTAGTCCCGGGCCTTGTAGGCCGGGCGGTACTGCCCCATGATGTTCACGTGGGTCTCCGGGGACAGCTCCTCGGCGATGAAGCGGCAGATCTCCGCCGTCCCGGCGAGCCCTCCGGGCAGGACCAGGTGCCTCACCAGGAGTCCGCGGTAGGCCACGCCCCGCCGGTCCGTCTTGAGCAGACCCACCTGGCGGTGCATCTCCTTGAGGGCCCTCTTCACGACCCGGGGGTAGTCGCGGGCTCCCGAGTACTTGAGTCCCGGCTCCGGGTCGGCGTACTTCACGTCCGGGAGGTAGATGTCCACCACCCCGTCGAGAAGGCGGAGGGCGGCGAGAGATTCGTAGCCCCCACAGTTGTAGACGATGGGCACCTCAAGACCCAGCTCGCAGGCCGCGACAAGGGCCTCGAGGATCTGGGGCAGGTAGTGTGTAGGCGTGACCAGGTTGACGTTGTGGCAGCCCGCTTCCTGCAGGTAGACCATGATGCGGGCGAGCTGTTCCGGCTCGAGCTCGCGCCCCCCGTCCGGCTCCTGGCTGATGTCCCAGTTCTGGCAGAAGACACACCGGAGGTTGCAGCGAGTGAAGAAGATGGTCCCCGACCCGCGACGCCCCACGAGAGGCCTCTCCTCACCGAAGTGCGGGCCGTAGCTCGAGACCACCGCCTTGTCCCCCGCCCGGCAGACCCCGGTCTCACCTTCGAAGCGCCGGACGCGGCACCGGTGCCCGCAGAGGACGCAGCGTTCCATGAGGCGGCGGGCCCTCGCGGCGCGCCGCGAGAGCTCCCCCCGCTCGTGCAGGTCCAGATAGGAGGCACGAAACACGTCCACGGACATCCTGCGGTCGCCTCCCTCCCGCTCCCGTTGAAGACGGGTCGCTCCGTCCGGTCCCGCGGCGGGCGTCCTCACCTGTCACGGTGTGATACTGTACAGGTTACCCACCCCCCTCCCCGCCGAGACGGCCACGACCGCGGCGGTTTCACGAGGCACGGCGCCACGCAGCGTCCGGGCGCCGGCCCGCAGCTGCCGTCCCCGCAACGCTCACCAGGGTGACCCCGCCGACGACCAGGAGACCGCCGGCGAGCTGGACCCATGTCGGCCGTTCGCCGAGGGCAAGAAGGGCGATGACGAGGGTGCTGACGGGAACCAGGTTGAGGAAGGCCGCCGCACCAGAGACCTCCACGGCGGACAGTCCCTTGTACCAGGCCACGAAGCCGAGCACCGTGCAAACCACGCTCAGGTACCCCACGCCGGCGAGGGCCGCGGCCTCCAGCTCGGCGAGGGTAGAGATCCCACCGGCAAGGCCTGACACCCCTCCGACCGCGTCCGCGAAGGCCGCCCGCAGCACGACAGCCCCGCTGAGGAAGAGGGTGCCCCAGTAGGAAGCGCGGCTGGTGGCCTCCAACGGCGACACCTGGCGGAGGAGCCGCTTGCCGAGAGCGCTGTAGGCGGCCCAGGAGAGAACACCGCCGAGCATGAGGAGGTCTCCCAGGAGGCGGGACGCGGCCCGCACCTCCTCACCGCCGCCGGCCGCCGCTCCTACGGCCCCCAGAATGACGAGGACGACGCCGGCCGTCGAGAGGGCGACACCCGCCGCCTTCGGGGCCGAGAGCCGCTCACCCAGGAAGATGCGCCCGATGAGGGCCACGACCACCGGGGACGAGGCGATGATGAGGCTCGACTCTGTCGCCGTCGTATAGGTCAGGCCGCAAAAGAAGAAGAGGTTGTAGCCGAAGATGCCGGTGAGGCCGAGGAGGGCGTAGACCCAGCGCCCGGGTGGGCCGTCCCCGACTCGGCCCCGCCCCCGCGGGTCGGTCGCCCGGCCCCGTCGCGCCTTCCACCAGCCTATGGCCGCGAACAGGCCCGAAGCGACGACAAACCTGAGCCAGGCCACCATGAGGGGGTCGACCTCGGCGACGAGGACCTTGCCGACGATGAAGGCCCCGCCCCAGACGAGAGGAGCGAACGCAAGATAGACATAGGCCATGAGGCTCTCTTCTGTGCGTTCGTTCAAAAGGCCTGCCGGCGGGCCGGGGGCCGACACCCGGGCAGGCCACAGCTGAAAGCCGGAGAATGCTCATGATGATGACCCTTACAAGCACGCGGCCGCGGTGGACCGACAGGCCCCGGCGCCGCGCCGGGCCTCCGCGCCGGACTCCGCGGCCCTGAGCGGGGGGCACCATCATGCTCACGTGCGGTCTCGTGGGTCTGCCGGGTTCGGGGAAGAGCACCCTGTTCGCCCTGCTGGCCGGGCCCGGGGGGGCGCCCCCTCCCGGCCGGGCCGGCGTGGCCCGCCGCGTCGTGGCCGTCCCTGACCCTCGACTCGACCTCCTCGCCGCGGACTTCGCGCCGCGGAAGCCCGTCCACACACAGCTCGAGGTCCTCGACGTTCCCGGCCTCGTCCCCGGGGAGCGCGCCCGGACCCTCCACTTCCTCGAGGCCGTCCGGGGGGCGGACGCCCTCATCTTTGTCCTCCGGGGGTTCGCCTCCGGGCCCGAGACCGCCAACCCGGCCGGGGAGCTGGACACCCTCGAGGCCGAACTCATCCTGACCGACCTGGCCGTCGTCGAGAGGAACATCGAGAGACTCGAGGGGCGGCGCACGGGCTCCGTCCGCCGGCAGGACGCCCCGCTCCACGCCGTCCTGTGCCGGGTCAGGGACCGGCTCGCCGACGGCGTCCCCTACCGCGAGGTCGCCCTCCGGGACGAGGAGAGAGCCCTTCTCGCCCACTTCGACTTCCTGAGCGGCAAACCGGCCGTCTGGGTCCTGAACGTGGCCGAGGACCAGCTCGAGACGGCCGCCGAGCGGAGCGACCTCGCCGCTCTCGCCGACCGGCGCGGCGTCCCGCTCGTCACCGTCTCCGCCCAGGTCGAGAAGGAGATCGCCGAACTCCCTGAAGACGACGCGGCGCTCTTCATGGCCGACCTCGGGCTCGACGAGCCCGGCTCAGCCAGGGTCATCCGTGCCGTCCACCGGCGCCTCGGCCTCATCTCCTTCTTCACCGTCGGGGACCGCGAGGTCAGGGCCTGGACCATCCGGGCCGGCACCCGCGCCAGGGAGGCCGCCGGGAAGGTGCACTCGGACATGGAACGCGGCTTCATCCGGGCCGAGGTCCTCGCCTTCGCCGACTACGCCCGGGTGCGCACAGACGCCGGGGGTGGCGACAGAGCCATGGCCGCCGCGCGTGACAAGGGCCTGGTCAGGCTCGAGGGCGCCGACTACCGGGTCGAAGACGGCGACATCATCCACTACAGGTTCAACGTCTAGCTGACCGCGTATCCCGGCCCCTCCCCCTTCTCCCCCGTCCCTCTCCCCCT
>CAJXZV010000072.1 GCA_913063835.1 uncultured Eubacteriales bacterium
GGAACCCGGGCAACCTTGTCGTCCGCAAGCACCTCCAGCAGGGGGGGAAGGCCGTCTATCTCTCGGGTGACCGTGTCGTCGCCGACGCCGGACGGGGTCCCAAGACGGTCGCCCGGCTCTCCGATGCGCCCCTCACCCTCGGGGGGCTCCTCACCTTCAACGTGGAGAACGTCGTCGCCGCGGTGGCGGCCGCCTGGTGCATGGGCGTACCGGCCACGGCCATCCGGAAGGGGCTGAGGGCCTTCGGGCGCCCCGGGGCGGGCTACGAGGCCAATCCCGGACGGTTCCAGCTCTACCGCCTCGACGGTCGCGTCATGGTCGCCTTCGACTACGGGCACAACCGGGCGGCCTACGCCGCGTCCCTGGCCGCCGCGCGGCGCCTGTGCCCGGGCACCCTCTACGCCGTCATCGGCGCGCCCGGGGACCGGATGGACGAACATCTCCTGGAGATGGGACGTATCGCCGCCCGGGCGGCCGACCGTCTCGTCATCAAGGAGGACGCCGACACCCGCGGCCGGGCCAGGGGCGAGGTGGCCTCCCTCTTCCTACGGGGGGTCCTCGACACGGGTTTCTCCGAGGCCCGGGTCGAGGTGGTCCTCGACGAGAGGGCGGCCCTCTCGCGGGCCCTGGACCTGGCCGGGGCGGGCGACTGGGTCATCGTCTTCTACGAGAAGCTCGACCCCCTGGTGGAGGAGCTCCGGGCGAGGAAGGCCCGTCCCCTGGACCCGGCCGTCCTCGCCGGGGGAGGCTCGGGTCGGGCCTCCCTCCGGCGCACGCGGCGGGCGTCTGTCGCCCGCGGGGACGGGTCTTCTCCGGACCGTGTTGAGATGTCCCCTCCCCCACGCTTATGATAGGGCCGGGGGGAGAGAGGACACCCCGTGCCCGGACGCACTCCCACGGCCACGGTCGGACCCGGCGGCCACCGGCCCGAGGCCCGGACCACCGAGCCGGCCCCGGCGAAGGTGAATCTCTTCCTGGCCGTCGGCCCCTGCCGCGCCGACGGCTATCACGAGCTTTTGACCCTCTACGAGAGTGTTCCCCTGCAGGACGAGGTGACCGTGACCCTCCGGCCGGCTCCGGACGGCCGCTGGCGCTTCCGCGTCTCCGGGGGAGGGCCGGGGCTCCCGTCAGGCTGGGAGCTGCCCCGGGACACCGAGAACCTTGCCGGCCGGGCCGCCCTCCTTTACGCCGAGGCCCTCGCCGGGGCCGCCCCCGGGCCGGGTGGCGGCCGCGCCTCGAGCCGTCCTGTCGGCCCGGCCCACGTGGAGGTCCGCATAGAGAAGCGGGTGCCTCCCGCCGCCGGGCTGGGCGGAGGGAGCGCCGACGCCGCCGCCGTCCTCCGGGCCCTGCAGAGGCTCTACGGCCACCCCCTCGACACGGCGGACCTCCTCGAGCTGGCGGCGCGGCTCGGTTCGGACGTTCCCTTCCTCGTCCGGGGCGGTCGTGCCGTCGGCCGCTCCCGGGGCGAGGTCGTCCTGCCGCGGCCGGCCGCCCCGCGGCTCCCCCTCGTGCTGGCCCTCACGACCTCCCGTCTCCAGACGCCTGAGGTCTACGGGGAACTGGACCGGTTGAGGGAGCGGGGTGAGGCGCCTCCGCCGGGGGCCGACGACCCGGAGCGCGGGCTGGAGGCGCTCCTGGACGCCCTGGCCGCCGCCGACCTCGAACGGGCCGGGCCTCTCCTCCGGAACGACCTCGAGGCGGCCTGTGTCTCTCTCTGTCCGGAGGTCGAAGTCCTGACCAGGCTCCTGCGCGAATCCGGATGCGTCGGGGCCGCGGTGAGCGGCAGCGGCCCCACGGTGTTCGGCCTCGCCCGTGACATGGACGAAGCCTCGGCGGCGGCCCGGCGTGCCGGCCGTGACGCGCCGCCCGGGCTCTCCGGACGGGTGACCTTCGTCCCCCTCCTTTCCGGCCTGCCGGGGGAAAGGCGGGGGGCGGCGGCGAATCCTCTTGAACCCTTCTGAAGGAGTGAGAGCCTATGCCGAGCCCGGAGAAGGGCGTGGTCGATGCCGTGGTCCTTGCCGGGGCCCCCAATGACGGAGTCCTGCGGGAAATGTCGGACGAGCCCTGGGAGGCCCTTATCAGGGTCGCGGGAAAGCCCCTCGTCCGCTACCCGGTCGAGGCCCTGCGGGACGCGGCGAGCGTGGGCCGTGTCGTGGTCGTCGGTCCCAAGCCCGAGCTGGAGGAGGCCCTGGCCGGCCTCGGGGTGGAGGTCGTGCCCCACGGCGAGGACATCCTGGAAAGCGCTCTCATCGGGTCGAGGCACCTCGCCGCCGGCTCGGAGGTTGAGCCCGGCCTGGTCCTCTTCGCCACGGCCGACGTGCCGCTCATCACCCCCGAGATCGTCGACGGCCTCGTCCGGAGGTGTCTCGAACTCGGGGGCGAGGTCTTCTATCCCATCATCGAGAGGTCGGTCATGGAAGAGAGGTTCCCGGACACCCGGCGGACCTACGCCACCCTCCGCGGCGGCACCTTCACCGGCGGCAACCTGTTCCTCGCCGACCGGGCGGCCGTCGAGCGTGAGCAGGCCACGGCCAGAGCCCTGATCAAGGCGAGGAAGAACCCTCTCAGGATGGCGCAGACCCTCGGCCTGTCGTTCATCTTGAGGCTCGTCTTCGGCCTTCTCGACGTGGCCGGCCTCGAGGCCCACGTGGGCAGGACGTTCGGGCTGGAGGCGAGGGCGGTCATCGTGCCCTGGCCGGAGATAGGCATCGACGTGGACAAGCCTGAGGACCTCGAGTTGGTGACGGCCCTGCTCGAGCGGGAGCGGGCCCGGTAGACGGAGGGGAAGCGTGGGCTCCAGACACCGCCGTGCGGAAAGGGTGGCGGCCATAACGGCCCTGCTCCACCAGAACCCCGGCCGCCTGTTCACCCTGGCCGAGCTTGCCCTGCGCCTCGACGCGTCGCGGTCGAGCCTGAGCGAGGACCTCGCCGTCATCCGCGAGGCCCTGCGGGCCCAGGGTCTCGGCGACATCGTCACCACCCCCGGGGCGGGCGGCGGGGTGCGTTTCATCCCCGCTCTCGGCCCGGAGGAGGCCTGCCGCGTCGTCTCCGCCCTGTGCCGGGAGCTCTCCGACCCCCGACGTCTCGTCGCCGGGGGCTACATCTACATGACCGACATCATCTTCTCCCCGGTCTGGGCGAGCCGGCTCGGCCGGGCCTTCGCCTTCCTCTTCTCCCTCTCCCGCTCCCGCCTGACGGCTCCAGACCGGCCGGCGCCCCCCGGCGGCGGGGCCCTCGGGGCCGACTACGTGGTGACCGTCGAGACCAAGGGCATCCCCCTGGCCCTCATGACGGCCAGGTGCCTGGGCGTACCGCTGGTCGTGGCCAGGAGGGACCTCAGGGCGACGGAAGGGTCGGCCGTCTCCATCAGCTACGTCTCCGGCTCGACAGGCCGCATCCAGGCCATGTCCCTCCCGCGCCGGGCCCTCGAGGCCGGAGCGAAGGTCCTCATCGTCGACGACTTCATGAGGGCCGGCGGGACGGTGCGCGGCCTCATGGAGCTCATGGGCGAGTTCGGGGCCAGGGTGCTGTCGGTCGGCATCCTCACCGCGACCGCCGAACCTTCCCAGAAGCTCGTCGACGACTACCTCGCCCTGACCGTCCTGCAGGGGGTGGACGAGAGGCGCCGGGTGGTCTCGGTCGTGCCCGGCCCGGCCCTCGCGGCCGTGGCCGGTCGCCCCGAGGCCCCCGTGTGAGGGGTGTCCGGGAGGAATCGGCCCCTGGGAGGAGAATGTTCCCACTCCCCCAGGCAATTCCTGCCAAGAGGGCGGTGGATGGGCGTGAAGGTGACCGATGTCAGGGTGAGGCGGCTGAACCCCGAGGGGCGGATGAAGGCGGTGGCCTCGGTGACGCTCGACGGCGAGTTCGTGGTCCACGACGTGCGGGTCGTCGAAGGGCACAACGGGCTCTTCGTGGCCATGCCCAGCCGGAAGACCCCGGAGGGCGAGTTCAGGGACATCGCCCACCCCATAACCTCCGAGGCCCGTGAGCGCATCCAATCGGCCGTCCTGAAGGCCTACAGCGAGGCGCAGGCCCTCGCTCTGGAGGCCGCCGAGGCGTAGCCCGGAGCGCTGAAGCGGGCGCGGTTCGATGGCACCGGCACAGGCCGCCGGTGCCCGTCCGAGGGAGCAGCAAGAGGAGTCAGCAGGAGGACCAGGTAGAAGGTGGCGGACGCCCCACCCCCGGTGCCGGCGGGGGTGGGGCGGACCGCACGGCCCGCGTCCCACGCAGGGCAGGGTTTCGTCCGGCCGGACAGAATACATGCGACCGGCCTGATGCGTTCGACTAGCTGGGCGGACAGGGGAGGAGCGTCTTGCCGGCAAGGCCTCTCAAGGTCGCCGTCCTGGCGGCCGGCCACGGAAAGCGGATGCGGTCCGACCTGCCCAAGGTCCTCCACCCGCTGGCGGGGCGGCCGATGGTCGGCTATGTCGTCGACACCGCTCGGGCTCTCGAGCCCGAGCGGATCGTCGTCGTGGTGGGACACCGGGCGGAGGCGGTCAGGGCCTGCCTCGGAGACCAGGTGACCTATGCCTTCCAGGAGCAGCAGCTCGGGACGGGACATGCTCTTCTCGCCGCCGAGGAGGCCCTCGGCCGCGAGGACGCGGACCTGGTCCTGCTGTACGGTGACACCCCCCTTCTCAGCGTGGAGACCCTGAGAAGCCTCGTCTCACGCCACCGCGCCGCGGAGGCGGCGGCCACGGTCCTCACCGCCGTCCTGGACGACCCCACGGGCTACGGTCGTATCATCCGCGGTGCGGGGGGAGCCGTCACGCGTATCGTCGAGGAGGCCGACGCCACAGCAGAGGAGAGGCAGACGAAAGAGGTCAACACCGGGGTCTACTGCTTCCGTCTCCCGGACGTCTTCCCCTACCTCGGACGGCTGACCCGAGACAACAGGGCCGGTGAGCTCTACCTCGTGGACGTCATCGCCCTTCTCCTGCAGGACGGCCGGAGGGTGGAGACGGTGGCCGCGGCCGACCCGGGTGAGGTCGAGGGAGTCAACACCCGGGCCCAACTGGCCCGGGCCGAGCGTCTCAAGAGGGCGGCGATCCTCGAGGAGCTCATGGCCGGCGGGGTCACGGTCGTCGACCCGGCTTCGACCTTCGTCGACTGGGGGGTCGAGGTCGGACGGGACACGGTTCTCGAGCCCGGGACGCACCTCCGGGGGGCGACACGGGTCGGGTCCGGCTGCCGTATCGGCCCCTGGGCGGTCCTCGTCGACTCGACCGTGGCGGACGGGTGCCGGGTGTGGGTCTCGGTCGTGGAGAAGAGCCAGCTCCGCCGGGGGGCCAGCGTCGGGCCTTTCAGCCACCTGCGACCGGGGAGCACCATCGGTGAGGAGGCCCGCATCGGCAATTTCGCCGAGGTCAAGAACTCGTCGGTCGGAGCCCGGGTCAAGATACAGCATCACAGCTATGTCGGTGACGCCGACGTCGGGGACGGGGCCAACATCGGCGCCGGCGCGGTGGTGGTGAACTACGACGGAGTGACCAAGCACCGGACCGTCATCGGTGAAGGGGCCTTCGTCGGCTGTAACACGAATCTCGTCGCTCCGGTCGTCATCGGCGACGGCGCCTACACGGCGGCCGGTTCCACCGTGACCCACGACGTGCCCCCCGGTGCGCTCGGTGTGGCCCGGGCCAGACAGAGGAATATCGAGGGGTGGGTCGAGAGGCGCCGGCCGGGTACCGTCTCGTCGTCGGCGGCCTCCAGGGCCCGCGGGAGGTCCAGGGAGTCCAGAGCCGGGGGGTCCGACGAGGCCATCCCTTCGGCCGGACAGGAGACCGGGGGCGACGGGAACGGCACTTCAGGGGGAGAGGGTTGAGTCCGGTGGGCAGGTTCGGGAGCGGCCAGCTCAAGATATTCACGGGCAACGCCAACGTGCCTCTGGCCGAGGAGATAGCCCGTCACCTCGGGCTCAAGGTCGGCGAGGGCGAGGTGTCCCGGTTCAAGAACGGGGAGATACAGGTCATCATCAACGAGAGCGTCCGGGGTGACGACGTCTTCGTCATCCAGCCCACGTGCTCGCCGCCCAACGACACCCTGATGGAACTCCTCATCCTGGTCGACGCCCTGCGGCGTGCGTCCGCCAGACGGATAACCGCCGTGGTCCCGTTCTACGGCTACGCCCGACAGGACCGCAAGACGCGCGGGCGGGAGCCGATAACGGCCAAACTCGTGGCCAACCTCATCACCGTCGCCGGGACCGACCGCGTCCTGACCATGGACCTCCATGCAGGCCAGATACAGGGTTTCTTCGACATCCCGGTCGACCACCTGACGGCTCTGCCCCTCCTGGCGGGATACATCGAGGCCAAGGGCCTCGAGAACATCATCATCGTCTCGCCGGACGTCGGAGGCACGACAAGGGCGAGGAACCTGGCCGACCGTCTCGGGGCCACCTTCGGCATCATCGAGAAGAGACATCCCAAGCCCGGAGAATCCGAGGTCATGACGGTCATCGGGGACGTCCGGGGCCGGACGGCCGTGATCGTGGACGACATCGTCGACACCGGGGGGACGATCGCCAACGCCGCCCGGGCCCTCGTCGAGAGGGGGGCTGTGGCCGTCTACGCGTGCGGGACGCACCCCGTCTTCTCCGGGAAGGCCAAGGAGACCCTCCTCGGGGCCCCCATCGAAGAGATCGTTGTCACCGACACCATCCCGCTCGAGGAGGCGTGGCCGGAGGACCGCCTGAAGGTCCTGTCCGTGGCCCCTCTCCTGGCCGAGGCCATCCTCCGCATCCACGAGGACCTTTCCGTTAGCAAGATCTTCGAGTGACCCCGGCGAGCCTCCTCGCGTTCCCTCCGAAGACGGCGGCGATGTCCTCGTCCCGCAGATTGAGCTGGTAGCACACCCGGAGCTGGTCCTGGAGATAGCGGTAGGCGAAGCCGCGGGGGAACCAGCTCGAGTCGGTCCCGAAGACGATGCGCTCGGGTCCGATGGTCTCGTAGGCCTTTCGGAACAGGTCCTCCAGGGACAGGGGATAGGGCATCCAGCGGACCCACTGGTTCGAGCCTGAGGTGTCCACGTAGACGTTGGGGCAGCTCCAGCAGAGCTGGAGGACCTCGCCCCAGTACCCGCTTCCGAAGTGCGGGATGATGAAGGGTATCTCGGGGTAGCGGGAGGCCACCGTGTAGAGGGTCAGCGGGTTGAGGCGCGGGTGGTGGACGAGGCCCCCCGCGTGCCCCAGGAGCCCGAAATGGATGAGGACGGGCAGCCGCCGCGATGCGGCGTACTCCCAGACGGGCTCATAGGCCCTGTCCTCGAAGGGGTGCTGGACGAAGGGGGCGATGAGCTTGTAACCGACCAGGCCGAGCTCCTCGACGGCCCTCTTGAGTTCGCCGGCGGCACCCGGGGTGTCGAGGGGGTGGTGGGCCATCCCGGCGAACTTGTCCGGGTGCCTCGCCACGACGGAGGCGAGGGTGTCGTTGTCCCGGCCGGTCACGAAGACGACGCGCTCGAGGCCGTAGCGGTCCACCTCGGCCGCCCAGCGGTCGGCCGCCTCCTCCACGGAGAGCGGGGGCTCCTGGGCCCGGTCGGGTTCAGGGAAGTCCCACTCGCGCCGCATCCGTTGGGCCCGGCGCCGGGCGTACTCGGCGGTGATCGGGTGGAGCTCGCGGCGCCAGCGGCCGACGGGGAAATGGGCGTGGAAATCGATGACGGGCGGCCTGTCGGCGCCGCCGGGGGCGGCCAGGGTCAAGACGGATCACTCCCGCGGGTCGAGTCCCGCCGGGGTTCCGGCGGGCGTCGGTAGAGTGTTTTTCCTGGGGGTGACCGTTCCTGCCTGGAGCTGACCGTCACGGTTTGACAGGTACGGGTGGTCGGGATAATATTAACGCGTTCATTTCCGGGTGACGGTGGGGTGTCCCCCGCCGGCCCGGTCAGGGAGAGAGAACCGTGGAGTTGCTCAGCCTCAAGGCGAGTCCGCGCGTGCCGCAGAAGGGGGTCACCAAGCGGCTCCGGCGCGAGGGGTTCCTTCCCGTGGTCCTCTACGGGGGAGGCACGGAGAGCCGCCCGCTCAAGGTCGAGACGAAGGCTTTCGAGCGTATCCTGGCCGGCGCCGCGGGGCGGAACGCCCTGATCCGCCTCGAGATCGAGGGTGAGACCGCCGACGAGTCGCCGACGGTGATCATCCGCGACCTGCAGTCCGACCCTGTCCGCGGTCGCTACATCCACGCCGACCTCCAGCGGATATCGCTCAAGGAGAAGATGAGGACCCACGTCCGTCTGGTCGTGGTCGGCGAGGAGGCCGTGGCGAGGCGGGGTGGTATCGTCCAACACCAGATGAGGGAGGTCGAGGTCGAGTGCCTGCCGACAGACCTCCCCGACCACATCACCGTGGACATCGGCGACAAGGAGATCGGCGACACCGTGACCTTGGGTGACCTCCCCGAGCCGGAGGGCGTGAGGTTCCTGGGTGATCCCGCTTCCGTCGTCGTGGCCGTCGTGCCTCCGAAGATGGTGGCTGGAGAGGAAGAAGAGGCGGAAGCGGCGGAGGAGGCCGCGGCGCCCGAGGGTGAAGGGGCCGAGGCCGCAGAAGGCGGAGCGGAGCCGGCCTCCAAGGAGTAACGGCAGACGACACGAACAACCCACGAGGAGCGCGGCGTTCCGCTGCGCTCCTCGCTTGTTGGTCGGGAGGGGGCGCTGGACGATGAAGCTTGTCGTCGGCCTGGGCAACCCTGAGCCCCGCTACGCCGAGACCCGGCACAACCTGGGCTACCTCGCCGTCCGCCTCCTGGCCCGGAGGCTCGGACTGCCCTCCTTCCGTCGCGGCCGCCTCGGTCTGGTGAGCGCGACCGAGGACGATGAAGGGCAGGGCCTCGTCCTGCTCCTCCCCACCACCTACATGAACAGGAGCGGGGCGGCCGTGCGGGCCCGTCTGGAGGGGCGTTCCTGGTCCCCGGAAGACCTCGTCGTCGTCCATGACGACCTCGACCTCGCTCCGGGCCGCGTGAAGGTGAAGCTCGGCGGTTCGAGCGGAGGGCATCTCGGTGTGGCCTCCGTCATCGAGGAGCTTGGCTCGGAGGACTTCGTCAGGGTGCGGGTCGGCATCGGCCGGCCTCCTCCCGGGGTCGACCCCGTGGAGTTCGTCCTCGGGCGCCCTTCGGGCGAGGAGGCCGACCTTCTCGCCCGGGCCGCCCGATGCGCGGCCGATGCGGTGGCCGTGGTCCTGGCCGAAGGCGTGGAGACGGCGATGAACCGGTTCAACCGCCGCCCGGACAGGTCCGGCCGCGCCGGAGGCCGGAACGGGTCCGACGGCGCCGGGGTCCGGGAAGGCGGGACAGGGAACGCGGTGACCTGTTGATCGTCTCGGTGCTTCTGTCCATCGCGGCCGCGTCCGCCGCCGCGGCCGGAGCCTACGTCACGAACCGCCTCTCACGCACAAGGGGCGGAGGGAGGACCGTCGTGCTGGTGGCCCCTGGGCTCGAGGAGTCCTTCAAGACCGGGGCGGCTTTGGTTGTGGGCGCTCCGGTCCTGGCGACCCATGTCGCTTTCGGGTGGCTCGAGGCCCTTTACGACCTCTTCGCCGGCCGGCGCTCCGGCTCCGGCGCGGGGCCGGGACGCCGGGCCGCGGCCGGTCTGTGCAGTCTCGTGGGGCACGCCCTCTTCGGGGCGGTCACCTGCGCCGTCCACGCCGCCACCGGCTACTGGCCCGCCGGGGTCGCGGCGGCCTATCTCCTGCACATGGGGTGGAACGCTCTGGTCATGGGAAGGGTGGGCGCCCGGTCTTGACTGTGTCAGCGGCGCCGTCCGCGGGCGGAAGCCCCCTCGAGAGGGTCCTGGCGGAAGTGTGCCGCCTGCCGGAAGTGAAGACCCTTGCCCGAGGCCTCGGCCCCGGCACGGCGCAAATGGTCTTCGGCGTCGGAGGGTCGGTCAAGACGCTCCTCGCGGCGGCTCTGCACCTGTCGACCGGCCTGCCTTCGGTCTACGTGTGCGTCGACCTCGAGGCGGCCAGGCGGGTCGAGACCGACCTTGTCACCTGGCTGGGCGAGGACGCGGTCGTCCTCTTCCCGGCCGCGGACCCGGTGCCGGTCGGGGTCGTGGCCCGCTCGGGCGAGACCCGGGCGCAGAGGTTGAGGGCCCTCGACGTCCTGCAGAGACGGGAGCCGCTCGTCGTCATCGCCCCGGTCGAGGCGGCCGCGGGCCTCGTTCCCTCCCCCTCTCGTCTGGCCCGATGCTCCTTCACCGTCCGCCGCGGGTCCGGCTCAGGGCCCCACGACCTCGCCCGGGCCCTGGCAGACGCCGGCTACGAGCGGGTGCCGCTGGTGGAGACCCCGGGGGACTTCAGCCTCAGGGGAGGCATCGTGGACGTCTACCCGCCGACCCGGACCGAGCCCTACCGTGTGGAGTTCGCCGGTGATGAAGTGGTCTCCATACGCTCCTTCTCTCCGGAGACGCAGAGGTCGACCGGTGAGGTCGAGGAGGCCGGGATAGGGCCTGCGCGCGAGTGGGTCCTGGGCCCCGGGGAGGCCGACGGACTAGCAAGGCGGCTCCGCTCCGAGCTCGACAGGGCGGTCCGGACCCTGGAGCGGCAGGGGCGCCTGGAGGCGGCCCGCCGCTTGGGCGAGCGCATCGGGACCGACCTCGGTCTCCTGGAGGCCGGGACCTCGCCCGAGAACGTCGACGCCTACGCCCCGCTCCTCGACTCGGAACAGGCCGTCCTCTTCGACCTCCTGCCGGAGGAGGC
>CAJXZV010000073.1 GCA_913063835.1 uncultured Eubacteriales bacterium
AGGCCGCGCCGGGGGCCACTCCGCGGTAAGCGGAATTGCCGTCACCCTCACCGGCGGCGATGCCGGCGCAGTGAGTGCCGTGGCCGTGGTCGTCGTACGGCGTCGACCGGCCGTTGATGTAGTCCTTCCAGGCGATGATCTTCCCTCCGTCGAGGTCCACGTGACCCGGGTCGATGCCCGTGTCGAGCACGGCTATCACGATGTCGTCCTTGGTGTAGGTCCTCTCGGCGCCGTCACGGTCACCGGTGAGCCCGAAGTCGGCCCGGGCTTTGGACACTCCGAACCAGTGGGAGGCGGTGTCCATGAAGACCCGGACTTCCTCGTCGAACTCCACCTGCTCCACGAACGGTAGGGCCGCGAGGGCCTTCACCTGTCCCGGCGTCAGACTCAGGGCCAGGAAGGGGAAGTTATCGTAGGTGTGGTTCACCTTGAACGGCCCGAGGAACCCGAGTTCGGCGGGAGCCACCTGCCGCTCGAAGACCACGATGACCGGAATCCTCTTGCCGGGGCCGGCCCGACCGAGGACCTTGTCGAGGCTGTCGAATATCTTGTTGCCGTCGAGGTCAAGGAGCCTCGGGGCGCCCGCCGCCTCCGGCTCGGGGACGGTCGGTACTCCGGCCAGGACCGGCGCCGGTTGCAGGGCCAGGCAGGCCGCGACGGTCCAGACGAGGGCCAGCGCAAGAAGCCGTTTTGCCATCATCGACACCTCCGCTTGGTCGTTCGCTGTCGCTTCCCTTGAGAGGCTGTCCGCTCCCTCCGGGGCAGGGTCCCGGCGGCCGGTCGGACCCGGGAGCGGCTCGGTGTAAGGGGCGTACTCTTCCCTCCCTTCTCTCCCGGACGGCGGGTCCGAGGCCGACCGCTTCATTGTCTATTCAGGAACAGGCTGGGATGTTACCCTGAACGTGCCAACTCGGAGAAGGGCCCGCACTCGATCTTCACAGGGGCGTGGGGCCCCAGCGGGCCTCCGGCCTTTCGGGTATCGGAAGGTCACCGCTCCCGCGCTGTCGAAAGGAAGCCGGGTGTTTAGAGAAAGTTCGTGAAGCTCCCCACGGGGTCTGCAGGGCGCCCCCCGGGCGCCGAGCAGGCCTGCCACGTGAAGGGCAGGGGAAGGAAGGTGAGCCGTCCATGAAACCGGACGACAAGAGCGACGTCTACATCATCGACCTCGGGGGGCCGGACCCGGAACTCGAGGCCCTCCGGGAGGCCGTCGGCCGCATCTTCGAGCTGACCGGTACCAGAGTCGCCGACAAGGACGTCCTGGTGAAGCCGAACATCCTGGCTCCGGTGCCGCCGGAGATGCACGTCACGACAAGCCCCACCTTGGTGAAGGCCGTCGTGGACGTGGTGAAGGACCTCCACGGCCACCCCTATGTCGGCGACAATCCCGGCGGTGTCGAGCGGAACTCCCTCCACACGGCCGAGGTGACGGGGATCGCGAGGGCCTCCGGCGGCCATTTCCGCAACCTGTCGGAAGAGGTGGTGGAGGTCGAGACCTCCTGCCGCTTCACGGACAAGTTCGTGGTCTCGAGGTTCATCCTCGAGGCCGACGTGGTCGTGAACCTGCCCGTATTCAAGACCCACATGCTGACGACACTCACCGGCGCGGTGAAGAACTGCTTCGGCTACATCGCCGGGACGAACAAGGCAAGGCTCCACCTGGCCGCCTTCTCCCGCGGCCGCTTCGCCGAGATGTTGCTCGATATCTACGAGCTCCGCGTTCCGGACCTCCACATCGTGGACGCCCTCTATTTCATGGACGGGAACGGGCCGACCCACGGCCGGCCCCGCCCCCTCGGCAGGCTCATCGCCGGCCGCGACGGGCTCGCCGTCGACGCCGTTCTGACCCGGATGATGGGTCTCGACCCGATGCAGGTCAGGCTCTTCCAGAAGGCCGCCGAGCGGGAGGAGCAGGGGAAGAAGCCTCTGGGCCGGTTCCGGCCCGAGGAGATACGGGTCATGGACGGGGAGGGGCGGCCGGTCGAGGTCGAACCCATCCCCGACTTCCTCCTCCCGAGCACCATCGGCGTCTCCATCGAGGAGCAGGCCGAGTTACTGGTCGAGCTCGGCTCTCTCACCCCCGTGGTCGACGAGGACCTCTGCGTGATGTGCGGGGACTGTGCGGAGAACTGTCCGCCCGAGGCCATCACCCTCGACCCCTACCCGGTCGTGGACGCCTCGAAGTGCATCTCCTGCTTCTGCTGTGCCGAACTCTGTACCGAAGGGGCCATGGAGGTCCCGTCCGGCCGGGCGACGGGCCTCTTCGACAGGATGTTCCGGCAGTCAGAGGGAGGTCAGGGCTCTTGAACGGGGCGTCGGTCGCGGCGGGCCCTCCGCCCTGCCGCACGGCGGGGGAGGCGGCGCGGGCGGCCCTCGAAAGGCTCGTCCGGGCGGGGGCAGACCCGGTATCCTACCTGCGCGGGCGGCGTGCGGCCGGCGCGGGCCCGGCCGTCGGCTACGTCTGCGGCTACGTGCCCGAGGAGGTCATCCTCGCCGCGGGCCTGCACCCGGTGAGGCTGGGAGGCAGGCCCGGGCCGGTGGGCCCGGCCGACAGCCGGCTCCAGAGCTTCGCCTGCTCCTTCGCGCGGGCCTGTCTCGACGGCCTCCTGACCCTCACGGGTTCCGAGGTCGCCGGGGTGGTCTTCGCCTACACCTGCGACTCCCTGCGGGCGGTGGCCGAATCATGGCGCATCCACGCTCCCCGCGGCACCTTCTTCCACTTCCTGAACCTTCCGGCCCGGCTGAAGGGGAGGGGGGTCGAGGATTACACGAGGGCGGCGCTGTCCAGGTTCGCCGTTTCACTGCAGGCTGTCGAAGGCGGGCGCCCGGTGACAGGGGAGAGCCTGGAGGCGGCCGCCCGCCTCACGGCCGCGGTGAGGGCCGGTCTGGGCCGGCTGGCGGCGGTGCGTTCGGCACGGCCGGACATCCTGCCCGGCTCGACCTTCATCGCCATCGCCAGAGGAGCGACCGTCCTCGACCGTGGGGAGGCCGCCAGGGACCTTGACACCCTGGCCGCCGACCTTGAGGCCGTCGTCGAGGCGAATCCTCTGCCGGGCGACGGGGCCGGCTCACGGCCGCGTGTCCTTGTCACCGGCGGCTTCCTCGAGACGGAAGGACCTCTGCGGCTCATCGAGGAGGCCGGTCTGGACATCGCCGCCGACGACCTGTGCCTCGGCGGCCGGGCCCTGGCCTTCGGGGCCGGGACAGAAGCCCGGCCGGACGCCGAGAGCGGCCTCGGGCCGGCCCTGGCCCGTCTGGCCGCCCTGTATCTCGGCCGGGTCCCCTGTCCGACCAAGCACCCTCCGGAGAGGCGCTTCGCGTTCGTCTGCGATGAGGCCGCTCGGCACGACGTGGACGGGGTCGTCTTTCTCCTGCAGAAGTTCTGCGACCCCCACGCCTTCGACTATCCGGAGCTTCGGCACCGGTTGGGCTCGGCGGGACACCCGAGCCTGCTTCTCGAGGTCGAACAGGGGGCCCTTTCAAGGGGCCAGGCCTTGACACGCCTCGAGGCCTTCGCGGAAGGCCTCCGCGAGGCGATGGAGGGGGGAAGGGCCGGATGAAGACGGCGACCATGCCCGACCGCAGGCTCAAGGTGGACTCGGAGCTCAAGCGGCTCATCCTCAGGCACTATCTCGGCGCCTTTCGGGCCAAGCGTCCTCTGACCCGGCGCCCTGTCGCGTGGGTCACGAGCGGCGCCCCGGTGGAGATTCTCCTGGCTCTGGGTATCCTGCCGGTCTACCCGGAGAACTACGGGGCGCTGTGCGGGAGCCGTAAGGCGGCCGTCCCCTACTGCGAGGAGGCCGAGAAGGCCGGCTACAGCCTTGACCTCTGCGCCTACGCCCGCAACAGCATCGGGTCGATGCTCAGCGGGCGCGGAGAACTCGGAGGCCGGCCCCTGCCCGCGCCGGACCTCCTCCTGACGACCAAGAACATCTGCGGCGTGGTGGTGAAATGGTGGGAGGTCGTCGCAAGACACTACGGCTGCCCGCTCTTCGTCCTTGACACGCCCTTCGCTGCCGACGGGGTCACGCCCGAGCAGAAGGAGTACGTCAGAGGCCAGCTCGAGGACCTGGTGGACTTCTGTCTCCGCGCGACACGCCGGCGGAGGCCGCCGAGGGAGGCCTTCGAGCGGCGCCTCAGGGAGGTCCTCGACCTGAGCGGCCAGGCCACGGCGCTGTGGCAGGAGCTCCAGGTCCTCCGGCGGAACTCGCCGACCCCGGCCTCCGCTCTGGACATGTTCACCAATCTGTTCCCCATCGTCACCCTCCGGGGGACCCAGGCCTGCGTGGACTACTACCGCAAGGTCCGGGACGAACTCTCCGAACGGGTCCGCCGCGGGGAGGGGGCCGTCCCCGGGGAGAGGTTCCGGCTCGTCTGGGACAACATCGCCATCTGGTACAACTTCGACCTCGTCCGCTACCTCCACAGGCGGGGGGCCGCCTTCGTCGGCGAGACCTACACGGACGCCTGGGGGCTCTACGACTTCAAGGAGGCGCGCGTCGGGGACCCCCTGGACGCCATGGCCGAACTGTATTCCCTGGTTCTCCTCAACGTGGGACTGGAGGTCAGGAAGGAGCGACTCTTCAGGATGGTCAGACTGCAGAGGGCCGACGGGGTCGTCTTCCACTCCTGCCGGAGCTGCAAGACCTATTCGCTCGGACAGTACGAGCTGGCCCGGGCCGTGCGGGACGAACTCGGTCTCCCGACCCTCATCATCGAGGCCGACATGGTCGATTCGAGGGCCTTCGCCAGCGGTCCGACCGTGACGCGGATAGACGCCTTTCTTGAACTCCTCTCTGGAGGCCTGTAGGGCTCACCCCACCTGTTTTTCCTTCTTCCGGCAGGAATTTCCACCTCAATGTCTAAGGAGAATGGCTGAGAGGTTCCTTCGTCATTCCATTGCGGACGCTTTCGTCCCCAAGCCGGGATCGAGGAGGAGCCCTGAAGTTGGCGCTCGAGTCGTGCGTGGTGTGCTTGGACGACGGGGACAGGCTGGACCTTGTGGCTTCGGTCTGCCGGGAAGGTCCGCCCCGGAGCTTCAGCCTGCCTCTGTGGGACAGCCGCCGCCTTGACGAGGGTTTCCTGGAACTGGGCCGGACTCATGCCCAGGGAGGGGCGGTCGCCTT
This sequence comes from uncultured Eubacteriales bacterium, assembly GCA_913063835.1. Lineage (GTDB taxonomy): Bacteria > Bacillota > Sulfobacillia > UBA995 > UBA9673 > UBA9673. The sequence goes on from CAJXZV010000073.1 coordinate 5,124, forward strand.
GTCGGTGGCGCTCTTGGCCGAGACCCGGGCTCTCAGGCGGCTCTACGGTGAGAGCAAGGACGAGTCCGGTCCGTTGGGGATCAACCCCTACCTCTTCAGGTGCCTGGATTCCGCCGTCGGCCAGGCGGCTCCCGGGCGGCCTGTGAGCATCGCCCTTCTCCGGCTCGGCCGGGTGTGCGTGGGGCCCTGTCTTCCGGTGAGGGGCAGGCCCGTTCCCCTTCCCGGGGGAAGTGAGGGCGGATGGGGGTTCGGGTTCGACACCGCCCCCGGGCGGGTGGCCCTGGTGTGGCCTGAGACGAGCCGGCCTCAGGCCCTCGAGGCCCTAACGCCGGTGGCGGAGGGGCTCTCCCCTCCCCATGCCGTCATCGGCTGTTCACGTGAGGACTGTCCGCGGTCATGCCGACCCAAGGCCGTGGCCCTGTGCGTGTACCCGGAGGACGCATCCGACGCGGCCGGGGTCCTGGCGGTGGCCTCTGATTTCCTGGACGTCCAGACGTACCTGACCACACTGGACACCGAAGGGAGGGACGGCCGACCCACGTCGCCTCCAGGACGGCCGGCTGCCGTCATGGACAGCCGTGTTCTCGCCGCGGAGATAGACCGTCTGCGGCTGGCCTTGGCCGAGGCTATCGCGGACGGCCGCGGCTTTCAAGACGTCAAGGTGAGAGACACAAGCGAGCGCCTTGACCATCTGATAGTGGTGATGCAGCGCTTCATGAGCCATCGGGGAGCAGTTCCGAAACGCTGCTGAGGCGTCAAGGAACGGGGTGGCTCAGCTTGGAGAGGAACCAGGCGGCGAGAGGTAGACCGGAAGCCGACCCCTGGGAGGCCGTCCGGCTCGTAGCCCGGGACCTGGGTTTCGAGGTCGCCGGTGACCGCGACCGGTGGCGTTCCGAACGGGTCGTTCTCTCTCCCGGCCGGCCCGTGGGTGGTCCTCTCAAGGTGACCGCTGGCGACCTCTCCAGCCTCAGGGCGGAGAACGACATCCTCATCAGGACCTGCCGCGAGTACCTGGGGGCTCTGGCGCGGGCCGGGACCTCTCTCGGGCTCGGCGGGTGGGTCGTGCTCTCCGAGACCTCGGGGGTGCTCCTGGAGACGGCCGTCATGGATGGTGTGCCTGCTTCCTGCGGGGGACCGGTCCCTGAACCGGGGCTGGTCCTGTCCCTCCAGGCGGCGGGCCTGAACCCGGTGGGGCTCGCCCTCCACACCGGGGCCGTCGCTCTCGTCCCGGCGGATGTCCAGAGCGGGCGCCGGGGCGGGCGTCGGCTTCACGGGCTCGGCGTTCCCCTCGGGCGGACGGCTGTTCCTGTCGGCTGTCTCGCGGTGCTCCCGGCGGCAGGGACGCCGTCGGCCGCGGCGGCCCTGATGGGGCAGGCGCTGTTCTCGGCCCGGACGGTCGAGCTGAGCCTGGCTCTCAGGCGGGAGCGCCTGGACAACCTGCGGGCGGCGGCGAGCCTGGCGCACGAGGTGAAGAACCCTCTCGCCGCGGTCAAGGGCTTCCTCCAGCTCGCCCTCACCGATGAGGACGGGGTGCCCAAGTACGCCGGAGTGGCTCTCCGCGAGCTCGACCGGGCCATCGGCCTTCTCGAGGACTTCTCGCTCTTCAGCTGCGCCCCGCGCATCACCCCGGACCGTGAGGTGAGCGTGGACGGGCTGCTTTCGGAGGCGGCTCTCTTGGCCCGGGGACTCGTCGCCGGGGGTCCCCCTGTGGTCATCGACTACGAGGACACGGGTTCGGAGGCGAAGGTCCTGGCCGACCCGAAAAGGCTCAAGCAGGTCATCCTGAACCTCTGCCGCAACGCCGTGGACGCCATGCCGCACGGCGGCCGGCTCTCCCTGCGGGCGAAGACCGACAACGGCGAGGTCGTCATCGAGGTCTCGGACACCGGGTGCGGCATACCTCCCTCGGAACTCGGGAGGATTTTCGAACCCTTCTACACGACCAAGGAGGCGGGAACGGGCCTGGGCCTTCCCGTCTGCCGGCGGATAGTCGAGGCCCATGGAGGGCGCATCACCGTCGAGAGCCAGCCCGGCCGGGGGACGACCCTTCGGGTGCACCTGCCGCTTCATCTCACCGTGACGCGGACGAACGAGGAGCGACGGTAGCCCCCGTCCGGCGTGTGCTCCGCCGCGAACGACGGAGACGGCCGCCCCGTCTGTCCTTCATGGCCCCTTCAGGATGTGCCCGCCGACAAGACGGGTGAGGTCCTCGGAGGACAGGTCACCTTCCCAGAGCTCGAGGACGGCCTGCACGACCTCACCCAGGAAGGGCCCGAGATAGCCGTGGTGCCCCGCGGCGGTGCCCGGTGTGACGGCCGAGTCCGGCGAGGGCGCCGCGTCCGCATCCCGCCCCGGTTCGGGGGCCCACGGACCGTACTGCAGGGCCGTGAGGGCCAGGCTGAGCCTGTCCTCCGGCAGGGAGGCCAGCCGCTCGAGAGCGTTCCGGGCCAGCTCGCCCGCCGGTCCGAACCTCTCCGAGCCCAGCCTCCAAGCGGCCATCTCGCCGACCTCGGCCGGGACGCAGAAGGGGAGGTCCCTCAGCCACGGCCTTGTGCCCAGGGTGATCTCCCGGGCAAGGTCCATGGCCAAGCGGGTGTTGTCGTCCCCGCGGTAGCGGGCCTGGCGGAAGACCATCACGGGTGCGGCCGAGACCCAGACGACCGGTCCCGGGGACTCCGACCCGGGCCGGGCCGGGGCGGGGAGGAGGACCATCGGCGGCCGCCCCTCGCGGGAGGGGACGCTGAACTGCCAGGGGTCCTGTCTGGGCACGACCTCGGCCAGGAACATGGTCGCCCAGGGTGAAGGGTTCACGAGGAGGGCGGTGCGGCCGTGAACGAAGGAGTCGAGGACGCCCGGGTTCCGCCCTGTTCCGGTGGAGCCGAGAGCCCGGAGCTCGCGGAGTTCTTCTAGGAAGCGGGCGGCCTCGGCCGGGGCCGGGCCGAGCCAGAAGGTCTCCGGCTCCGGAGCGGTCTCGGCCGCGAGGTGCCACGTGAAGAGGAGGTCGCGGAAGACCACGGCCGGCGCGGAGGCGGCGAGGGTCGGCCTGCGGTCTGAGGCGGGCTCCAGGCCGGAGAGGGCCTCCGCCGCGGCGGCGAGGTCCTCCCAGGTCCAGCCGTCCCGGGCCAGGCTCTCCACGTCGAGGCCGGCCCGTTCGAGGAGGGTCTCGTTCCCCAGCCAGGGCCACAGGACCAGCCATCTCGGCCAGGCCCAGACGGTCCCGTCCACCTTCACCGCCTGCCAGGCCACAGGGTGGTAGCGGGCCCAGGTCTCGTAGTCGAGGTAGAGTCCTACCGGCACCTGGAGGGCCGAGCCGACGGCCGGCGGCCCGAACGGGGAGCAGTACACGTCCGGCGGGTAGCCGGCGGCCAGGGCCTGGGCCAACTGCTCCTGCCCGTCCGCCGGGTCGAGGACGACGAGGTCCACCGTGACGTTGGGGTGGCGGGACTGAAAGCGCCGGATGGCCCTTTCCGTCGCCTCGGGGAACGGAGCCCCACCCGGGGAGGTGAAGGGCAGACGGTAGTCCCAGACCACGAGGTGGTAGCGCCGGTCAGGGTCGACGGGGACCTCGGGGTCGAAGCCGTAGGGTCTGGCACGGCCGAGCCCCAGGCTCCCGACGAACTCGGCCAGCAGGCCGGAGGCGGCGGCTGACGTCACGGCCAGCATGAGTCCGGTGAGGCCGGCGGCAGCGGCGAGGAGGAACAGGTGGAGGCCGCGGCCCGGCCGGCCGCGGTCTGTCCGGGCCGGTGGTCGGCTCCGCACGGGGTCCGCTCCCTTCCACATGGTTCCTAGCGGTCCAGGTCGAGCAGGCAGAGCACGTCTGTATCGGCTATGCCGTCCGTCTCGAGGCCGTAGAAGGCTTCCAGGTCACGGATGGCGTCAACGGTCGCCTCCTCGAGACGCCCGTCCACCGGTCCCGGGTCGAAACCCAGCCTGGCCAACTGCCACTGGAGGAAGACGACGCCGAGCCCGGCGGCGCCCCGCGGGAGGGCCGGAGGCACCACAGCCTGCCAGTGCGGGGCGACGATGTGGACCGGCGTTCCGATGGAGACCCACTCGTAGAGCTCGTTCACGTGATGGTTGAACATCCGGATGCAGCCGCCGCTGGCGGCCGTGCCGATCGAACCCGGGTTGTTGGTCCCGTGGACGCCGTAGATTCCCCAAGGGATGTCAAGGCCCATCCATCTCGTCCCGAACGGGGGACCGACGTTGACCCCCTTGTTCCGGACCTTCCACTGGCCCGGCTGGCTGGGACTGCCGGGTCTGCCCACAGCCACCGGATAGGTCTTGAAGGGGAACCCGTCGGCGAACACGGTCAGTCGGCGCTTCTCGATATCGATGACCAGCATGATCTCGCCCTCGGGACGGGGCGTGCCGGACACGGCCAAGACGGCGTCCCGACCCTTCCTGGCCCACCACTCGTCGGCGAGAGCCCGCCAGAAGGCCGAGTCCACGCGCGGGGTCGGGGAGAGGCCGTGCCGCGCTCTGAACTTGGAGACCGCGTCAGCCGTGGCCCGCCCGAAGACCCCGTCGACCGGTCCTTCGTAGAGCGACAGGTCCTTGAGGGCGAGCTGGAGTTCTGTGACGTCGCTTCCGCGCATCGGAGGTTCCCGGAGGACCAGGACCCGGTTGGGCTCGCATGTGGGTGCCTTCAGCCCGAAAGCGGGCGGCAACAGGCCGAGCGGCGGATCGGACCAGAGAAGGACGCCGACCGCTCCTGAGGCGAGCACGAGCGAGAAGCTCACCAGAGCCGGGAGCAGGCGCCTGGCCGCGGGAACGACGGCACGGTCTCCACGCCTCGGGCTCATCCCGGTCGAGGGGGTCTTCCTGCCCACGGGTCGGACCGCCTCCCTGCCGCCTGTGCCTTCCCGAGTTCCGTGAACAAACCCTATGCCGCTGCGTCGGCAGGCAGACCGGGAGAGCGCCTGAGCGACAGCCCTACACCGGGCGTCTCTCGCGCCGGGCCCAAGCGCTGTCCACCGCCCGGAGGGCCCGCAGGACGGGCCGGAGGGCCAGACCCTTCTCTGTGAGATGGTAGGCCTCATGGAAACCGGTCTCGGAGAAGGCCGTCTTGCCCACCACTCCTTCCCTCTGGAGCCACCGGAGACGGGCGCTGAGGGTCCGGGGGCTGATCCCCTTGAGGGTGGCCTGGAGTTCGCAGAAGCGCTTGGGGCCTGAGGCCAGTTCCGAGATGATGGGGATGCTCCACTTGCGTCCAAGGACATCGGCTGCTCGGGAGGGCGGACGGACCCTACGGGTCCGATCCGGGAGCGGTGCGCCGGCGGGTCCCCGCTCCGCATGGGAGAAACGGTCAGGGTGGTGGAGTTCGGAAGACAGGCTGTTCTCCATGGTCATGGTCGTCCCGTCCGATACTGGGCTGTCCGCGTCGAAGGACACAAAGGGCTCCTCATCCATATTCGTCATGACTTCGGCGTTCCTGGGGGTCGGCGGTGGGGGGCGGGGTCCGAGGTCTCGGACAGGCAAACCTCCTCAGGGCCGCCTGCGTAT
>CAJXZV010000074.1 GCA_913063835.1 uncultured Eubacteriales bacterium
GGCCGGCCGCCGGACCCGGCCCGCCGCGGGAGGGCCGCCTGGACCCGCCGCGGCAGAGCCGTCCCGGCCCGTCGCCAGGGGACCGCCCGGGTCAAGGACCCGGCGGACAAGACGCCTCGCCTCGGCCAGAGAGATGACCTTGCGGAAATCACCCTGTCTCGTCAGTAGACCATCTCTCCCCTCACGAAAGCCGCCGTCCTGGGGTCGGACGGCCGGTCGAACAGGTGACCGGTCTCCCCGACCTCGACCAGCTTCCCCGCCACGAGGAGGGCCGCCCTGTCGGCGACGCGGCGGGCCTGGAACAGGTTGTGGGTCACAATGACGACGGCCGGACGCCAACAGCGCACCGCCTCCCGCAGGGTCTCCTCTATGATGGCCACGTTGGCCGGGTCGAGACTGGCCGTCGGCTCGTCGAACAGGAGAACGTCCGGCCGCGTGACCAAAGCCCGCGCAAGGCACACCCTCTGGGCCTCCCCGGTGGACAGGGAGCCGGCGCGGGCTTCGGCGAGGGGCAGGAGCCCCACCCTGTCCAGGAGGGCCTCGACATCGGCGGAGGCCGCCGGGCCGTCCCGGCCGCGCAGGGCGAGGGCCATCTCGACGTTGAAGCGGACCGTCCCCGTGAACAGGACGGGGTTCTGCGGGACGAAGGAGAGCCGCCGGCGCCAGTGCAGAAGGTCGGCCGGGGAGAGTCCACCGGCCCACACCAGGTCCCCGAAGCGGACCTCCCCCGCCGAAGGCTCCTCAAGGGTGGCCAGGAGGCGCAGGAGGGTCGTCTTGCCCGCCCCGCTCGGACCCAGGACGGCCAGGACCTCACCCCGCCTGACGTCGAGCCGCTCGACGTCGAGCACGAGGCGGCCGCCGTAGGACTTCTTGAGACCGACGGCAGTCATCACTTCCTCCCTCGGCGTCACCGCCTCACCCCTCCCCGGTCTGAAGTCTGTGGATGGCGGAGTTGAGAAGGAACCCGATGACAAGGAGGACCCCTCCCAGGACGAGCGCGTCTCCGAAGTTGCCCCGGCGCGTCTCCAGGAGGATGGCCGTCGTCATCACCCGGGTCTGCCAGCGGATGTTTCCGCCGACGAGCATCACCGCGCCGACCTCGGCCATGGCCCTCCCCAGCCCGGCGACCACGGCGGCGAAGACGGCCGGCCGCGCCTCCCGGAGCACGAGGAGCCGCGCCTGCCAGGGCGTGGCGCCCAGGAGGACGGCCGTCTCGCGGAACCGCCGGTCCTTGTCCTCGACGGCCGCGGCCACGAGTCCGATGATGATGGGCGTGACGAGGACCCACTGGGCGATGACCATCGCCGTCGGCGTGAAGATCAGGCCGAGGCCGCCGAGGGGCCCCGGAGCCCGGAGAAGCATGTAGACGGCGAGGCCGGCCACCGTGGGGGGGAGGCCCATGAGCGTGTAGGTGGCGCGGACCAGGAGCGGCCGCCCGCGAAAGCGGGAGAGGCCGAGCAGGGACCCGAGGGGCACCCCCACGGCCGAGGCGAGGAGGACGGCCGTCCCCGAGACGGCGAGCGACAGGAGGATGATGCCCCCGAGCTCAGACCATGACGAAACGGCGGACAACCACAGGTCCTCCCTTCGACGCCCGTCATCCCCACAACACCGGCAGGTGACGTGGGGCCGGCGAGCCGGAGGCTCTAATCGGGCCCCTCGTCCTCGAGCACCTGGAACAGAGGCTGGCCGAACCTGTCGACCCCGAAGGTGCCGATGATCTCGCGGGCCCGGTCTGACCGGAGGTAGTCGGCGAAGGCCTCGGCCAGCCGGTGGTTCACCCCGGGATGCCGGTCAGGGTTCACGACGATGACGTGATACGGGTTGAACAGAGCCGGGTCACCCTCGAACAGGACCTCCAGGCGCCCGGCGCCCGCCGTCCCTGGACCGTACAGGGCCAGGTAGGTCCCGAGATCGCTGAGGGTGTAGGCGCCGCGCTCGGCGGCCATGCGCAGGGTCTCTCCCATCCCCGAACCGACCTCGTCGTACCAGGCCCCCCCGGGCACGAGACCGGCCGCCGCCCAGAGGGCCAGTTCCTTCTTGTGCGTGCCGGAGTCGTCCCCGCGGGAGAGGAAGAGCGCCCTCCCCTCTCCGCCCGCGCGGGCGACGGCCGTCAGAGCGGCGGTGACGTCCGAGCCCTCCGGCAGAGCGGAGAGCCCGGCCGGGTCCTCGGGCGGACCCACGATGACGAAGTCGCTCCGCATGACCGGGTGGCGCGCCGAACCGTGTCCCTCCTCCATGAACCGCGCCTCCGCCTGGGGCGCGTGCACGAGGAGGACGTCGGCGTCGCCGCCGCGCCCGAGCTCCAGGGCCTGTCCGCTCCCCACCGCGACCACGGCCACCCGGCAGCGGTTGGCCTCCTCGAACGGCGGTACCAGCGCGTCGAGCAGACCGGAGTCGTAGGTGCTCGTCGTGGTCGCCAGAGTGAGGACCGGACGTCCGGTGGTGTAAAGGTGAAGGCCGGCCAGGACGGCCAGGGCGAGGAGAACCACCCCGCCGATGACGACGCCGGTCCTCCCGGGTCTCACGAACATCTAGGAAGACCTCCTCCTTCCGTCTTCGCGGAAGACAAAACCGGTGCCGCGCTCTGCGGCACCGGCGGTCAAGCACACCGGGCGCGGCTCCTTTCCAAGCACGGGAGGCACACCGGTTTCCCGGTGCACCCTCGTCCGGCGCGGCGCCGTCCCTCGAGCCGTCGAGGCTCTCGAGACCCTTCAGGGCGGCGCCGCTTCGGAACCGGCCAGGAACCACGGCCCCGAAGGGACCGGAAGGCTCACTGGCTCGGAGCGCAGCTCTTTCGCCGTTTCCGTTCGCCGGCCGCGGCGAAAACCCTTCCGGGGGGACCGAGCGGCACGCCGCCCTCCGGCACCTCGGAGATTCTCTACCAAGGCTAGGCCAGCGACCGGCGGAAGAGGCATGTCGCTACAAGGCCGAGAGCCAGGCCGGCCAGGGCGAGGACCACCACACCGGTGAGAAGCTCCTGCACGTTCCAACCCGTCAGAAAGAGCGACCGCATCGGGTTTATCGCGTAGCTCAAAGGATTGAGCTTGGCGATTGTCTGAAGCCACGAAGGCATGAACGACAGCGGCATCATGGCGTTGGAGGTGAACATGAGCGGCATCGTCATGAAGTTCACCACGGCCATCAGCGCTTCATGCGAGGTTATCACCGCGCTGAAGGAGAGGGAGATGCCGGCGAAGACCAGGCTCAAGAGCACGGCCAGGAGAATGACCATCAGCGCTCCCAGCGGGCCGGTCCTGAAGGACACGCCCATCAGCATGGCGATGACGAAGATGATGGCCACCTGCATCGCGGTCTGCAGCCCGACGGCCAGCATCTTCCCGCTCACGACGGCCGACCTGGCGATGGGGGCCGCCAGCAGTTTGTTCAGGTACCCCAGCCTCCGGTCCCAGACGATGGACATGCCCCCGAATATGCCGCCGAACAGCGTGACCATAGTCACCACTCCGGGGGCCATGTAGTCGAGGTAGCTGTCGGCCGGGAAGCCCGGGACGTGGGCCATGCGCTCGAACATGTTGCCCATGAGGGCAAGCCAGATGAACGGCTGGACGAGGATCATGACGATCCTCACCTTCTGGCGCTGGAACCGCTTGATCTCCCTCCATGCCACCCACCAGGTGTCGGAAAGCAGTGTGGCCGTGCTCCTCGCCGTGCTGTTCACATCCGGGCCCTCCTCAGGCCGGTCCGCCTCCGGCTGAAGTCTTCCTGACCCTCATCCTCGCGGAGCTGCCTACCCGTGTAATGCAGGAAGACGTCGTCGAGGGTCGGCTTCTTCATCGCCAGGTAGTTCACGCGGAGCCCATGCCGTCCCACGGCCTCCAAGACCGCGGGTGCGGCCTCCTCCCCGCGGTCGGCCACGAGCACCCAGCGTCCGTCGGAAGCACGGGAAGCCTGCTTTATGCCTGGAACGGTCAGCAGGAGGTCCTGCAGCCCACCATCGCCGTCGGGCTGGACTCCGCCGTCGCGGGTCCCCCTTCGGCCGGTCGTTATGTCAACCGTCAGGAGGTCGCCCCCGATTCCCGCCTTGAGCTCGGAGGGGGTTCCGATGGCCACGATGCGGCCGTGGTCCATGATGGCGATCCGGTCGCACAGCTGGTCCGCCTCCTCCATGTAGTGGGTGGTCATGAAAACGGTGATTCCCTCGCGCTCACGCAGGAGGCGGATGTAATCCCAGATGCGGCGGCGCGTCTGGACGTCAAGGCCCAAGGTCGGTTCGTCGAGAAAGAGGACTTCCGGCCTGTGGATCAGGCCTCCGGCGATGTCCAGCCGCTTCCTCATGCCGCCCGAGTAGGTCATGACCAGGTCGCGGGCCCGGGCGGTGAGGTCCACCATCTCGAGGACCTCCCGACTCCTCCGCGCGATGGTCTCCCGGTCGAGATGGTAGAGGCGGCCCTGCAGGTAGAGGTTCTCCTCCCCGGTCAGGGTGTCATCCACAGCGATGTCCTGCGACACGTAACCGATGCGCAGCCTCACCCGGTCCGGCTCGGCCACGACATCGTGGCCGCACACCACGGCCCGCCCCGACGTGGGGCGCAGCAGAGTGATGAGGGTCAGGATGGTGGTGGTCTTCCCCGCGCCGTTGGGGCCGAGGAAGCCGAAGTTCTCGCCGCGGCGGACCTCGAAGGTGACTCCGTCCACCGCCCGCACCCCGCCCCGGTACTCCTTGACGAGGTCGGTCACACTGATGACAGGCTGACCGTTCTGCTCATCCATCCCCATCAACAGCCCCTCCCCTCACCTTCAGGCAGCCTCGGCCCGTCGGTGGGCCCGCCGCCCTCCTCCCTTTCGTAGAGCCCGTACCTGAGGATGTCGAGGTACTCCCGGAGCTCCCCCAGCATCCGGGCGACCTCCTGGGGGCGCTCGGCAAGGTCTGGGGTGAGCCGCTCCTTGAAGCGCTCCTGAAGACCCTCCAGGCAGGCGGTGACGAGGGTGACGGCCTTGCGCGGGTCGATGCCCCGGCGGAACCTGCTCATATCCACGCCGTCCATCAGGATGCGGTTGCTCCTGTCCTGAAGCTCGGCCTGAAGAGACGTGATCTCCGGCCGGACTTCCTCGGGTGTCTCCTGGAAGGCCCGGATCAGGAACTTGTTCACCTGTGGCTCGTCCAGCAGGACCCGGTGTTTGTGCAGGGCTATCTGGAAGACGCGCTCGATGATATCCGGGTCGAGCTCGGGAAGGTCCTTGAAGAGCCTCTCGGTGTAGCGGTCGACGACATGGTTCACAAGGTGGAGGTAGAGGTCCTTCTTGGTGCCGAAGTGGTGGAAGAGGAGCCCCTTGGAGACGCCGGCCCGGGCCGTGATGGCGTTGGTCGAGGCCAGCTCGTAGCCCCGCTCGGCGAACTCGGCGACGGCCGCGTCGAGTATCCTGCGGCGCTTGTCCTCGGGCAGGTCCTCGGGCCGGTCCTCGGGCCGTGGGCCTTCACCCAACCCCTTCTTCCCGCCTCCCGCGGGTTCGGACGGAAGGTCCTTCGTCCCGCTCCCGCGCACCTCCCCGAATTGGAGAGCCGTCCCCGGGCGCCCCGGCCGAGAGGCGGGGGGCCCGGGTCCGAGCCCGCTTCTGGTTCCGGGTCCGAGTCTGGTCTTGACTCAGACGGTGATATCCCTTCTCCCGTAGAGAAGGTAGGTCGCTCCGACCGCCACGGCGCCTGCCGTCAGCAGGATGAAGACGTACAGCCCGTCGAGACTCTGCTTGCTGATGATGTCCGCCGCGTCGACGTACTTGAAAGGCGACAGCCAGCCGAGCCACCGGAGGTCGTCGGTCAGGAGAGCGATGACGTTGAGGAAGTAGGTCCCCACGACGAGGCCGATGCTGATGGAGTAGGCGGCCCGCCGTCTCGTCCAGAAGAGCGAGAGGAAGAAACAGAGGGCCGCGAACGTGAGGTGAAGGAGAAAAGGGGCCGCGAGCAGGAGCAGAAGGGTCGCTGTCGAGTAGTCCCGGGTCACGAAGCCCACGAAGCTGAGGCAGGTGACCACGGCCACGATCAGGTTGAAGAGGGCCAGGTTGGCCACGACGGCCAGGACCTTGCCGGTCAGGACCTCGTTCCGCGTCACCGGGAGAGCCAGGAGGTACTCGATGGTCTTCTCGTCCTCCTCCTTGGCCAGGATGCTCGCCCCCAGGATGGCGGCATAGATGCCGCCGAAGAGAACGACCATGAAGTAGCCTTCCGTCGCGTAGAACGCCAGAGGGTCGGCCAGGCTCATCCTGTCGAGCCCGAAGGCCTTGGCGAACCCCTCCGGATACATGGCCACGAGCTCTTCGAGTCTGGCCGCGTCGGCGGCGAAGGACGGGTAGACGGCCATGATGAGGACGTTGAGGCCGGCGATGACCAGGGCCCAGACGAGGACCGACCGGCGGCCGGTGCGGAGTTCGCGGAGGAAGATGTTCACTCACCTCTCCTCCTTCCCCGAGCGAGCTGTAGAAACTGCCGCTGCGCGGCCGGACGCGGAGCCCTCTCCGGTGCGGCCGCCCGCTTCGTAGTAGTGCAGGAACACTTCCTCAAGGGTCGGCTCCTCGACCCAGAGGCTCTCAAGCTCCCGGCCGGCCAGGTGGCGCACCAGGTCGTTGATGTCCCCTCCGTAAAGCAGGCGGACGCTACGGCCGTCGCGCTCCTGTTCCACCGCCCCCGGGAGGTCGACGACGGCCTGACGCTCGTCGCGGAAGGTGATGCGCACCTTCCGGAGCCGGCTCTCCCTGAGTCTCTCGACCTCCTCGACCTTGAGGATGAGGCCTTCCTTGATGATGGCCACGCGGTGGCACAGCTTCTGGACCTCGCTGAGGACGTGGGAGGAGAAGAAGATGGTCGTGCCGCGCTCGTTCTCCTCGCGGAGGACGTCGAAGAGACGGGTCTGCATCAGGGGGTCGAGCCCGGCGGTCGGCTCGTCCAGGATGAGGAGACGGGGACGGTGCATCAGAGCCAGGACGATGCCCACCTTCCTCTTGTTGCCCAGGGACAGGGAGTGGATGGGCTTCTTCCGGTCTATCTCGAGGATGTCGACCAGCTCGGCCCCGCGCCGGCGGCAGTCGGTGGAGTAGAAGCGGGCGGTGTAATCGACAAGCTGATCCACCGTCAGTTCGTCGTAGTAGCCGGTCTCGCCGGGGAGATACCCGACCTTCTCGCGTATCTCGCGGCTCTCGGTGACGATGTCGTGGCCGAGGACGCGGGCGCTGCCCGCGGTCGGGAAGATGAAGTTCAGAAGGGTCCGGATGGTCGTGGACTTGCCGGCTCCGTTCGGCCCGATGAACCCGAAGATCTCGCCCTGTTCGACCCGGAGACTGATGTCCTCGATGCCGCGCGACCTCCCGTAGTACTTCTTGAGGTGGACCGTCTCGATGGCGGGAACGGCGGCCCCGGGCGTGGCGGCGGGCACGCTGGGTACAGCCAATGCACTCGACCTCCCCTTCGCCGGTTCGGTGGATGCCTCACAACCATGATACAGGCTGGTTGACCAGGTGGTCAACCAGGCGGAGCGCGAACGTGACTACGGAGTGTGAACGTGACATACTGGAGATTGGCGGCACGCTCTCCCTGGAGACGGCGGCTGAGCCCGATCTGCCGACGGGCGGGGCCCCGCCGCGGAAGCCGCCTGAACCGGAGGGATGCCTCATGATCGTCGTGACGGGCGCGACGGGACACCTCGGCAACAACCTCGTGCGGAAGCTCACCGAGCGCGGGGAGAGGGTGCGCTGCCTCGTCCTGCCGGGCGAGAGCCTCCGCCCCCTGGCCGGACTCGAGGTGGACGTCGCCCGGGGCGACGTGCGGAACCTCGACGACCTCCTCCGGGCCTTCGAGGGAGCCGACGTGGTCTACCACCTGGCCTCGGTCATCTCCATCACCCCCGGCCGGACGGACCTTCTCTACCAGGTCAACGTCGGCGGGACCCTCAACGCGCTCGAGGCCTGCCGGCGCTGCGGCGTCTCCAGGCTCGTCTACACCAGCTCAGTCCACGCGCTGGTCGAGCCGCCGAGAGGGACGGTGATAGACGAGAGCACGCCCCTGGACCCGGGCCGCATCCCCTTCACCTACGGCAAGACCAAGGCCATGGCCACCCAGGCCGTGCTGCAGGCGGCCGGCGGCGGCCTCGGCACCGTGGTCCTCTGCCCGACGGGCATCATCGGCCCTTACGATTTCGTCCCGTCGGAGATGGGACGGCTCATCACCGCCTTCGTCCGCGGCCGCGTGAGGGTCTACCTCGACGGCGGCTACGACTTCGTCGACGTGCGCGACGTGGCCGCCGGGCACATCGCCGCCGCAGAACGGGGCCGGTCGGGGGAGATGTACCTCCTGTCCGGCGAGCAGATGACGGTCAGGGAACTCCTGGCGGTCCTGTCCGAGGTCACCGGTGTCCCCGCCCCGCGGGCCCGCGTCCCCGCCTGGCTCGCCGACGCCGCGGCTCCCGTCTCGTCGTTCCTCGGCCGCGTGTTCCGGCTCGAGCCTCTCTTCACGACCGACTCCCTGGCCTACCTCAGGAGCAACTCGGCCGCCAGCCACGCCAGGGCGACCCGCGAACTCGGCTACCGCCCGCGTCCCCTCCGGGAGACCATCGCCGACACGGTGGAGTGGTTCCGCCAGACCGGCGCCTTCCGCCGCGTCCCGAAGCGCCGGGCCGAGGTGGCAGCTGTCAACGGCGGGTGACCGCGGCCCGGGGGCGACCGGGAAACTACCGGAACAGAAGGCACCTCACCTGCCGCCCGTCCCGGGTCACCTGGGGGACCGGGGCCGGCTCGCGGAACGTGACCCTGATGCCCTCGGGGCCGCGCCTCACGTCCTCGACGGCCCGGGCGAGGGGCGTCCCGCCCTCGAGCTCCGCCTCTATCAGACGGCGGACGGCGGGACGGTCGGGGACGATGAGGGCCCGGGCTTCCTCGTCCTCCCGCATGGGGAGTCCGAAGCCGCCGCGCGGCCCGACCCCCTCCGGCCCACCCGGGGCCTCCCCGTTCTCTATGAGCTCCAGGAGGTGGCGCTCGATGAGGTCCCTGAGGTCGCGGGGCTCCCATCCGCACTCGGGCAGGGCCTCGGGACAGCGGGGGTGGAACCGACAGCCGGCCGGCGGGCGGACGGCGTCGGGAATCTCCCCCTTGGGGAGCTCCTTGTCCGTCCGGCGCCTCGGGTCCGGGACCGGGACGGCCCGGATGAGGGCCTTGGTGTAGGGGTGGAGCGGCCGTTCGAAGACCTCAGCGGCACCGCCGACCTCCACCAGCTGGCCGAGGTACATGACCCCCACCCGGTCGCAGACGAACTTCGCCGTGGCCAGGTCGTGGGTGATGAAGAGATAGGTCAGGCCGAACTCTTCCTTGAGGTCCAGAAGCAGCTTGAGGATCCTGGCCCGTATGGACATGTCGAGCATGGACACCGGCTCGTCCGCCACCACGAAGTCCGGCTCCACGATCATCGTCCGGGCGATGACCGCACGCTGTCTCTGGCCGCCGCTGAGGTCCCCCGGATAGGCCGAGGCCAGAGCCTCGGGCGGCACGAGCCCCACCTTCTCCATCATGGCGTAGACGCGCCTTTTCCGCTCCGCCGGGCTGAGCCGGAAGTGGATCAGGAGCCCGTGCTCGATGCCCTGGTAGAGGGTCATGGCCGGGTTCATGGAGGCGTGGGGGTCCTGGAAGATGACCTGGAGGCGGCGCCTCGTCCGGCGGTCGAGCCTGGTGGTGACGGGCCGGCCGTCGTAGAGGACCTCGCCCTCCGTGGCGGCCTCGAGCCCGAGGACGAGGCGGCCCACCGTGGTCTTGCCGCACCCGCTCTCACCGAGCAGGCCGAAGACCTCGCCCGCCCGCACGGTGAAGTCCACCCCGTCGACAGCGCGGACCAGGGGCTGGGTGCCCATCACCCGGTCGAGCAGGGTCCCGCCGACCGGGAAGTGCTTCTTCAAGCCGCGCACGACGATCTTGTCCGGTCTGTTCTTGTCCGGTCTGTCCCGGCTCATGTGGTCCCGGCCTCCCGTCCGAC
Source organism: uncultured Eubacteriales bacterium (assembly GCA_913063835.1). Taxonomy (GTDB): domain Bacteria; phylum Bacillota; class Sulfobacillia; order UBA995; family UBA9673; genus UBA9673. The sequence goes on from CAJXZV010000074.1 coordinate 9,971, forward strand.
GTGGAAGCAGTGCACCCGGTGGGCCTGACGGTAGGCCGGGCCGCCGTCCCCCACACGGTCGCGGGCCGCTCCGGCCGGGGCGAGGACGGTCTCGCCGGGGAACTCCTCCCGGCACCGGGCCGTCGCCACGTCACACCTCTCCGCGTAGGGGCAGCCGGGGGGCGGGTCCCCGA